>DATNQF010000049.1:0-47136 GCA_036702855.1 Trichocoleus sp. | reverse complement strand
ACAGGAGCTGCTTTACGAGCGAAAGGAACGATGTTGTTCGCATTTACTTTTTGTTTGAGCCTGGATTTACGAGAGTGGACTCCCTCTCGGCCTGTATCACAGCGTGGTTTTCGTCAAAACGTCGAAACCGTTACAGCCCCGTGTAATGAGTATTTGGAGAAAACTCCAACCCACCTAAACCTCAGTATAGACGAATCCTTTAAGAGTCGGGTACGGGTACCCGAATGTCATTCATCGCCCGTAAACCTAGCCCCTATCCACGCCCTAGCCTTTTTTTGGCAGCGCCTCTAAGGTAGCCTACGGAATCAGTAGCCAAGAGTTATGGGGGTAATAACCTTTTGTAAACCAAATGGGGTATAAGGCCAAGTATAATAATTACTTAAACATTCCGGATTTCATTCCGGATTTAAAACCCCGTGCGTCTGTTTAAGAAACGCAAAGGCAATTCCCAGATTTATCCTGATGCTAGCTGTTTAATGCTGGCAGATACTGAAAGCAGCAAGAGGGATTTACGCATGACCACCAGCGCCAACAGCAATGGGCACTCCGAAACGCCTGAACAAGAGGACACAAAAAGCGTGAGCACCACTAACCGAGCCAAGCGCCAGTCTGCTAAGAGTGGTGGTATTGTCAAAGCTAAGGGCGATGACTCTGACGTCATCCTCCTTGACTACAACGTGCGGTTGATTCCTACTGAATACTTGCCCAACAAGCGGCCTATCGAAGCGAGCGACTTTGAAATAGTTGCGACCTTGGATTCTGCGGGTCAGCGCCCCATCATGGCAACCTCGTTTCAGATCTCGCCAATGGATGTGCTTCCTGGCCATCGGCCCATTGAAGTAAGTACTTTAGTAATTTCTGACCTCCACACGCTGCCCGGCGATCGACCCATTGCACGCAATGATGTCATTGATCCCCCCCCACCGACGCTGATGGGCTATCTGGACTAACAAGTTTTTGACAATTTAACCTTTTGCTAAGCGCTGTCCAGGTGGATGGCGCTTTGTTTTGGGAGTTGTTAGCAAGCAGGGCTCGCTCTGTCGTGGGTGTGATGTATAAACTATGAAGTTTTTTTACGATAACGGGGTCAGATAAACGTCTGGTTTCTCAACCAACACCCAGAATTGCCAATGCCCAAAACTGACCTTGATTCAGCCTCTTTTGTAGAGGAGATTTGTCGCCAGAAGTCGCCAGAAGCGGCGTTTACAGCCCTAATGCCAGCTTTGGGAGAGCGGTTGGAGTGCGATCGCATCTTTCTCTACCTGCGCAACCCCCAGCAACGCATGGGCAGAGTTCCCTTTCATTGGCGACGCAACCCAAGTATTCCTGAAGTGTATGACCCAGACTGGAAAGCAGAACCGTCTGGACTCACGGCAGAAGATCCGATGTTTCGAGCGGCAGTTGAAACCCGGCCTTCTATCTTCGTGGAGGATGTAGAAACGGCCAGCCCCGACATTCTCAATCGGGATTTTGAGGCCAAAACCTTCGGGCATCGCGCTTTAATTCACGCGCATCTTTGCCAGGAAAATCAGCTTTGGGGCATTTTGCAGCCTGCCGTCTTTGGGCAACCCCGCCATTGGAGCGAAGCCGATCGCAGCGTGATACAGACAACGATAGTCCGCATTACGCCCTTGGCGGTTGAGTATGTCTTACACCACCACCCCTGATCCCCTTATTAACACCTACTATGATTGTTAACCTTCAAGATGAAGGCTGGGAAATTATCTATCACCGCGCCCATGCCCTGCTAGCCGCCCAAATTGCCGGTAACTGGAACCGCAGCAAGACACCTCAGCGCATTTATGAGACGATTGCTGCCATCTCTCACCACGACGATCTAGAGAAAGAGTGGGAGGAGGACCAACTCACCTCGGCTGGGGCTCCACTGGACTTTACCCTCAATACGGAAACTTCCATTGAGGAACTGCGCTACCACGTTGAGAACGCCCTTTACCGAGGGCGTTGGGTTGCAATGCTGCTTTCCATGCACTTTTGCTTTCTAAGCGAAGGGAAGCGCGATCAGGTTAAGGGTATGGCCGATTTCCTAGAGGAGCAACGGCAGCTTCAGGCTCAGTGGCGCAAGGAGCTAGGCATTAGCAAAGAGGAGGGTGAATCGGCCTATAACTTTATGCGCTGGTGCGATCGCATGTCTCTCATTCTTTGCCAAAAGCAAATCCCAGCAGCAGGACGGCATTTGGAAGTTCAAGTTGGGCCTGATGGCAAACGCTATAGCATTTATGAGTTGGGAAATGGCAATTTGGGGGTAACTCCTTGGCCGTTTAATGAGGAAAAAATCACGGTCAACGTCGAAGCTTGCTGCCTCTCGCAACTAAAGTTTGAGAATAACGACGAACTCAGAACCGCACTAAAGCAAGCCCCCCGCAAGATTTTGACTTGGACGTTTGAGCAGCAGGAGGCTGACTAAACTTCAGGACGGCAAGGATTTCCCGTCACCTTTATCCAGCTTTGATGTCCCAACTCTGATATCCCAACTCTGATATCCCAACTCTAACTGTAAGAGCCGACTCCGACATCTAGCGAGTTGGGCTTTCAAAGCTGGTTGGGAGATATCCAATCACCTGGCTAGCGGTGTCGGTTCTCAAAGCCATCAATTGCAGTGTGTAGGGTCAGGAAGATGTGCTTCGGACCAATCTGCTCTAGCAAACCCGATCTAGCCAGTTGAGCATATAGGTTTTGCTTTACTCGGGCTAGTCCTAGGGTAATGCCTTGAACCGCTAACTCGGTTTGCAAATCCCGCAGCATGTCCACTGCTGTAATATCGATTTCTGCGATCGCTTCGGTGTCTAGCACAAACCACTCAACGGAGCGGACTTCGGCTGCGATCTCATCCAAAGCTCGCCGCTTAAAATTCTCTACATTGGCAAAGCACAGTGGGGCATCATAGCGATACAACACCAGCCCTGGCCTGGTTTCGGCTCCTGGCCAGTCTTCAATATCGTGTAATCCCGGAACGCCCGGAACCTCTCCTAAAACCGCATCATGTGGTTTTACGACTCGGGCTAGCAAGTCAATAACAGATAAGCCAACCGCAACCCCAACTCCAACCAGAATATTGGTGAACAGCACACCTAACGTCGTACTTAGGGCCAACGCTAATTCAGTTCGCCGAAACCTTTTTAGCCGCCGGAACTCTTTCACCTCAATTAATTTAGTAGCGGCAAAAATGATGATTGCTCCCAGGGCCGCCTTGGGAAACAAGGCCAGTACAGGCCGAAAAAAAAGCAGCACACAAATTACTACGGCAAAGGCGACCACCGAAAAGAGCTGAGTCTTGCCACCTAGAGCATCGCCCATGACGGTACGGCTACTGCTGCTGCTCACTGGAAACCCTTGCATCAAGCCGGCTCCTAAATTGGATGCTCCCAAGGCCAGTAACTCCTGGTTAGCATCGACTCGATAGTGGTGGCGACTGGCAAAAGCCCGTGCCGTTAGCACATTGTCAGAATAGCCAACAATGGCAATCCCAATGGCAGAGCTCAGCAAAGACAGGGTAGAGGGCGATAGTAAATTAGGGATGACCAGATGAGGCAGTTCTGCTGGAACAGTTCCCACTACAGCCAAACCCCGTTGTTCAAGATGGAGAAGCCAGGTTGCCAACGTTGCTAATAACACAGCTAAAAGGGGACCAGGTGCTTTGGGAAAGCGACGCTGAATTACAAAGAGAAATGTCAAAACCAGCAGTGCCAGTGTAAGTGTCGGCTTATGAATTTGATTTAACTGGCTAAAAAATTCCTGGATCTGCCCAAAAACCGAGTCAGCCTCAAGGGTGAGGCCACTAATTTTGCCTAACTGACCCGCCATCATAATGATGGCGACTCCGGCCAAATAGCCAATCAGAATGGGTTTAGAGAGAAGATTCGTCAAAAACCCCAGCCGGGCCACGTAACCCACTAGACAAACCACCCCCACCAAACAAGCCAGAAGTGACGCTAGCAGCGCATAGCTAGCTCCAGAAGCCGCTACCAAGGGAGCAACTGCTGCTGCCGTCATAATTGCCGTTGTCGATTCTGGCCCCACTGAAAGCTGGGGAGAAGATCCAAACAGACCGTAAATTAGCATCGGTGGCAGAATAGCCCAAAGCCCTTCTACCGGACCTACGCCAGCCAGTTCTCCGTAAGCCATGCACTGAGGGATTAGGTAAGCCGCAACCGTTATCCCCGCTAAAAGATCACCCTGCAGCCAGAACAACTTGTAGTGACTTAGTCGCTCCAGCCCCGGCATGATCTGAAAAAGCCAGCAATGCTTACTCTTAACCTTTACTCTCGCCTTCACCCTTATCCTCCCTTTGGGGTTAAGAAGAAGTTAAGCTACGGCCTTAGAGTAGACAGCGATCGCAAATAAATTGATCAATGCTGCAATTTCTCCATAGAACGACACACAGCGGGTTGGAGCCTAAGCAGGAGGAAGTCAAATTCTGCTAGGAACAGAATGAGTCATCGTAAATGAGCCGCTGTGGTAGAGTTAGCCTGCTTTTTTTGGGATCGTCCCTCTTTAGATAGATAGATTGCCTTACAGAGTCGGATTTAATGAGGTCAGCCGTATGGGCAAATCAAATAGGCCTAAATGAAGCGTGACAGCGTCAGTCAATCACCTCAGGCTTTAGAGGAAGACTCGCAACAGATCATTCAACTTTCTCTAAGCAAATCAGCCTGGCAGAATCTTGAGCAGCAAGCCCGTAAAGCTGGCATTTCTTGTTCTGAACTTGTTGAGCAATTTATTTCCCACAGGCAATCCAACGAGCTTGCAAATAAAGACGCTAACCAGAACGGTCAGAATGAGCATTGCCTAGAGTCAGCGGCAGTCGGCCCCAGAAGTACTCCCTCCCTAGAAAGCTTGGTTGCTGAACGAACTGCTGCCCTGCAGCAGGCGAATCAACGGCTGCAAGCACAGGTTCTTGAGTCGCAACAAACGGTTGAGAAAGTGCGATCGCAAGAGCAGCCGTTTCACCACATGGTTGATGCGATCCCTCACCTAATTTGGATTTGCCAGCCAAACGGGGAAGTGAAATATTGCAATCAGCAATCACTCAAAGCCCTTGGAGTGCCACTAGCACAGCTGCTAACAGAGGAACGGCACTCGCTGATTCATCCAGAGGATCGGCAAAGGAGCCTAGAGGCGTGGACAGCAGCTCTTACGACAGGGGAGCCCTATCAGGTCGAATATCGCCTGAAGATGGCAGAAGGCTCCTACCGTTGGCACTTTGACCAAGGCTGGCCTCACTTAAACGAGCTCGGCCAAATCACCCACTGGCTTTGCATTTGCACCGATATTGACGATCGCAAGCAAATGGAGGTGCAACTGCACCAGAGCCAACAGTTCATTCAACAAATCGCCGATGCAACCCCAGGCGTGTTGTACATCTACGACTTGATTGAGCAGCGCAACGTTTACGCCAATTGCCAGGTTGGCAAAGTTTTGGGGTACACTGCTGACGAAATTCAGGCGATGGGAAGCCAATTCTTTACTCAGGTCATGCATCCCGATGATCTGGCGACCCTACCCGCACACATGGAACGTTTTCAGCAAGCACAAGTCGGAGACGTTATTGAACGAGAATATCGAATGCGCCATGCCGATGGAGAATGGCGGTGGCTCTGGAGCCGAGATCTCGTTTTTAGCCGTACTGAGCAGGGAATACCCCATCAAGTTGTTGGCATTTCGCATGACATTACTCACCGCAAGCAAGCTGAAATGAGCCTTCGGGCAACCGAAGAACGGCTCTCGCTAGTGCTACAGGCGACCAACGATGCAATTTACGATCGCAACTTAAAAACAGGCTCTATCTGGTGGAACCAAGCTTACGATCAGTTATTCGGCGACCGCCCGCCCAACCTTAGTACTGTTGGATGGTGGACCGAGCGCATTCATCCGGAAGACCGCGACCGGGTTGTGGCTAGCTTTAACACAGCTTTGGCGCAGGGGGCGGAGCGTTGGAGCGATGAGTACCGCTACCGACGAGCAGACGGTAGATATGCCGATGTAATGGATCGAGCCTATATTCTGCGCGATCAAGCAGGCAATGCAGAGCGGTATCTAGGGGCCATTTTAGACGTCACTCCTCTCAAGCAGGTTGAGGAAAACCTACGACAGACCGAGGAGCGATTACAGCTCGCATTGTCCTCGGCTCGTACGGTTGCCTGGGACATGGATTTACGAACCAATCGGGTGGTCTGTTCTGCTAACGCCTTAGAAGTTTGGTCAATTCGCGAGGGTACAGCAGAAGATTTCTTTGCCATGGTGCATCCGGAGGATCAGCCTCGGTTAAAGCATGCTTTGGAGCAGGCAATTTCCTGCCAAGACTACCCTATTCAGGAGTACCGGATTTTTGGCCCAGATCAAACCCTGCGCTGGATCAGTAGCCGAGGCCAAGTTTACTCAGACAAACAGGGACAGGCCTACCGTATCGTAGGGGTCTCAGTCGATATTAGCGATCGCAAACAAGCCGAAGCTGCGTTGCGCATCAGTCAACAGCACTATCGCTTGCTCGTGGAAACTTTGCCGCAACTGATCTGCTTGTCCGATGCTAGCGGCAGGACGACCTACTGTAATCAAAGCTGGACCAACTACACTGGGCTAACCCTCGAAGAAACCCAAAGCGCCGAAAGCCGGAAAGTCTTCCATCCAGACGACTACCCCAGCGTTGTTGAAAGCTGGAAAGCTGCAGGACAAGGTAACCCCTACACCGTCGAATTTCGCCTCAGGCGCGCAGATGGGGTGTATCGTTGGCACTTAGGAAAAGGGGTTCCCCTAAAAGCCGAAGATGGCACCCTAATTGGCTGGCTCGGAACCACAACCGACATTGATGATCACAAACAAGCTGAGCAGAGGCAGCGTTTTTTAGCTCAAGCCTCTCAGACCTTTGCAGCAGCGAGCCTGAATTTGCAAACAGTTTTAGATAGCGTCACCCAGATGCTAAGTATCTTGATGGGCGATGTTTGTGTCTTAAACCTGCGTTCTGAGGATGGGCAATGGCTGCAACACGCCTCTTGTTACCACCCCGATCCGGAGGTGCGGGCATTCGTCAACGAGCTTCTCATCCAGCACCCGCGTCGCGTAGATGAGGGCATTGGGGGACGGGTCATGCAGACAGGTGAGCCCTTGCTGATGCCCGTAAACTCACAGACGGAGCTTAGTACCGCAATCAAACCCGAGTTTCAGGCATATCTTACGCGGTTTCAGGTTCGAAGTGTCTTGCTGGTCCCGTTGAAAGTACAGGGACAAGCAATCGGAGTGCTGAGTCTCACCCGTCATCATCCCGCTGATCCGCATACGCAGGACGATCTCACTCTGCTTCAAGATCTAGCGGATCGGGCCGCAATGGCAATCGCTAATGCCCGCTTGTACGAGCAGGCAGAGCAGGCGCGTCAGCAAGCAGAACGTGATCGCGATCGCACTGCCCGCCTCCAAGCGGTAACGGCCGCTCTTTCCGAGTCGCTCACGCCCCTTCAAGCCGCTGATGTTGTTGCCAATCAAACCGCTACAGTTCTAAACGCGGTTTCAGTTCTGGTTGCCCTAGTCACGCCTGATGGGGATGAACTGGAGATTATTCACTACTTGGGTGACGAAGAAGTTGCACCAAAATGGCGACGGTTTCCCCTATCTGTCGCTACGCCCTTGTCCGATGCCATCCGTACCGGGCAGCCCGTTTGGGAGGAATCTTTGGAGGATCGCATTGCTCGCTATCCTCACCTTGCACACGCTTATGCTCAAGTTAAGCATCCAGCTTGGATTTCTCTGCCCTTGGTGGCTGAGGGACGAGCTGTTGGGGGCATGTCCTTGACTTTTGCCCAAATTCCTGATCTGACGGCAGAGGATCGGGCATTTATGCTCTCGCTGGCTCAGCAGTGTGGGCAGGCAATTGCTCGGGCTCAACTCTATAAAGCCGAGCAACAGGCAAGGGCCCAAGCGGTTTGCGAAGCAGAACGGAGTGCTGCCGCAAACCGCACTAAAGATGAGTTTCTGGCAGTGCTTTCCCATGAATTGCGCACTCCCATGAATCCTATTTTGGGATGGACCAAACTTCTTCAACGCGGCATGTTAGGTCCAGAGAGAACTGCGATCGCACTAGAAACCATTCAACGGAATGCCGAACTGCAAGTTCAACTGATTGAAGACTTGCTGGATATCTCCCGGATTTTGCAAGGTAAGCTCAGCTTGAATTCGGGTCCAGTCGATCTGGAGTCAACACTTGCCGCTGCCACCGAAACGGTCCACTTAGCCGCCGATGCCAAAGCCCTTCAGCTTCACACTCAGATTGACCCTAATATTGGTTGCGTTCTAGGTGATGCAGCCCGGTTGCAGCAGGTAATCTGGAATTTGTTGACGAATGCCGTTAAGTTCACCCCTCACGGTGGGAAAATCAACATTCGCTTGACACGCATCGACTCCTACGCCGAGATTCAGGTGAGCGATACGGGACAAGGCATTCGACCTGACTTTCTCCCTTACGTATTTGATACCTTCCGCCAAGCCGACAGCAGCACAACCCGAACATTTGGGGGCCTAGGATTAGGACTCGCAATTACGCGTCATATCGTTGAGCTGCATGGTGGAACCCTCTGGGCCGAGAGCCCTGGTCCCGACCAAGGATCTACGTTCACTGTCAGGCTTCCACTTATACCAACCCCAACTCTGCCGGATCAGGAGACCGTTTTGACACCCAAACTGCTGTCCTTAAAGGACATTCAAGTCCTAGCTGTGGATGATGAAATCGATAACCTGGAACTTGCCAGCTTTGTTTTGGAGCAGGCAGGTGCCTCGGTCATTGCAGTCTCTTCAGCCACAGAAGCACTCCAGAGTTTAAGCAAAACTCAGCCTGATATCCTCCTAGCCGATATTGGCATGCCTCAAACCGATGGATATACCCTGATTCAAAAAATTAGGGCGCTGCCTCCCGATCAAGGCGGCAATATTCCCGCGATCGCACTCACGGCCTACGCTGGAGAAGCTCACCAACAGCAGGCAATCAACGCCGGCTTTCAACGACATCTAGCCAAGCCTGTAGCCCCTGAAGATTTGCTCGAAGCGATCGCAAATCTGCTCCACCTTAGCTGCGAGTAAAAGCGCTCAGCGTTGAGCCTCTTTCATTTCTAGACCTCTTCCACTTCACAGGCCCCAATGCTGACCCAACTGGTTGAGCCGTCTTCCCAATGCTCTTTTTTCCAGATTGGAGCATTGTGCTTGAGGGTATCAATCGCATATTTGCAGGCAGCAAAGGCTTCTGAACGATGAGGACACCCTACCGCTACTAAAACACTGATTTCGCCCACCGCTAGCTTGCCGATGCGGTGATGAATGACAATGCGTGTAACATCTGGCCAAGTCTGGCGAATTTGGGCAGCAATCTGTTTGAACACCTCTATTGCCATGGGTTCATAGGCCTGATACTCCAGAGCAACCACAGGCTTGCCATCGGTGTTGTTGCGTACCATGCCGCTCATCACGACAATTGCCCCATTTGCAGGCGCATCTGCTAGAGCATAGACCTCATCTAGAGACAGCGGTGCAAAGGCAATGCGAAAGCTATCAGCGCTGGAATCAGTGAGAGAGGAAAAAGCAACAGATTGCATGGAGATGTGGAATGCGAATCAATAAATTGGCTCAGCAACACCAAAGCCTTTGGGGACGCTGGCTGGGGGCTGAGGACATGACCACTCTAACAAACTGCGATCGCAGCAGTGCGATCGCACCGACCTAGCAGGGATTCTCTTCCCTAATTATCCAAAGCCCTAATCGTCCAAGGTTTGATCGTTACGGCTGAGGGACATTAAGTACAGCAACGCCATCCGCACTGCCACCCCGCTTGTCACCTGATCGCCGATTAAGCTGCGCGCCGGATCGTCCATCAGCTCAGAACTAATTTCTACGCCCCGATTCACTGGACCAGGGTGGAGCACTTTGACTGCGGGTTGGCAAATACGAATGCGATCGGACGTAACCCCATAGTGCTGGTGATACTCCCGCAAGCTGGGCAGCAAATGCTGGGTCATGCGCTCCTTTTGAAGCCGCAGCGTCATCACAAAGTCGGCATCCTTGAGCGCAGGTTCTAGCTCCCAATGCTGAACGATTTGACGGGAAATATCTAGAGGAGAGCGGGTAATAAACGCGTCTGCAAATCCGTCAGGCAGCAGCGTCGGGGGTGCTGCTAGATGCACCTCCGCCCCACAGGCAGTCAGGCTCCAGAGATTAGAGCGTGCCACTCGCGAGTGTAGAATATCCCCGACGATCGCAATTTTTTTGCCTCGTAGCGAGGCAATGCCAGGATTGTCCGGATCAAGACTCAGGCACAGCGTGAACAGATCTAGAAGGGCCTGGGAGGGATGTTCATGCAGTCCATCTCCGGCATTGAGAATGCCTACTCCGGTGTGCAGACGATCCATTTCAAGTGCGATCGCATCTGGAACTCCTGCCTCACTATGGCGGATCACCATCAGGTTGGTCCCCATCGCCAAATAGGTCTTGGCCGTGTCTAAAATCGTTTCGCCCTTGGTGAGGGAAGAGGAACCCGGTGCAAAATTGAGCACATCTGCCGACAATCGCTTCGCCGCTAGCTCAAAGCTGCTGCGAGTACGCGTAGACGGCTCAAAAAACAGATTCGTCACCACCAACCCTTGCAAAGCAGGCACCTTCTTTGTCCGACGCGACAGCACCTCCCGAAAGCTCACTGCCGTTTGTACGACGGTTTCTAGCTCGGTTGCAGTGAAATCTGCCAGAGAAATAACGTGACGCCGATTCCAAGGGGCATTTGCCATGATTGACTCAGTCGTAACAGTTTTATGCAGGATCGCCCACAGCCGATCCCCCTCCCAGTATTCCACTGCCTGGGGCTTGTCGGGCTATTTTGGAACTCTTATCCTGGGGCTGCTGTTGTTAACTAGCGGCTGCACCCAAGTCCCAAGGGCCAGCGAAACTTCTTCCACACCCACAGCCTTTGAAGCCGCCACCCCTTCGACAGCCCCTTTACTCACCGCTACCCAACAGATTCAAACCAAGGTAGTCGGGCTGATCCCACCTTCTGATCCCGTTACTATCACCCGCTATCGCCTCGACAATTCCTGCCAAGACTTTGTTAGCGAGCCCTTGCAAGTTTCTAAACAAGACCCTGTGCGGGATGCGGTTGGCAGAATTTTGCTGGAGCAAGACTTTTTTGCCTTTGACCTCTCTGCTTACCGAGTAACTGTCACTCCAGGTTCAAAGCAAGCCAATATCGATCTACGGCTAGCTCCTGACTCCGAGCGCCTGTTGATTTCCCTCTCTAGCTGTGAACAGCTGGCCCTCTTCGGCAGCCTCCGCAGAACGCTGCTAGGCAACCCTGAGTGGGACATTCGAGACGTGACCTTTACCAATCGGGGCGAAGCCATCGTCTATTAGTGGATTATGACAGGATCTCATGAGGTACCAAGGGATTGATCACAGGGAAGTCGATTAGAGCTTAGAAACGGCTCGACAATCCTTGAGATACCAGCGCCACGGTAGATTAGCCCCTTGAGTCAGGCCAATCCGCGTTGTTTGGACAAACTGAACAGCTTGAGCTTCGACCTGAGCATGAAATTCAGGGTCACGATGCTCCAGCCAGAGGGGCTGACCTGGTTCTAGCAGACACGCGTTTAGACTGCGATCGATCTCCAAAACCTGACACAATTTACCAGGGCCAGCAGCAAGACGCTCTGGTTTACGAATCTGCTGCAGATCCATCCAAGGTGGCGGCGTTTCAAGCTGTAAGGCCCGAATCAGGACCGCGCTCGGCACACCATCTGCATCTGTCACCACGTTAAAACAGTGGTATATACCGTAGATGAGATAGACATAGCTGTGCCCTGGGGGACCAAACATAACTGTGTTACGAGCTGTGCGTCTACGGTAAGCGTGGCAGGCCGGGTCATCCGGTGTATAAGCTTCTGTCTCCACAATCAAACTTCGAATAAGACGGCCATCCGGCCAAAGCCTAACCAAAGAGCAGCCCAACAGATCAGGAGCAACGTCTACCGCAGATCGCTCTAACCACGTAGGAACAATCGATTCAGCACTCGTCTTAAGAGACACTAAGATTAACCGAAGAATACAGAAGAGCTTGATAGGATTGAGGCGACCCGATTAACAAACGGCAATCTTCCTCTAGAAAGTTTAAACAGGAAGTAAGGTCCGGTAGGTTAAAAGGGTTTGGATTCCTTGCGGATTAGACACCTATGGATATCAAGCTTATCTTAGTGGTTTTGACAGCGGTCTTCGTGGTTGCGACCCTGTTTTTCGGCACCAAAAACGGGTTTTACGATACCGACAACTACCACGGCAACGGGTCAGCCCATTAAGATGGCCCTTAAGATATCGCTCTTGCTTTGCTGATTTGGTTAAAGCTTAGTGAGTGAACTGGCTTGTCTACCCTATAGTGTCGGCCACAGCCATGAAGGTGTTTGTCTGCAAGTTCAGATGGGCCCCTATCGGATTCTGCTGGACTGTGGTTTGCCGGACGAACCTTCGAGTCGGGCACAGGCATCGTCGCGCAAAGCACGATGGTCATCTAAGCCAGGTTCTAAATCGGAAGGCAAAGCGCGATCGCAACCCAACAGCCCAGTTAATCCCTCGGCCATTGAAACACCGATTGATCTGGTGTTATGCAGCCATGCCCATCCTGATCACGCCAAAGGGTTGTTGGCTTTTCACAGGACACATCCCCACATTCCCATCTTTGGCAGTGAAGTTACGGCCCAGCTCCTACCTCTTAACTGGTTAGGAGAACCTGAGCCAATTTCTCCTGACTTGTGCCACGCCCTACCCTGGCGCACCCCAATTGAATTTGCCCGAGGGCTCACTCTACAACTCTGGCCTGCTGGACATCTCCCAGGTGCAGCCTGCTTTTTGTTGAGCTATGCAGCACCTGATCGTACCTATACAGTGTTTTACACAGGTGATTTCTTTCTCTCCAACTCTCGTCTGGTTGAAGGGCTTCCCCTAGAAGAAGTGCGTGGGTTAAAGCCCGATGTCCTGATTCTAGAGGGCAGCTACGGTACCACACGACACCCGCACCGCCGTCAGCAGGAAAATCGTCTTGCCGAAACCGTTTTGCGACTTCTGCAAGAAGGGCGCAACGTGCTGTTGCCAACGCCAACCTTAGGCGTAGGTCAAGAGTTGGTGATGCTGTTACGTAGTCACCACCAATTCACCGGGCAAGACTTTACCGTCTGGGTCGATCCGGTCGTTGCCGCTGGCTGCGACATGTATCTAGAGCTCATGCCCTACTTCCCCAGTAGCGTTCAAAACTTTGCCCGTCACCAGCCCCTTTTCTGGGATGAGCGCATTTTGCCGCGAGTACGGCGCATTCCTGAAAGCGGCTCAATTGATACTGAAACACCATGCATCGTCATTGGGCACCGCATTGCTGACCTGAGCCATTACTGCCGCAATACATCACACCCTTGGACAATCTTGTTGCCCGAGTCTTTTGCCGACAGCATTGCTACAACAGCCCTTAAAACACCTCAAACCGACAACCATCCGACCTTAGATTGGCTCCAGGCCCTCGCCTCAGAGATGGAGACGGGGCAAGTGCAAATTTCAACTTATCTGCTAACGACCCACAGCGACGCCACAGGCACAACTCAGCTGATCCACAACTTACGGCCCCAGCACGTCGTTTTGATTCATGGAGCGGTCAATGAACTTTCTGATCTTGCCAGCATGGAAGAATTGCAGAACCGCTACCAACTCCACCTGCCTTCTCCCGGCAACCTAGTCGACTTTCCCATTGGGGAAACCTTTGTACAGCCCGCCGCCCCGGATGTCGTTTATGACGGGGAGGTGAACGAAATCAACGATGGCGTCATGGTTTTGCTGCCAGAAACTCTGACGGCTGACCCACGTTGGCTGCGGTTTGGCGACACTGGCGTTGTCCATGCACGCTGGCAGGGAGACGACCTGATTCTACACGGAGTCAGCCAACATGAACTGCTTAGCGAAGCCAATGCTTCACTCAACACCCCTTACCAAGAGTGCTGCCAACGCTGCATTCACATGCGGGGTCAGCGCTGTTGGAATTCAGCTTCACCGCTATATCGTTTTCGCATTACCCCAGATGGGTACTGTCCAGCTTTTACAGCTCAAACCACCCAACGTTCCCAAGAGAATCAGGAGGGCAATTCTTCAGAGGAAACCGCCTAATCCTAAAATCTTCAATTCTGCTGGCGTTTGCCTTTTATCAATCAGCGTTTGATTCTGGATAGCGATCGCGAATCTGCTCAGTCTCAGGACAATCATCGGAGACTTGGATTTCCACATCTCCTCGGGGAACCGTTGCCAGCTTTTGCATGATAGAACCGATGCTGTCTAAACGAATCATCTCCTCCCAGGAGCAGATTTCTTCGTCCTCATCCGTTTCGTACCTTACAGTAACAAGGTCACCTTCGATATCCAGAATGCGTGCCCTTTCGATCCAGCGCTGTTGATCCCGCAGAAAGATCCAGACCTCTCGACCATCACAGTGGAGTTGATAGATCTTGCGGTGCAGCATGTATTGCTTCTCCTCAGCCAACAACATTAGAGCTTGTTTCATCGAGCGCAAACTGGAGATAACCCCTTTTCCTTCCTAATTTCTTGCATTGTTTTAGAAGAGTTCGCCCATAAAAAATTGAATTTCAGCGATCTCCTTGTAATCCAGTTTGCCCAATTAAATCTATTCAACACTCGAAACGGATAATAAACAGTCTAATAGGCTTTGCGCAATGTAAACGACAAACTCCTTGAGGGGTTTTCCCAATCTATTAATAGGGTTAACAGCACCTTTATATTTTTTCAGCGTAAGTAGATAAGCCTACCAGAGTTATCCCTATAGTTGCATCTCTTGAAGCAACCAGTGTTGTCTCCAATACGGAATTCAGTAATACCCAGAAGCCGAGCCCAGGTATAAATACTCCCTAAACTTATAGCCTCAAGCACTGGCCGCTATAGTGGGTAAACAGTTTTCGGTTTGATTGAGATTTGTTACACCATGCTCCTACACCTATCTACTTGGCCTGAAGTAGAGGCTTATCTAAACCAATCCACTGGGCTGATCCTCCCGATTGGCTCCACTGAACAACACGGCCCGACCGGATTAATCGGTACCGATGCTATTTGTGCAGAAACCCTTGCTAAGGGTGTTGGTGAAGCAACCCAAGCCCTGGTCGGACCAACTATTAACGTTGGTATGGCTTTACACCACATTGCTTTTCCAGGCAGCATGAGCCTCCGGCCCAGCACCTTAATCGCCTTGATTCAGGACTATTTGAAGCCGTTGGTCCACTATGGATTCACCCGCTTCTTTTTTATAAACGGCCACGGGGGCAACGTTGCCACTCTTAAAGCAGCCTTTTCAGAAACCTATGCTGCTTTAGCGAACCTCGACTTACCCCAAGCTAAGCAAGTGCGTTGCCGAGTTGCTAATTGGTATATGTGTCACGGGGTGTTCACATTAGCCAAAGAGCTCTACGGCAATCAAGAAGGCTCTCATGCAACTCCTAGTGAAGTGGCGCTCACTCAGTATGCCTACCCGGAACACATCAAGCAGGCTCCTTTGGAACCAGCTGTTGCACCTAGCGGGTATCCCATCTATGGAGCTACCGATTTTCGGCAACATTACCCAGATGGTCGCATGGGTTCTAACCCTGGATTAGCCACACCAGAACATGGGAAGCAATTTTATGAGATAGCAGTCAAGGAACTTAGCCAGGAATACCTGAAGTTTTTGGCTGAAGAGTAGATGAACAACTCGAAGGGGAGATTACTCTTCCCAACTGCCGCCCTCTTAGTGAAACAGAGACGGATGACTCCGTCTCTGTTAGTCCAATCTGCAATAGGTTAACCCTGCGACTTGAGAACCCAAAAGTTAAAGTTTAGCCAAGACTGAGCAGTTCAACATCGAAAATTAAGGTGGCGTTGGGGGGAATAACTCCACCCGCACCCCGAGTGCCATAGCCAAGCGCGGCAGGAATGACCAGCTTACGGCGACCGCCAACCCGCATGGTTCCTACTCCCTCATCCCAACCTTTGATGACTTGCCCCACACCAATGTTAAAGGTGAAGGGACGACCACGATCGCGGGAGCTGTCAAACTGAGTTCCGTCCTCCAGCGTACCTGTGTAGTGAACAGTAACTCGCTGCCCAGGCTGGGGCATAGCCCCGGTTCCTTCAACTAGGTCCACATATTGCAGGCCAGAATCGGTCGTGATGAGCTTTTCTTCAGACATGGATGAGGGTTCCTCGGCTGGGATATCTTCAAGAATTAAATCAGCAGCAGATTGCGCAATTTTTACTGCTTCTACCGACTCAGCAGGAGTAGACATGTTGGCTGCAATTGCTGTTGATGAGTTGCCAGTCACCTGGGCAAAAAGTAGTACCCCACAACAAACAGCCAAAATGCCAAAGCTAATTAAAATTTCCCGCACGGGCATTCCTCCAGTGATACATCAGGGAGAGCATCACGAATGCTCACAGACCATTAACAGTCTATGTTCTAGTGTACGACCCTAGGGTTTGTTGGGTTTATCGCCAGAGTTTGTTTTCCAGATCCCTCACCTGTCGCTCCAATCGATCAAGCCGACCTCGCAGCTCATCCATTTCGGCTTGGCGGGGAACACCTAGATCTTGCAACACGTTGCGGAACTGTCGTTGAACCTGTTCTTCAATTGAGCCGTTAACGGTATTGAACTGCCGCATGAAGTCATCGACGAAGCTGCGAGCCTGCTCCGGATCGAACTTGCCCTCTTGCACCCATTCTTCAGTCACATGACGCAGTTGCTCTGCCACCAATGAGGTGGTCCCAATACCGAGCATGAGCAGTTGCCGGAGCAGATTGTTGTTATCCATGAAAGCGCTTACCCATCACAATGGTGTGAGTTCAGCAATGACTGCTATAACCCACCGATTCATTCTGTCAAAGTTTTCCTAAAAGGGTAGGGGAGTTATCCAGTATTGAAAGCCGAACTCTAAATGAAAAACAGGGTTCGGTTAGCTATTTTCCTAGCTAATGCTGGGGCAAGATAGGCAACAAGAGCGTCACAAAGTAGTAGACCAAGGCTCCTGTAAAGACGTAGCTGTCTGTGCGATCAAGAATGCCGCCATGCCCAGGAATCAGATCACCGGAGTCTTTAACACCAGCGTCACGCTTCATCAAAGATTCGGTTAGATCGCCCAACAGGCTGGAGGTACCAATCAAAATTCCTAGGGCGGATCCTGCCAGAGGCCAGAGAGGCCATTGCAAGGCATAACTGCCCAGCAGTCCCACTGTAATGCTGCCAGCCATACCAAACAGCGCACCTTCTACGGTCTTTTTCGGGCTGATGTTGGAAAGGGGTGTGCGGCCCACCCAGCGACCAATGGCATAGGCACCAATATCAGAGGCCCAAATACAGGCAAAGGCAAGAAGGGTGACTGTAAGTCCTGTGGGTAAGCTGGCCAGAGTCAGCCAGTCATGAGGCCAATAGCCCCCTAACGGTAGGTTGGCGAGTTCGACACTTCCTAAATCACGCAGTCGAATCCAGAAGCTGGGTAAATACCCTCCGTAAAACAACCCCAAAATGGACGCAGCAACATCAGCAATGGTGGCAAATTTGGGTTGGAACAGCAGGTAAAAACAAATGAAGGTGCCACTCACTGTTAAGAAGGCATCTTCTAAATTGGGAGCAATGTGAGCCGTTAGCAAGAGGAGTTGACTGACTAGTAGCGTAGTCTTGGCAGCAGGAAGAATGCCTTTGGCCCGAACCAGTTGAAAGATCTCAAGCTGTCCTAGAAAGACAATCACACCAAAACCCACGGCAAAATACCAGCCACCGAGCAGGATCATCGCCAGGGCTACTGCGATCGCAACAATTCCACTAATAATTCGAGACCACGGCATAGGCACGAGCTAACTTGCTAAAACCCCGACCGAATGCAGTATGGCACGTTTGCACTTGTACGCTTTCGGTCAGGCAATAGAACCCCCATTTAGTTCTGTCGATAGTGTAAGCGCTTGGGTAGGTCTTTGAACCCGGTGCTTACGCGGTTTTACTCAGGCCGCTGAGCTACATTGGGGAAAGCCTCCTGTAAACCTGCTAAGCGCTGCTGAGGGGTTTCTGGCCCTACCCATAGGGTTTCGTAGAAGAAGAAAGAGACGCCCGCAAAGTTGCGATCGCGCACCGCATCAATCTGTGCCCGTAACCAAGGCATTGCTACAGGTTTTCCTCGCAGCCCACTGAGAAGACCAGCGCTAGTCTTGACTCGACGACGAGACTCCTGCAACGTCGGCTTGTTAAGTTCCCAAATAAAGCGGTTTTGGTCATCCCGGTAAAGCTGCACCACCAGTTCATCCACGATGCCTCGACGCTCCCACTCTGGCCAATCCTGCAAGTATTTGACGTAGGAAAAGGGGTAGGGATTGGGCGACACCGACACCATTGCCTGGGGCTTTCGAGCTTTCACGACTCGATACACCTGGCCCATAAAATCAGAAATTTTATTAGCCCGCCACTGCATCCACTCAGCGTTTTCAAAATCCTCGGGAGGTTCGGTGCCCCCATGGTCTGCCTTGTACAGAGCAATGGTGTAAGGATCGTAACCAAACTCTACAGGAAGACCTAGATGATCATCCACCTGAAACCCGTCGACGTCATAGTTAGAGACAATTTCGTTCACCAGTTCTAGAAGAAACTTTTGCGCCTGTGGGTGAAAGGGGTTCATCCACAATCGGGGCAAAACATTACTCTCTAACCAAATTCGAGGGTCAGCCTGCTCCGCATTCGTCCTTGGCGGCAAGCGATCTTCCAGAATGTTGGGAATCAAGGGATTGTCTATCGGCTCAGCCCGTTTCTGGGTAAACCAGTCTGGATGGCGGCGCTCTAGCACATAGTTGTCAGGAGCCATAAAGCCAAACTCAAACCAAGGAATGACCTTCATTCCCTTAGCATGAGCTAGCTCAATTAGCTCTCGAAGCATGTCTCGCTCCCTCTGGGATGCCTCCAGTTGGGGTGTGCTGTTCTCCCCATAGAGATGCTGACGATCGCCCAGTTCACGCTGTCCTGTAGCACTAGGATAAAGGGTATAGCCCCAGTTCCAGACCACAGGGTACAGCGTATTGATATTCAAGGCAGCCAGCCGATCAACTGCCGCCACCAAATTTTCCTTGGAAAACAGCACATTACTGTCGATATTGGTTAGCCAAACCCCTCGCATTTCTTGATCTGGAGCGGCCGGAGGCTGAGGGTTTGGCAGCGGCGGCACAAAGTCAGCTGGGATGAGGGCTTGTATAGCCGGATCAGGCACAGCTCGGCAGAGCATTGCAGCCGCAGCACCCCGGGTCAGCAGCTGATTTGAGTTCAGCCGTTTGGCATCGGGATAATTTACAACAACCCCCCGTGCTAGTGCCGCAGCCACCCCTTCCCTAGCATAGTCAGGCACTTGGTTAGCATCGATCAAACTAGCCCGCAACGTACTATTGGCTACAGTTGAAAACGACGCCCCCAACTTTGCCGCTAGCGCCATCACGGCTTCGGCTCGAACAATCTGCCGACTAGGGTTGAAGTAGGGAGAAGGATAGTGAGCAACGACATTAGCAGAGCTGGTTAACCCTAAAGCTTTCTCCAAAGGGCTGGCCCAGCTTCCTGATTCCCCGGTAGGAAATACCAAATTGAGCACACCAACGAACTCTTCCCAGGTAATAGGCTCCTCTGGGTAAAAGAAACCTGCTGCATTGGGTGTGACAATCCGCTTTTCTGCCAGCGCTCGAATGCAGTCCCTAGCCCAATAGTTGTTGATGTCAACCGGCAACACAGGCCGAGGTGGAGCTGGTATCCCCGTTGGTACAGAAGGCACTGCTGGCGTCGGGTTTCTTGGAGAAGCCGCAGGGGTTTGAGCTAAGAGAGGTAGCCCTGCCCCTATTACCAATACAAACGCCAACACAAAACCCATGACCGCAGTTCGTTGCCTGCGCCACACCCGACCAAGGTTCATGCAATATCTCTCCTGAATGATGAAATAACGTCACTAAGCCGACAGCAGATGCTCAGGTTAGCCGCCGCTACGCTTAGCCTGATACCCTTTAGCCACCAGAAGATCTACTAACTTCTGAACATGGTCTCCCTGAATCTCAATGACGTTGTCCTTAGCCGTTCCCCCCGTACCACATTGGGCCTTAAGCTGCTTAGCCAAGGCTGTCAGAGTTTCGGGCTTGTGCTGAAATCCACTAATGACTGTCACTGTCTTACCATTACGACCTTTGCGACTGACCTGAACCCGGATTTGTTGCTGCTCCGGCGAAAGATCAGGCACACCTCGGGCTAGGGCGGCCGATTGGGAATCTCCAAACTCTGAGTAAACCCGCTTGTCCCCTCGCTCCAGTGGATTGGGTTTTGATTTAGCCATTCAAGAAAAATGCTTTCTAGCGTGCGCTAATGCACTGTAAAGGCAATTCTAAACCTTTCTACAGAGGTCATTTACTAGATGTATTAAAAGTCTTAGCAGTTCTTCCAAAGAAATCTCTAAAACAGGAAAGATGAACAAAGACTGAATACGATGGGTGCACTAACAGCCTAGAACCTGCAAACCCTAGCTCGGATGGATGCACCATGAAGGGAGACACACTGGGAAAACATCACCTGATTGCAGCACTCCTGGGAGGAACTGGTGCAATGTTGCTCTGGCCGCTAATGGCCCAGGCACAATCCATTACGCCGAACGCCGATGGTACTGGAACAAGCGTTACGACCGATGGCAGTACCTACGTCATTACTGGAGGAACTTCTAACGGAGATAACCTCTTTCATAGCTTCCAAACCTTTGGCCTGAGCGCCACTGAAGCCGCTAACTTCATGACGGCACCGAATGTTCAAAATGTGTTGGGGCAGATTACAGGTGGCAACGCTTCAATCATCGATGGTCTGCTTCAGGTTTCGGGCAGCTCAGCCAATCTCTACATCATTAACCCAGCGGGAATTCTATTTGGGCCTAATGCTGTCCTCAACTTACCCGGCAATTTTGTAGCCACTACCGCAAGCGGCCTAGGCTTTGGAAATGCCCTCTGGGCCGTTGGTACAAGCAACTACAGTGCTCTGGTTGAGGCTCCCAGTAGCTTTCTCTTCAAAGGCGAAGGAGGTGCTCTCGTCAATACAGGTACGCTTGCTGTAAGTCCCGGTCAGTCGATTCTCCTAGCCGGGGGGCAAGTGATTAACACGGGTACCCTTGCGGCTCTGGAAGGCGAAATTACTGTGATGGCAGTTCCAGAAGATCATTTGGTCCGCATTAGCCAGCCTGGAGGACTGCTCAATCTAGAATTGGCAACCCTAGATGCTAAGACTGTTTTGCCCAATGCGCCTCAGCTAACACCTTTGGCCCTGCCAACTCTGCTGACAGGACTGGTAGACACCCAAGCAACTCAGATCACCCTCAATTCCGATGGAACAGTGCAACTTGGTGGTTCGTCCCTTGCAGTTCCGTTAAGCCCTGGCACGAGTCTTCTGTCAGGCCAGATGGATGCTAGTTCTAATACGAGTCAAGGAGGCAGCATTAACCTGCTGGGGCAGCAAGTCGCCCTAATCAATGCGCAGGTTACCGCTTCTGGGGAGAGCGGTGGTGGATCGATTCGAGTAGGCGGTGATTACCTGGGACAGGGAACGATTCCCAATGCTAGGGCGATCTTTGTCGATACAGGAACCTCATTGGAAGCAGATGCCCTGACTCAAGGAGAAGGCGGTCGAATTATCCTTTGGTCAGACGAGGTAAGCCGCATCTATGGTGACATCAGCGTTAGGGGGGGAACAAGCAGCGGAAATGGGGGCTTTGTTGAAACCAGCAGTCGTGGTTTTTTGGATGTTGGCTCAGCCCCTGATCTAAGTGCTCCAGCAGGTTTTGGTGGAACCTGGCTACTCGATCCTGAAGTGATTCAGATCATCCACGGTAATGTCGAAAGTACAGTTCCTGATCTGAACATTGACATTGGTCCTACGGGCACTGTGTTTACAGCCGCACCACCCGGCTCAACAGCAATCCTTAAGGACTCCACAATCAACGATGCCCTCAGCTCAGGAAATGTGCTTGTTCTTAGTAGGGGTGATATCCTCTTTGAGGACTTGAGCGGATCCTCTCTTTCTTTCTCTAAGGGTTCCGGAGACACCATCACCTTTAAAGCGGCAAACAATATCTTGGTCAACAGTCTGATTGAGGCTGTTGAAAGTCCTGTCAATTTTATTTTTCAAGCGGATGAGGATGGTAGTGGCGATGGCCAGGTTATTGTCAGTGCCCCGATTAATTCTGGTGGTGGCAACATTCAAATAACAGGTCGCAGTAGTACAGGCCCAGGCGTACTGATTAACGACACCAGTTCCTTTTCTTCTGGGCCCCTTTCTTTTGGGCCTGGCACCTTAACCATTACGGGAACTGGCCCTGCTGGAGGCACGGCAATTCAGATTCTGCCGATGCTAGCCACTTCCGGAGGAGACATTACTCTTACGTCGGCTGCAGGGGACATTGAGATCAATGCCATTGATGCTAGGAGTGGTGGCACAGTTGACATTAACGCTACCCGCTTTTTTAGGGCCACTGGCATAGTTCCTATCAATCAAGAATCCGCTTTGCTAGCAGATCTAGTGAATTACAGCATCTTGGCCCTTAGAGGCAGTGCCATTACTATTCGCCATGGGGGACAGGGACAAGTTCCCTTTGTCGTGGGAGATGCAACTACCAATGGCACAGCGGGTGGCTTAAGCAACGGGGTAGATAGCTTCGCACAAGTAGAGTCTTTTCTGACCAGCGTAACGCGAGGAAACATTTCGATTTTGACAGGGGTAGCGCCAACGCCTACACCTACGCCCACACCCACACCCACACCTACACCTACGCCTACGCCTCCCTATGAAGTAGGCTGCCTCAATGACTGCGGCTTGCCAGACGTTCCTGATAACGGGCTAACTCCCGGCGACGGGGATGGCATGCTTTCAGTGGAAGTGCCAGGGACACAGGAGACCAATAATACCGTCTGGCAAAATCTGGATGCCGTTTTTACCGACCAGTTTGCCGATTATTTAGATGTGCCTGAAACGGCAGAACTGGATTTGGAGGATGCCCAGAAGAAGCTGCTGGACATCGCCGATGCCACAGGTATCAAGCCTGCGCTGATTTACGTTAGTTTTGTGCCCTTTGGGCAAGTAAATGCCCAAGAGGCGAACAAGGAGGGGCTTTTAACAGGACAGAGGGCCAATCGTTCGGTGGGCAATCCAGACCAGGAACAGCTTGAGTTGATTCTCGTGATGCCTTCAAGGCCACCTGTGCGGATGCGGTTACCGGGGGTTTCTCGGGATCAGGTGGAAAAAATGGCGGATCGACTGCGGCGGGAAGTGACCGATCAGACTCGACTGAAGACAACAAGCTATTTGGAACCCGCTCAAACCCTTTACCGTTGGTTGGTGGCTCCGTTAGAAGCCGATCTCAAAGAACAGGGAATTTCTAACCTGTCTTTCATCCTGGATGCGGGGTTGCGATCGCTTCCCATTGCAGCCCTCCATGATGGCGACGGATTTATCATCGAGCGCTACAGCATTGGCCTAATGCCCAGCCTCAGCCTGACCGATACTCGCTATACCGATATTCGAGGGGATCAGGTGTTGGCAATGGGAGCCTCTGTGTTTGCTGACCAGCCAGCATTGCCTGCAGTACCCGTGGAACTGGAGACAGTGACCGCTTTCCCGAAAGGGGGTGAGGTTGTGCTCAATGAGGGCTTTACCCCCAATGCACTTGTAGATATTCGTCGGGGCAGGCCCTATTCTATTTTGCATTTGGCGACTCATGGGGAGTTTAAGCCTGGGTTGCTTGAGGGGTCTTACATTCAGTTTTGGGACCAAAGGCTACAGCTTGATCAGTTGCGTAACCTCAATCTCAACAATCCACCCTTGGAATTGTTGGTGCTGAGCGCCTGCCGCATGGCCCTGGGAGATGAGGAGGCTGAACTGGGATTTGCAGGGCTAGCTGTCAAAGCAGGGGTGAAAACTGCGATCGCAAGCCTGTGGCGGGTCAGCGATGTCGGTACGACTGGCTTAATGACCGAATTCTACAATCAGCTTCAGGTTGCACCGATCAAAGCTGAAGCACTGCGGCAGGCTCAGCTAGCAATGATCCGAGGCACAATTGGCGTGAAAGGGGAATCCCTAGCCTGGAGCAGCGGTCAAGTAGCGCTCCCTTCTGCCCTAGCCAAATCAGCACCCTCTTCCCTCAATCACCCTTACTACTGGGCTGCTTTTACTTTAGTGGGAAGTCCCTGGTAGTATCACAGCGAAAGTGTTTGCGTTTTTCTGAGTTCTTTAGAAGGTGTCAGCAAAGATGCTGCTCCCGTTTTCCGTAGGGCTAGTTTAAGGAGATGGAAATCCGTATGGGTCAACGCAAATTCATGTGGGTACTGGGATTAGTCGGTGGACTGGGACTCATACCCTGGCAAGCCGTAGCAGCACCCCCTGATACCGCCTCAAACGAAGCAGAGGCTCCCGCCCTAACCCCGCACTTGGCCCAGGTTGATCCCAGCCAAAATCGATTTCCAAGCACGGGTGCGCCGCCCGAGCCGCTCGCGCCTGACCCAGTCCCGACGACCACTCCTGAGCCGATTGCTCCTCCTGTTCCTAGTACATCTTCACCCACCCAGACCTTGGAAGTGAAGGACATTCAGGTGACAGGCAGCACCGTCTTTAGCGAAGCAGATCTGGAGGAGGCCGTTCGCACCTTCGAGAACCGCACCCTTACCTTGGAGGAACTACAACAGGCTGCCGATGCCGTTACACAGCTCTACTTGAACGCGGGCTATATTACCTCGCGAGCCATCGTGCCAGAGCAGACTGCTGTAGAGGGGACTGTCCAACTCCAAGTTATTGAGGGCCGACTAGAAGAGATTCGAGTGGAGGGCAGCGACCGTCTGACCAACTACGTCCGCAATCGGGTAGCGCTAGGGGGAACCCAACCCGTTAGCCAGGCCAAGTTGGAGGATCAGCTACGCCTACTGCGAGCCGACCCCCTATTTGACAATGTGGAAGCTAGCTTGCGAGCAGGCACTGTTCCAGGCTCCAGCATTTTGATTGTGCGGGTGACAGAAGCAAGCCCCTTCATTGGCAATCTCTCGGTAGATACCCTCTCCCCCCGTAGCGTTGGCGAGTTTCGCACAGGGATCACCTTGGGCTACCGCAATCTTACTGGCCTAGGCGACACCCTCTTGGGGTCGTACTATCGCACCACCACTGGCGGGTCAAATATCTATGATTTCAGCTATCAGGTGCCGCTTAACCCAATGAATGGTACGCTGCTGCTGCACGTCGCACCCAGCACCTTTCGGATTACTGATGCCGACGATCCCAACTTTAGATTGGGGGTAAGTGGCTCTAGCGAACTATACGAGGCGGTCTTTCGCCAGCCCTTGATCCGAACACCCCGCGAGGAGTTTGCGCTTTCCTTGGGTTTTCGCTACCGCAGCGGTTCAACCCTTGTGGGCGGATTCGTGACGCCAGCGAATGTCACCAGCGTCCTTAGCTTTGGTCAGGATTACCTGAAGCGGGACGTCAGTGGCGCTTGGTCATTGCGATCGCAGTTTCGCCTCGGCACTGGACTTTTCAACGCCACTAGCCGCTCAGGTTCAGACCCTGACGGCCAATTCTTTAGCTGGTTAGGCCAAGTGCAACGCGTGCAAGTGCTCAATCCCGACAACTTGCTAATCCTTCAAGGAGATATCCAGCTCTCACCTGACAGTTTGCTGGGGTCAGAGCAGTTTTTCATCGGGGGTGGGCAGTCAGTGCGAGGCTACTACCAAAACGCCCGATTTGGCGACAACGGGCTGAGGCTTTCAGTCGAAGATCGAATGACCCTGTTTAAAGACGACGGTGGGGCACCCCTATTGCAAATTTCCCCCTTTCTCGATTTAGGCTATGTCTGGTCTAGTAATGCATCCTCTAGGGTTCTCGGGCAAAACTTTCTGTTGGGAACTGGAGCCGGAGTCATCCTCACGCCTATTCCCGATCTAACTGCCCGTCTTGATTTCGGTGTACCTCTAGTCACGGTTAATCAACTTGCCAACGATCGACCCTCAGGGTTGAGGGTTTATTTCAATGTGAACTATCAACTTTAGGAGAAAGGCAGAAAGCAGAGGGCAGAAGGGAAGACCCACGTTTCTGCCTCTCCATACTGGCTCTCGATTCTGTCACCCTACTCGTTTGCGTAGAACATCGAGCAATTTTACAAAGTGATCAGGAAGAGGTGCGATCGCAACGACCTGTTCTCCAGTTGCCGGGTGTCGCAGCTCTAGGCGCTGGGCGTGAAGGGCTTGCCCCGGTAGATTGACTCCAACCGATCGGCCTGAGCCATAGACGGGATCGCCCACAATGGGATGACCCATCGTGATGCTATGGACTCGGATTTGGTGAGTGCGTCCGGTTTCAAGGCGAAACCGGAGCAGGGTAAAGTTGCCTAGCCGTTCTTCTACTTGCCAGTGGGTCACGGCATGGCGTCCGCCCTTTTCCTCCGGTACAATCGCTTGTTTTTTGCGATCGACCGGATGTCTTCCTATGGGCGCGTCTACAGTCCCAGACTCTCCTTGCGGCGTGCCGTAGACCACTCCCAAATATTCTCGTCGGGCCGTTTTTGCCTTCATTTGAGCCTGTAAGTCCTGATGGGCCAACTCTGTCTTGGCTACCACAATGGCTCCGGTGGTATCTTGATCCAGGCGATGGACAATACCAGGACGCTGCACGCCTCCAATGCCCAACAACTGCTCGCCACAGTGAGCCAACACAGCATTGACCAGCGTCCCGCTCATGTTGCCGGGAGCTGGATGCACCACCAGTCCAGCGGGCTTGTTGATGATGATCAAATGCTCGTCTTCGTAAAGAATATCTAGGGGAATTGGCTCAGGTGTGAGTTCTAGAGGCCTCGTTTCAGGAATCGTGATGCTGACGGAGTCACCCACCTGCACTACCCGCTTTTTATCAGTGCACAGCTTGCCATTGATCTCCACATATTCCCAGTCAATTAGCTTCTGGATGCGGTTGCGGGAGAGACTTTTCACATGAGCCACTAACCACCGATCAAGACGTTCGGGGTCAGCCTTCTCAACACAAAGTTTTATCGTTTCGTCGGGAATCGTTTTAACCTGAGCGCAACAGAGGCAGACTTTACCCTGCCCTCAAGATCTATTGTGGCAAAGTCTTAACCTCTGTCGTTAACCCCTCGTCCTTAATCTCTGGAACTCCAGAGGCCGCTCATCCATCCACGAAAGCAGCGTTTACCCGACGACTTCATGTGCAGAAGTCATGTGCAAAGCTACGAGACTGAGGCTAGCCCAACAAAGTTAGCAGGGTCTTGGTCTCGTCGATGGCTCATTGGAATGGGGATACCTTGGCGCTCACCCACAAGAGCAGCCGTTTTTTCCAACGACTCCCTCAACCGCTTGGCCGCATAGATCGACATATCACGGGGGACATTAATGCGATCGCGCAAATACCGCAGAGCCGCATCAGAGCCTTGCGGTGGTGTACACACTTCGCCCGTCATCATGTGAGTGAGGGCACAGCGCAGGGCTTGGTCAAACAAGCTATCCTCAGCCGGGTTGACCTTAATAATATTGGTGCGGTGCTTGACCACCCGGTGCAGCGCTTCCACACGCGAAGTTTCGGGTTCTGGGTAGGTCACATCGGGCAGACCAAACCAAGGGCCATTATCCACCCGCTGCTTGTTGATCCGCATTTGAGGCTCTCCATTTTCATAGCAGCCCCCCATCTGAGGCGGTAAATCGTGCACATGAGTGTGGAAGTCGCTCTGAGTACCGCGATAGGTGGGGCGGCTTTCCATCGCATCAAACCAGGCAGACAGACGCGGATTTTCCTCGCGTAGGGAATAGCCCTTGTAGTAATAAAGGCTGGCATTCATCCGCTCGACATAAGGCGTAAAGACTACATCGACAGTGCCAAATGGGTCCAGAAAGTAAGGACCTGGTGTGCGACTCAAAGCATCTTCAACCTTAGCCACCACCCCAGTAAAAATTTCCCGACTGCGCTGATCTTCCCGCGCCGAACGGGCGGGGTAGCAAAGCCAGGAACACCAGGCTCTAAATAGCAGCCGCTCCAACTGCCGCAGCCGCATTACCTGGGGGTCTGTCATGCTCTGGTTAAGAGGCCCAAAGGTGCGCTCTAGGGCAATCAAAATGTCGTCGCTTTCGGTAATCAGACGACCGTCTAGCTCAATAGCCGGGAGCATCCCTGAGGGCACTTTGCGCTTGTACCAGTCCTCTTTTGTCCCGTAACAGAACATCGTTACTTTTTCGATGCGGTAGGGAATTTGCTTTTCCTCTAACCACAGCCAGATTTTCTGACAGTAGGGGCACCAAGCATGGTTGTCGCGATACAACGTCACTCGCACATCTGACTCAGACTGACCAAACAGACGTAAGCGAGCTTGGGCATTGGTCGGCCCTTGAACAGTATCGACTTGAAAGTTGGCAAGGGCTTCTAGTTCTGCCCAGCTTAGAGGCGCAAGAGGCATAGGGGTAAATGGGTAAAACTTAAATGGATTTTTGAAAGCACCTAAATCTAGGGTAATGCCCTGCTGAGTTTGCAGATCTGGTTTGGCAGGCTTAAATCTATAGGGCAAATTTCGCTTTGCTCGACCCAACATTAGCTAAACGGTTGAACGGCTGAGGACTGACTATTTGAAGTGCGATCGCTAGCAGCACCAAGCCTGCAGGTTGTCATCTATTGGGCATCCCTTATACTTTCCAATGTTCTTCCAGTGCTGATCAAATAGGTCTCTAATGAATCCCTACAGTCTTTTAAGTCAAACTGAACGGCAACGGGTCAGTGATGGCTCCATCGTGCCAATTTTGAAGGGTTGTGAGTCTGCTTCTCGGCAACTGGTGCTGATTTGGCCGCAGTTGGGAGACTTTGACAGTCTGGAATACGCCTGGTGGGTGCAGCGAGAGGCAAAGCGCCTACAAGAAGCAGGAATTGTCATTCGAGCGGTGGGAATTGGCGATCGCACCTCTGGCCAAAAATTTTGCGCCTACACGGGGTTCCCGGTTGACTGTCTGTTTATCGATCTGGCAGCAGCACTGCATCAGAAACTCGATCTGTATCAAGGTCTTTCCCTCAAGTTGCTTGGCTTATCAGAGACTCAGAATGTCTGGCTGAACCTGCTGCTCATGTGTGCTGGAATCGGTAGCCCCGGCACACTCAAGGAAGTTTTGCGTGGATATCGGGGAGATCGTCAAGCGCCTCAGCTAATTGCAGATGAGGAAGTCATTCAAGCGGCTCCTCTACCGCCTCTCAAAGGAGCCTCCTTCCGGTGGGCCGGGGGCAAAGGGTTTCAGCGTCCCTTTGAACTGGCAACTTTAAGGCTGCGGAACATGGGGGAAGTACTCAGCCATTGGAAGACGTATGTGCCTAATTCTGCGTATTTGACTCAGCGAGGAGCAACTTTTCTGTTCAATGCTGAGGGAAATTTGCTCTATGAACACCGCGATAGAGGAATCCTGGGCTTTGCTGCTGACATGAGCAAGCCTCTCTCTTTTTTGGACTCTTTGCCTACTTCAGAAGGCTAAGGATCCTCTGTTAAAGGCAGTTTTTAAAGAAGCTGGTGACAAGACTCGAACTTGCGACCGGCTGATTACAAATCAGCTGCTCTACCAACTGAGCTACACCAGCAGACAAGACCCAGTATATCAGTGTAGCTGGGTACCTGTAACTAGAAAACGGCAACGAGCTAGCCTTTATTGTTCTCCATTGCCCAACGAGCTAGCTCTGTACGGTTATGCAGCCCAGTTTTGCCCAGCATGTTGCTGACATGGCTTTCAACAGTGCGCTGACTAACTTGAAGCTCGTCCGCAATCTCCCGGTTTGCCATACCACGAGCTACAAACTGCACAACTCGCAGTTCAGTCGGTGTCAGCTCTACATCAAAAGCAACCTTAATAACTGAGCCATTACCGCTACCTTTAGCCTGCTGTTTGATTAATCGAGAGGCCTGCTTCAGGGAAGATTCGACCTGCGCAACCAACTCTTCTGGCTCAAAAGGTTTAACCATGTAAACGTCGGCACCAGTATTAAGCCCTTTTACTCGGTCCTGGCTCTGACCTTTGGCCGAGAGAAACAGAATGGGAATCCACTCAGTTTCAGGATTTTCCCGAACCTGTTTGACAAAAGTATAACCATCCATTTCCGGCATCATTACATCACAGATGATCATGTCCGGAACAAGGGCTTCCAATACTTCCAGGGCTTCGCGACCATTACCTGCTGTCACTACTTTGTAACCCCGAAACTCCAAGTAGTCTTTTACTAGGAGAATTAAGTTTGGATCGTCATCAATCAGTAGCAGCTGTTTCTGATCGCCTGTGTTCGAGTCCTTCATGCTTCCACACTATTGGGGTGCTAGTGGTTATGGGGTGAGTTGATATCAGCAATTAATCGGTGATAAAGGAGATAGTTTGAACCTTACTTTATATAAAGTCGTTAAACTACTACTACATCCCATTAACTTTATTTTGAGCAGCGCTAAAACTACAGCAAAATTGTTTAGGAACACAGTCATTCATGGGAATAGTTTAGGTTTATAGGCCTAAAACGATTGATAGGTCGCAGTTTGAGCATTCAGCATTGGGAGGGGGAAGAAAACTTTTCACCCAAGCTCAGGATTCCCATTACACTCCTTTTACTCTCAATTCTAGGCATAAAACCACTTTATTGAAATTGAGCACCCCTACGGCTCACTGATCCAGGCTTTTAGACGAAACCAGGCAATCTTCCCAATCTCTTGTAGAGCCTGTCTAATCTCTGTAGATTGAGCGTGATCTAGCCTTTCCGCAAACGCAGTTAAGATCTGCTTTTTACTTTGGCCTGCAACCGCCATGATAAAAGGGAATCCAAACTTTGTGCGATAGTTTTGATTAAGACTCAGGAAACAAGCGTGTTCTTCAGGGGTCAGCCGATCGAGACCAACGCTAGTTTGCTCCTGCACTGAGGCATCTGCCATTTGTACACGACTGCCGAGATCAGGGTGGGCACGAATCAGAGTGAGCTGATCGGCCAATGGCATAGATTGAACAATCTCAATCATGCAGTGATGTAACGATTCCGCAGTGGGGAAAGGACGCTGGTACCAGGCTTGATGTGCGATCGCAGGCGTATCTTCAAAAACTGCCCCTAAAGCCTCTGTAAAAGCTGCTTGATCCATCTGGTTCAGTTCAGCCAGGGAATAAGTTTTCTCCAAGGTGCATCCCCTCGTTACGGATACCAAATTGCTTCAACCGTCTGCACGACTGTTTGCGGATCGTCGTGTTCGTTTAAACAAACGGTTATATGACCTAGCTTGCGACCAAGGCGCGACTCAGTTTTACCGTACCAATAGAGGTAGCTGTTGGGTAAGCTAGCCAACTTGTCTCGCTTCTCCTTGTAATCATCTTGGGCTGATTCAAAGCCCAAAAGGTTCACCATAACCGCCTGATCGCAAGCCAATGCAACCGGACCTAAGGATCGACCACTCACTGCTCGGAGCTGTTGTTCAAACTGAGAGGTAACGCAGGCATTTAGGGTGTAGTGCCCTGAGTTATGAGTGCGGGGGGCAATTTCATTAATGAGAACCTTATCTTCAGGGGCGAGAAATAGCTCAATGCCAATAATGCCAACTGCCTGCAAGTGCTCAACTAAACTGCGAGCTATCGCTTGCACCTGGGCATCAACTGCTGGGCTAACCTGAGCGGGCACAAACACACGGCGACAGACTTGGTTGATCTGTTGGGTTTCAACGGTGGGATAAATTGCCACTTCTCCATTGGCAGAACGAACCACCATCACAGCCAATTCTTTCGTGAAAGGCACAAACTCTTCCAACAAGATGGGTGGATAGCCAATGCGCTGCCAAGTGGCTCGCAGGTCTTCAAAGGTCTTAAGCACAAAGGTGCCATAGCCGTCGTACCCCAGCCGTCGAGTTTTTAAAACGAGGGGAAAACCAATTTCGGCTGATTGTGATTCTAAGGTAGGCAAATCCGCTTCAGAGTCGAGACTGACGAAACGGGGATTGGGCAAACCAATCTGATTAAAATAGGCGCGCTGGTCGTACTTATCAAGCACTAGAGCCAGTACATCCAGTTGTGGATAGAAGGAGACACCCTGTTCAGCGAGTGCTTTGAGGGCAGGCAGATCAATAAACTCGTTTTCAAAGGTGACCACATCACACTGCTGAGCCAAATCAGCGGTGCCTTTAGGGTCAGCAACCGGAGCGAGAACGGTGTGAGTTGCGATCGCAACCGCTGGATCAGTCTCATGAGGCGTTTGAACAACGAGTTCTAACCCTAGCTGCTGCGCTGCAGGCCCCATCATCCAAGCTAACTGGCCGCCACCAACGACCCCGACACGGCTAACAGGACGGGGTTGCTCCATAACCTTCTCTCCAAACTCCCCTACCACCATACCGCACCAAGAAAAACCCGGCCTGACGAGCCGGGTTCGGAGGGTTTATCAGCGAATTTATCGGGTTGATTCAACGTTTGAATTTATGGACGCATTCAGGGTCGTTGGTCAAAAGTATTCTCTGCAATATCAAAAAGCACCGACAATAACCGAATTGTTTTCCGATTTAGTTAGCGTTTCTTGACAAACCGGGATACTTTTGTTAAAGGATAATGCGCCTTCACGATTAGTTCCGTCACAAGAGCTACGCTTCCCTCTCCAACACAAAATTTGTCTGCCCCAAAATACATCAGGGCAGACTTTTAAGGTGTAGGCCGACAGCACCGTTAACTTGGGGTCTAATCGGCCTCTATAAATCTTCTGGTTGTTTGCCAGAAACCACAGGAGCAACTTTACTGAGCTTGAGTTCTGGGTGATCCATCTCAACTTGCTGACAGTTCCACTCATTGCGGAACAGCAGCACGGGTCGACCCCAGCTATCCTTAACGGTGGCGGTATTGAACAGACGTCCAGCTTTTTCTAGCGCATCCCAGCCACCATCAACCCAGCGGGCCACAGAGAAGGGCAGCGCTTCTAGCAGAGTCTCCACGTTGTACTCGTTTTGCAATCTGAACTGCACTACCTCAAACTGAAGCTGGCCAACCGCAGCCACAATTGGGTCACGCTTCGACTCGTCTACCGAGAACATGATCTGCACTGCGCCTTCTTCTCGCAGTTCCGAAACCCCTTTCTGGAATTGCTTGTACTTGGAGGGGTTAGGGTTTTTCAGGTAAGCAAACAGTTCAGGGGAAAAGCAGGGAATCCCTTCATATTCCAGGCGCTTGCCCTGGTAAACAGTGTCGCCAATTGCAAACACACCAGGGTTATTCAAGCCAATTACATCCCCAGGGTATGCCTCGACCAGAGACTCCCGACCCTGACCGAACAGTTTTTGTGGGTGGGATAGGCGCACCGTTTTGCCCAAGCGAGCATGGTTCACTACCATGTCCTTCTCAAATTTGCCAGAGCAGACCCGGACAAAGGCAATGCGATCTCGGTGCTTCGGGTCCATGTTGGCCTGAAGCTTGAAGACAAATCCGGTGAACTCTTCCTTCGTCGGCTCAATTTCGCCAAGGGTGCTGGCGCGACCAGCAGGCTTGAGTGCGTAGTCTAGGAAGGATTCTAAAAATAGCTCGACGCCAAAGTTGGTCATGGCGCTGCCGAAGAAGACTGGGGTTTGCTGTCCCGCATGCACCAGCTCCAAGTCTAGCTCTGGCCCGATTTCTTCGATGACTTCGAGTTCTTCTTTGAACTGGTAATAAAGATCCTGGTCAATCAGCTCTTCAATGCGCGGATCACCCAAGTCAATCACGGTGGCTTTGGCTTCGCGGCTTCCGTGAGCTGTGCGCTCAAACAGGTGAATTTGACGCTTACGGCGATCAAAGACGCCTTTGAAGCGATCGCCCATACCAATCGGCCAGTTCACTGCATAAGTTTGTAGACCCAGCTCTTTCTCAATTTCGTCAAGCAGTTCCAGCGGCTCGCGGGCAGGCCGATCCATCTTGTTGAAGAAGGTGAAGATGGGAAGCGATCGCATTCGGCACACCTCAAACAGCTTGCGCGTCTGAGGCTCCAAACCCTTAGCCGCATCCTCTAGCATCACGGCATTATCTGCCGCTGCTAGGGTTCGGTAAGTATCTTCACTAAAGTCTTGGTGTCCAGGGGTATCGAGCAGATTAATCGTGTAGCCGTCATAGTCGAACTGAAGCACCGTCGAGGTAATCGAAATACCCCGCTGCTGCTCTAGCTCCATCCAGTCAGACGTCGCGTGGCGTTGCGCTCGTCGTGCCTTTACCGCCCCCGCTTCGTGAATGGCCCCTCCGTAAAGCAACAGCTTCTCTGTCAAGGTGGTCTTACCCGCGTCGGGGTGGGAGATGATGGCGAAATTTCGCCGCTGCTCCACCGCTGCTGCGATTTCGGCGGAAGAAACTGGTACTGCTGAGTCAACCATGCAAGGTGAGGCGCTTAACGGCCCTTAATGAAATCATTCTCATCAAATTGTAGAAGTTCCCCACCCCTTTGGACAGGACGGATTACTAGAGTAAAGCAGCTTCGGTAGCGTAGGCAGGCCAAGTTACTGGCAGTGCAAGTGCGATCGCTCGGCATTGCTCCCACCTCCTTGTCCTACCCCGTCCATTGGGAGGTCATATAAACTTATGTAAAGAAGCCTTCAGTCTCTCCTTCGCAAGTAGCCCCATGACTTCGGTAACCCTACCCGTTCCACACATTAAGACCTGGCTCTGGCAGGAATTTCCAATTCGCTATCAGCAAGCAGGTACAGCAGGCGCACCGATTCTTTGCATTCATGGGTTTGGGGCATCCAGCGAACACTGGCACAAAAATCTACCTGTGCTGGCCGAAACAAACCGAGTGTATGCCATTGATCTGATTGGGTTTGGTCTCTCTGCTAAGCCTGCCCCTAACGATCCTTTGCCCTACACCTTTGAAACTTGGGGAGAGCAGGTGCTGGCCTTCTGCCAGGAAGTGATTGGAGAACCCGCCTTTTTGGTAGGCAACTCTGTGGGTTGCATCGTGGCTCTGCAGGCAGGGGTGATAGCCCCAGAATGGGTGCGGGGTATTACGATACTTAACTGCTCCTTGCGGCTATTGCACGATCGCAAGCGAGAGACATTGCCTTGGCACCGACAAGTGAGTACACCCCTATTTCAAAAGCTACTGAGCTACAAACCTTTTGGCCACTTTTTCTTTTCACGGCTGGCGCAGCCCCAAGTCATCCGCAAGGTGCTAAAGCAGGCCTATTGCCGACCTGAAGCTGTTACAGACAATTTGGTCAATGCTTTGCTAGAGCCAGCTTTGCAGCCAGGGGCAGCGGACGTGTTCCTGGCCTTTGTGCGGTACTCTGGGGGACCCTTAGCAGAGGAACTACTGCCTGATATCACTTGTCCTGTGCTGATTATGTGGGGAGAGAAGGACCCATGGGAACCCCTTGAAATGGGCAGAGAGATGGCCCAATTTTCTGCAGTCGAGGACTTCATCGTGTTGGAGGGAGTGGGTCACTGCCCCCAAGATGAAGCGCCAGAGCTGGTCAACCCCGTTCTACAGCAATGGGTGAGCCGTCACACTGCTTAAAGAATTGCGAGTCTTGTGAATTTAAAGAAATGCCTGCACCTCTCAATCAGATGCAGGCATTTGAAACAGTTAAACGCTGTGCCTCTACAATCCTGTAGATCGTTGGATCTCAACTCATCCCTGTGACGATTTCTTAACTGTCCTGCTTTTGCAAGAGAAGGATCGACGCAGATTCTGCCTATCCCGATTGGACAAAGAGCAGGGGCACCCAACTGAGTGCCAAACCCAAAAGCGGAAAGAAGACCAACACCATAAACGCCAACTGATTGCTTAAGGCTGCAATTAAGGTATCAACTCGGGCCAGCAGAGAAGCCGCAACCATGACCAAGATGTAGGAGAAGATACGAAACTGTATCACTGCGATAAACGCAACAGATGACAGAAAGAGCACCATAATCAGGTGGCCAGCATCTGATTGAAAGCCCAACAGTAGAACGGTCTGGGATGACCTCCAGAGGACCGTCAGGATAGCAGCCAAGACAATTACAAACATCCCACTCATGATCCAGATGTAGGGGATGTATTCCACTTCGGCAACCTGTATAAAGCGGCCATAGGTTAGATAGGCAAACATCAACAGCAGCCAAGATATCCAAGGACTTCCTATCAAGTTGTTGACTGGCCCTCCTGCTGCGAACTCGTTCTGCCTTAACACTACTCCGGGCACTTCAAGACTTCAAAGCTTGAAATTCCCTATCTTCAAAAACACTAAATTTCTAGCCTATAAATTAGTTGAAATCGCCTGAACCGGGCAGGTGGGAATACACTGCTCACACACAATGCAGCGGGAGCGGTTGAAGGTGAGCTGAAAAGTCTTTGGATCAAGGCTGAGTGCTTCAGTAGGACAGACCCCGGTGCAAAGCCCGCAGTGAACACAGGCATCCTCATCAATAAGAATTTCTCGACTGGCTAAGGACACCTTAATCCCCTGAGCCTCTAGCCAATCAATCGCATCGTTGAGTTGATCAATGTCGCCGGAAAGTTCAACCACTAACTTGCCTACCTGGTTTGGGGCAACTTGGGCTCGAATAATGTTGGCAGCGACATTGAAATCTTTGGCTAGCCGATATGTGATCGGCATATGCACCGATCGCTTGGGAAATGTCAGCTTGACTCGCTTTTTCATGGCCGACCTAAAAGAGAGCGTTCCGTTAGACTAGGAACAGAATCTTGGTAACAACGCGTACCGTTACTGGTCGCAGCATTCTTTGCCTTCCATTGTCACGCTATGCCTGAGAATTTGCCATCTTCCCCCAATGCGGTTCAGGAACTCTCGCCTTCAAAGACAGGGCAGCAACTCCGAAACCTGCTGGTCGTTTTAGCAGCGGTCTTGCTTGCGATCGCAATTTTCCTGGGCATTCGCACCCAGTCCCCTACAGCCTCCTTATCAACGCTGGCCGAGTCAGCCGTTCCCCTAGAAACAGCGCTGACAAACGGTAAACCAACGTTCGTTGAGTTCTACGCTAACTGGTGTACAACCTGTCAGGCAATGGCTGGGGACATGGCTAGCCTGAAGGAGGCGTATAACGATCGGGTTAACTTTGTCATGCTAAATGTGGACAACAGTAAGTGGCTACCAGAGATGCTGCGCTACCGAGTCGATGGCATTCCCCACTTTGTCTATATGAACGAATCGGGTGAAACGATCTCAACCGCGATTGGTGAGCAGCCTCGCTTGATTCTGGCAGAGAACCTCGATGCACTAGTGGCCCATGCTCCCCTGCCCCACGAGCAAACCTTTGGCCGGGCTTCTGCCCTAGAAGACCCAGTAGCCCGTCAGCCTGCAGTAAATGACGATCCTCGCAGTCATGGGGCGCAAGTGGTGAATTAGCCCCTCTACCGTTGAGTCTTTGCGCAGATTTAGAGTTAGCAACAATTGCTCACACGTTACAAGACTCTGCTAAAAATGATGCACAATCACCTTGCGGTAACAAAATCAGCAGCAAATTCGTCCTTACTGTATCTCCAATATCAGAAATGAGGTGTCTGACTTAGAGGCCACTCTTTAAAACCCCTTTGTTTGTTAGGGTCTTAGGACTGCTAATTAGGAGATTCTACGGTAGGATACAAGCCTCCCTCAGCTATCCTCGAATTGAGGGATATTTATCCTCTATAAAGAGACAAATTTTCCTAATATTTACAAGACACCATGGTTTAGGCAGAGTCGCTACACAGTCGATATGGAATTTACCACTGTTCGCCCCGGCCAACTCTCAATTATTGCCAGCGACTTTGATGCCCGTCCTATGAGTTATATCCATGACGGGCAACGTTTGGGCTACGAGCCAGCAGTGGCTAGAGCGGTTAGCGAAAAGCTAGGCCTAGAGCCGGTATGGGTCAGCATGCCCATGAAAGACTTTTACTCAGCATTAAGCAGTGGTGAGTATGATGTTGTCTGGTTTAATCAGGCCATCACTCAGGAACGGCGAGCGTGGGCTGACTTCACCCGTCCCTATGGCCGATTTGATGAAGCGGTTCTAGTGCTAGAAGAAAGCGCAATTCATGAAATTAGCGACTTAAAGGGAAAGCGGCTAGGGGGACTGGCGGACAGCCCCAACCTAGTCTTAGCCGAACAATTTCCTGATCTGGAGCTGGTGCCCTTTTTAGGGAGCGATCAAGTGTTGTCTGACATGTTCCATGCTTTACGAACGGGCAAGATCGATGCGCTGGTAGACGATGCATTGGTCCTGTTGGCAGCAGAGGCTGACGATCCCACCTTCCGGGTCGCTTTTCAAATCCCCACTCAACAGCCCTTTGGTATTGGTGTGCTGCCTGGAAACCGTGAACTGCTAGCAGCCCTTAACCATGCTCTCAATACCTTGATCATTGAAGGCACGTTAGCCAAACTGTGGGCTCAATGGATTCCCTTTAAACCCTTTCCCTTCTAATCATCCTGGTAGAAAAGCTGAGGATAGGCACCCCAATAAGGCTATTGGGGATACCAAATCCCTCAAAAGTCAGAGGTCTTTAGCTTAGTCGAGTGCGAAGATAGCTCTGTTTGGCTGCTTTTTGCAAGATCTCTATGACCACACCCGAAGATTTTCATCCGCTTTCTAATCGGCTGAAGCGGCGCAGCTTTTTGGTCGCCACGCTAGCGGCTGGCTTTGCCACAGCGACCCTACCCATTGCCGCTGAAACCATTTCTACAAGCAGCGACGGATTAGTGGCCGGGGCTATTGAGATTCCGGTTGCAGATGGCATGATTCCAGGCTACCGAGCAATGCCCCAAGGAAATGGGCCTTTTCCGGTTGTACTGGTTGTGCAAGAAATCTTCGGCGTTCATGAGTACATTCAGGATGTTTGCCGTAGGTTTGCCCGTTTGGGCTACTTAGCGATCGCACCTGAGTTATTTGCACGTCAAGGCGATGTTTCCAAACTAGAGGGTATTCCAGCTATTCGTGAGGTAGTCTCAAAAGTACCCGATACTCAAGTACTTTCGGACCTTGATGCAACCGTTCTTTGGGCCAACAGCAACAGTGGCAATGTTGAGCGATTGGGGATTACAGGCTTTTGTTGGGGAGGCCGAATTGTCTGGCTCTACGCAGCCCATAGCCCCCAACTGAAAGCAGGTGTCGCCTGGTATGGGCGTTTAGTGGGAGATGCAACGCCTTTGCAACCTCAGCATCCGGTGGACATTGCCAGCCTTGTGCAGGCTCCGGTGCTTGGCCTTTATGGCGGAGCAGATGAGGGTATTCCAATCAGCACTGTTGAGCAGATGCGTGCCGAGTTGGGCGAAACTTCATCAGAAATTTTTATCTATCCAGATGCGCCGCACGGATTCCATGCTGACTACCGACCCAATTACCGAGAAGAGGCGGCTCAAGACGGTTGGCAAAAGTTACTTAACTGGTTCAAACAAAACGGGGTCGCTTAAGCCAGCAATGCTGGCATCATCGTTGCGATAAAAGAGCCTGTGAATCTAAAGAAGCCGAGATTTTTCAAAATCTCGGCTTCTTTTAGAAGCAAATTTAAGGTCAACTGGCTAAGGGCAATCTATTTGAGACCCACTAATACCAGATCCGTTGGGGCTGAACCTCAGGTTCTTGCTGACCAAAGCCTCGCAAGAAAGACCAAGATCCCCAGGTTGCTACAGCCGCCAAAATAATGATGCCCGTTAGAGTTAGGGTTGCATAAGGAGCCACCATTCCGACAAGAACAACGCACAGCATGAGGAGGGTCAACAAAGTCCTGTCCATAGTGTCCTTTTTCCGCTAAGGCTCTGTGAGTTCATGCTATATTCATTTCCCTCATGACGTCCATAAGTTTTAGAAATACTTGACCTTTGATGCTATTTACGTAACCTTTCGTTGCATAGGGCGTGTTTCTCAAGCCGACAACGAAGAAGAGCATTAAATGAAGTCGCAAACAACCATCTTAAGAAAGATTTCGACCAGTCTTGGTTGTGAACCTCAATATGGATTCAATATTTGTGCGGACGCCTTAAAATATTAGCGCTTGACACAAAGCAGTAAGCCAAACCACTGTTGCTTATCGGTGAAAGTTTTGATGACGCCCAGTTGATGCTGGTCCAGTTCTTGAGTTAGCGTTGTCAAGTTAAACTTACGGGAAATTTCACTTAACAGTCTTTCCCCTGCGGCAAAAGAAACTGTTAGTTCGAGAGCCTTGAGCGTGACAGTTTGTGCAATTAGGCTCTCAATGTAAAGCTCGATTTGGTGACTGACTGGGTTGTAGAACGAGACATGCTTGAACTGCTCTGGCTGAAAGTTACCCTGAAAGCGCCAGTTTAGATGATGCAGCATGTTCAAATTAAAAGCAGCCGTAATGCCTTGGCTATCGTCATAGGCTGCCTCCAACATGGCACTATCTTTTTGCAGATCAACACCCAACAAAAAATACTCGCCAGGCGTTAACGCTTGGCTGATTTGCCCAAGGAACTGTTGACATTCTAGGGGGGAGAGATTGCCCAGGGTACTGCCAATAAAGGCAATCATGCGGGCAGGCAACGCTGGAGTAGGCAAATGGGTCAAAGCTAGTTCATAGGTGCTTACTAGGCCATGAACTGTTAGTCCCGAATATTGCGCTAGCAGTTGGTTGGCGCTGTCTTCCAACATGCCGCCGCTAACATCAACGGGTAAATAGCGCAGTGGAAACCCTTTGCATTGGTAAGCATCGAGTAAAATTCGGGTTTTAGTGGCGCTGCCGCTGCCCAATTCCACCAGTTCGCAGGGGCCAGTTAGGGTTGCGATCGCATCCGCCGAATCCTTCAGAATCACCGTCTCGGTGCGTGTTAGATAGTACTCTGGCAGTTGGGTGATCTGCTCGAACAGCAAAGAGCCTCGATCGTCGTAAAAATATTTAGGTGGCAGCGACTTTGGCGATTGGGTAAGACCATCAATGACATCCTGACCTTCTGCTTCGCTCGACCCAGCCAATAGGAGGGACTCAATTACTTTGCGCTCATCTTGAGAGAGCAAAGTATTGGAGCGTCTAGAGAGACTAGAGAAATCAACAGGCGGAAAATCAGAAAGAGACATAAGGCTCGTTAACGTCGTTGAGGAACCGTATCCGCTCGTATTGTGCCACTGATATTCTTTTTTGCCAGTGTTTCTCGCTGAGCGATACCCTATCTAACCGTGATCAGCCTTTGCCAGCTTCGGGTTCAACAGTGTTCCAAGTCGCGGTTGCAGGAAGAGTCTTGAGCCAGCTCCCTCATTCTGCTGACTGAGCGCAGCGAAAACCTGCAAAAATCTGCCGCACATGAGGGTGGTACCAGTTGCGAAAGGTTTTCCGCAGAGCCCAGGGAAAGGTCGCCCAGCTTCCACCCCGTAGAACCCGATGCTGCTGATCAAAATAAGCCTGGGAGTAGCCGCGATAAGGGAAAGCCACAAAGTTGGGATAGGGTTCAAACCAGGAGGCAGTCCATTCCCAGACATTTCCTAAGCGCACCAAGGGAGCCTTAGTAGCTGCCATTTCCCACTCGTGCTCTGTTGGTAACCGCTTGCCAACAAATCGAGCATAAGCATCGGCTTCATACCAACTCACGCCACAAACCGGATGAGCATCCCAACTGCCGTCCTTAACCCAGTAAAGCGGCTGATGAACAGGATTATGCTGCAACCAGTCCCAGCCCTCGCTTGACCACCACTGAGGATTTTCGTACCCCCCTACTTCCATAAATTGGCGATACCTTCCCTGGGTTACAGGATAAGCATCCATCCAGAAAGCGTTAACCTGAACGGGATGAACACCCTGTTCATTGTCGATAGCATCAATTCCGTCATAGCCTACAAAAAATTCGGTGGTTGGGAAATAAACCCTGTTTGAGGTGACAGGAACGGTGGCTGTTTTTTGAAATTCCCACTGAGTTGCTGGTTGAAGGGTTTCCTGCATTTCTCCGTTTTTACATCGGTGCAATGCCAGCACGATACTGATAGTTTCAGCATGTTGACTTTCGTGTTGCAACAGCCACCACCAGAGGCGATGCTGCTCTACTAGCGGAGCCGTTTCAAGGTAATCCCAGGTACGATCGCGCACCTTCTGCAAAAAATCCAACACTACAGGCAGATCAGGCAGGTTCTCCCGCTGAGCTTTGGGCAGACCATCTGCTGCAAACAAGCGACGATACTGGGGAAACGGACAGTCTTGTCCGGCCAGATTCTCCAAAATCCAAAGCGCTTCTGCAAAGGCAATATGGCCCAGATGCCAGCCCACCGGGCTGAAGTCGGCGTGGGACTGACGGGAGTATTCCTCAGCAGTCAGGCTGTCAACCAGCTTCAAAGTGCGGGTGCGGCAGGCAGCAAACTGGCTACGAAGGTATTGGCGTTGCTCAGGAAGCGACTGGGATAGATACTGAGCTATTGGTGGAGCAATCGAGGGGATAGGTCTGGAGATCACAGTTGAGGTCTATTGTGATAATGGCAGGATCCGGACAGGCTACCCAGTCGGCCTCAAAAAGGGGTTCTGAGGCGACCAAGACAGCCTCTGGAAAGTGGGACTGATGGCGCAGCCAGTAGAGGGAGGGCGCTGATCCAGTTGTGGCATAACGACAAACAACTAGCTGTTTCCCATCCGTCACAACCATATTGGCTAACAGTTTGACAGAGTGTTTGACGGCCAATTCTGTCAGGATGGTCAGGGTCGATTGCAGCCCTTCTTGGAGAGAGAAGCCTGAATTGGTTTCAAGCTGATGCAGCAACAGCGCGAAGATGTGCTCAGAATCGGTCATGCCTTGAATGCTTTGGTAGGCGCGATCGCACAGCATTTCTCGAATGGGCCGATACAAGGTGTGGCGAAACTGCTCGATAAAGCCGTTGTGGATAAAAGTTAGCTCACCCTGTTGAAAAGGCTGACAGTTGTTCATATCCACTGATAGACCTGGCGTGGCACTCCGAATGTAAGCCAACACGCAGTTTGACTCTACATAGCGACAAAGTTGGGGTAGGTTAGTGTCATTCCAGATGGGTGAGGTGTTGCGGTAGAGAAAGGGGTCTGTCTGTTGAGTGGGGTGATACCAGGCCAACCCAAAGCCATCTGCATTGAGCAATGCCCCTTCCAATTCGCGAGGCTGGTAGCTCTGAACAATCAGTGAGTGCTCGGGTTCGATAATGAGCTTCTCGAGGGAAGTGGTGGGTCCGAGGTAGGCCAGAAGACGGCACATAAATTACGGGATTTAACCAGTTGGATTCACTTGAGGGTAAGCGCTGCGATCGCAAGGCAGCCCCATCCCACGATAAACGCCGCACCGCCCAAAGGGGCAACCGCGCCCAGCCATTTGACTCCACTCAAACTGAGAGTGTACAAACTGCCTGAAAAGAGCACCACCCCAACCACGAAAGCCCAGCCAGCCCCTACTAGCCACCCCGCGCCAGCCTCAGTTCTACTCAGCAGTAGCGCCACCCCAAACAAAGCTAGGGCATGGTACATCTGATAGCGAATACCCGTTTCAAAGATCGCTAGCATCCGTTCTGAAAGGTGTTCTTTCAAAGCATGAGAGGCAAAGGCACCCCCTGCCACCCCTAAGCCACCTAAGATGGCTGCGATCGCAAGAAATACTCGAAACAAAACCATCTGTCGGCACCTCCGCTAGTGATGCCTAAAAGCTATCCCATTTCAGAAATAATCGTCGGAGTTAACGAACTGCTTCCAGCAAGCGCGAGAAATAGAAGGGGGCCTTATTCATTGCCCGCCGCTCAATGCGCCACCCATTTGCTTCGAGGGCTTTTACAACATCCGCTTCACTGTGGAGATAGGCGCGGGTTGCCTTGCTAGGCCCTGGGAAAAAGTCGCCAATCTTCTTCAAGGCCACGTAGTAGAAAGTTTTAGGAGCAAAGCTAAGAATCAGCCGCGACTCCGCCAAACTGCTGAGATGGGCCACCATCCCTGCCGCTTTGTCCTGGGGATAATGAATCAGCACATCCAGGCAAATCACCGTGTGATAGCGACCTCCTAACGTTTCAAGATCCTTTACCTCAAAGGTGGGTACTTGGCTAACCTCTAACGTAGCTTGAGCGCGCTCTTTGGCCTCGCCCACCATTTTTTCAGAAATATCGCTGGCGTAGACCTTGGCCCCTTCAGCTGCCAAGGGAATGGCTAGGCTACCCACCCCGCAGCCTGCGTCGCAGACGGTAAGACCACCCAAGTTAGCATCCGCCTTGAGCCACTCCATTACCGTATCAACGGTCTTTTGGTGACCCTTACGAATGTTGAGCTGAACTTTGTTAACTTCACCATCCCCGTAAATTCGCCGCCAACGGTCAAATCCCTTGGCATTGAAATATTCCCGAACTACGGTTTTGTCATCAACTGAGTTCATGCCTACGCCCAATCCACACTGCTTCAAAGTTCCCAAGGTTAAATCGTATTACGTTTTGCTACCGTCAATGAATTTCGAACATGAAACGCAATGCCCCAGGATGCCATGATGTGACTTGCTAAAAATAGCAATGGCTCAAAAAATCACGTTAGGAGAATTCCCATGTCCTCCCCAGAAATTGGCATCATCATGGGCAGCGACTCAGATTTACCCACGATGCAGGCGGCTATTGAGGTCTGTGAACAGTTCGACATCGCCCACGAAGTTGCCATTATCTCAGCTCACCGCACGCCAGAACGGATGGTGGAATACGCCAAGAACGCCCACCATCGAGGACTCAAAGTCATTATTGCTGGGGCCGGGGGCGCGGCCCATCTGCCTGGCATGGTTGCCTCTTTAACCCCTTTACCCGTCATTGGAGTACCTGTTCAAACCCGTACACTCCAAGGCGTTGATTCCCTCTATTCCATCGTCCAGATGCCCGCAGGTATTCCTGTGGCAACGGTCGCTATTGGCAACGCTAAAAATGCAGGTCTGCTCGCGGTTCAAATCTTGGCCAGCCAGCGGCCCACCCTGCTCACTCAAATTGAGCAATACCGTGCCGACTTGCAATCCTCTGTCCTAACAAAACAGAATCAACTGGAGACAGAGGGGTACCGGCAATATCTGAAAAGAATGGTTTGATCCCTCAGCACAATATTCCGCAGCTATTCCCAAAGATTTCAAACCCCACAAGCGCCATTCTGACTACATCTGATGCTGTAGTGTATCTTCGGATACAGATTGCCTTACCCAGAATTGGTGGAATCATTCTGTTCTATCTTTTTGTTTGCGCATCTGCTGGTGGAGTGTTCGAAAGCGAACGCCGTAGAATCGCAGGATTTGTTTTCTAGAGGGTCTAGCCGCTTACGCAAGCAGAGTTCTCCTGGAAAACGTCTCTGCAACAACGTTGTAAGCGCGGTTTACCTGCCAACGGAGCCCCACACCCCTTAGGCTTGGACTTTTCAAGCTTGGACTTTTCGATCTTTGAAATGACCAAGGCTAGATTCGTTGTCTGAGCAAGGCTGTATTTGCTGTCTGATGTGTTGAAGGAACGTCTGTCGAGATGTCTAGATTAGTGCTACGCAAGCGATCTCAATTTCGGGGACGATCCAAGTCGTCCTTCTGGAATGCCAGTGTGCCTCCCTTTGACGAGGCTATCAAAAACTTCTTTGGTCAGAGAAACGGTTGGTCTTGGTTTGCCTGTATTCCTCTGGCTCTAATGATTGTAGCCACTTGGAATTTTGCAGCTCATGCCCAAGCGGATGAGATCACTGCCGCTGATGTTCAGGCTAACTTGGACAACGCTTGGGTACTGATTGCATCGATCCTGGTCATTTTCATGAACGCTGGTTTCTGCATGGTAGAAACTGGCTTCTGTCGCCAAAAGAACGCAGTTAACGTTCTTTCCAAGAACCTGATTGTTTTTGCTCTGTCTACAGTTGGCTTCTGGGTTCTGGGCTTTTCCCTCATGTTTGGCACAGCTGGTGGCAGCGGCTTTTTGGGTTGGGGCAACTTCTTCCTAGGTGGCCCAGCAGAGCTATATGTACCTTCTTTTGCTTCTCACCTCAACAAAGATACCTTCTTCATCTTCCAGGCAGCCTTTGCCGGAACTGCTGCCACCATCGTGTCTGGTGCGGTAGCTGAGCGGATCAAGTTCGTTGACTTTCTCATTTTCAGCTTGCTGCTGACAGGGATTGCCTACCCCATCACTGGGCATTGGGTTTGGGCCGAGTCTGGCTGGCTCTTTAACCTGGGCTTCCATGATTTTGCAGGTTCCACCGTCGTTCACTCCGTTGGTGGTTGGGCCGCTCTGATGGGGGCTGCTTTCCTTGGTCCTCGGATTGGCAAGTACCAAGATGGTCATGTTAACGCGCTGCCTGGGCACAACCTCAGCATTGCTACACTAGGCTGTCTGATTCTTTGGGTCTGCTGGTTTGGCTTCAACCCCGGCTCTAACCTGGCAGCCAATGGTGCGATCGCATACATTGCTGTCACCACCAATATCGGTGGTGCTGTCGGCGGTATCGCTGCAACCATCACCTCTTGGGCTCTCAATGGCAAGCCTGACCTGTCCATGACCATCAATGGCATTCTGGCAGGTCTGGTGAGCGTTACTGCTGGCTGCTACGTCATTGGCTACGGCGGTGCCTTCTGGCTCGGTTTGATTGGCGGCATCATCGTCGTCTTTGCTGTTGGCTTCTTCGACAGCATCAAGATTGACGATCCTGTCGGCGCAACCTCGGTTCACCTGGTCTGCGGCATCTGGGGTAGCCTAGGGGTAGGTCTATTTGCTAACCCCAACAACGCAACTCAAGCTGGAACCGCCATTACTAAGAGTGCAGGCTTGTTCTACGGCGGTGGCTTCACTCAGCTGGGCATTCAACTGGTGGGTGTCCTAGCCATTGGTCTGTTTACAGTTGTCATCACCGCTATTTTCTGGGCAATTCTGAAGGCAACCCTAGGCATTCGTGTATCACCCGAAGAGGAACTCAAGGGTCTCGACATTGGTGAGCACGGCATGGAAGCTTACAGCGGTTTCCTCAAGGACACTAGTGATATCGGTGGCATTATGTAGAGATGCTTAATCAGGCTGCCGATCAATCTCTATTGATCAATAGGCTGTGATTCAGCTCAATTAAGTCACTTCAGTAGGGGCGCACAAATGTGTGTCCCTACTGTTTTGCAGATGCCTTTTCGGAAAACTCCCTCTCAGAAAACTCTCTGAGAAATTCCCTGGAAAACTTCTCC
>DATNQF010000124.1:0-7633 GCA_036702855.1 Trichocoleus sp. | reverse complement strand
GGCATTTTTAATTTCGAAATATCTAGACCCACTTTTCAACGTGGTGTTGCTGGAAACAACCAATACCTGTACCCGTAGCTGCTCTTTTTGTCTGTTTGGAGTAGAGGGGCATGCCGCTAAAAAAGAAATGTCGTGGTCGGCGTTGGAATCTATTGCCCAACAGTTGGGCAAGCTCAATTACTCTGGGCGTATTTCGCCCTTTGGTATTAATGAGCCGCTTACTGATCCTAGAATCTTTGAGATTATCCAACTTTTTCGCCAGCAGGTACCCCGTGCATTTCTGTCCATCATCTCCAATGGAGATCTCCTGAAGCCAGAGAAGCTAGAAAAGCTTTGGGATGCGGGTTTGGATGCAGTAGGCATTTCGGTGTATGACGATGCAACATTGGACAAACTCCAGTGGTTGGGTCAATACAAGAACAGGGTCCGCTTTATGGATATGCGCAACCCTGGAGAAATTATTGAAAATCGAGCTGGGACTTTGGATTGGTCTAAAAGGGATATGTCAAATAAGCCCTGCCTCCGCCCCCAGAACATGCTGGTGATTCGACACACGGGCAAGGTTGCCCTGTGCTGTGCCGATATGAAGGCAGATCTGGAAATGGGAGACGTTCATACCCAGTCCCTGACTGAGATTTGGTACAGCCCTAAGTTTAAGCAGATTAGACAGCAGCTTCAGGAGCATCGTCGGGGCTTGCTGTGCGAGGGCTGTGATCATAGTGGCATGACTAGCCCCCTCCGGGCACCGCTTAACTTAAAGCCTATTCTCTTCTCTCCCGCTGAGAGTGCCGCGAAAGTCTAGTACAAAAGGCCATGTCACGTCGGATACCCATCGGGGTAGATCGTGGGTGCTTGTGGGGAGACAATCTGAGAACACCCGACAACTCTGCCCTTCAGTCTTAAGCAGCCGGAACGTCTGTCGCTGCTCTCTCAGTGGTAGGACGGCGCTTGAGTTGGAGGGTCGCCAAGGTGGTGACTAGGGTGCCGAGTGCGATCGCAACAATGTACAACCCCACGTTGCCCACTGCATTGGGAATTGCCATCACGAAAATGCCGCCATGGGGTGCCCGTAGGGTGCAGCCAAACAGCATCGATAGTCCTCCCGTTACGGCTGAACCCAAAACACAGGCGGGCAGGATGCGAATTGGGTCGTTGGCAGCAAAGGGAATGGCCCCCTCAGTAATGAAGGAAATGCCCAGGACAGAAGCGACTTTTCCAGCTTCTTGTTCAGCTTGGGTAAAACGGCCTTTGCTAAGGAAGGTAGCCAATGCCAAGCCGAGCGGTGGGGTCATACCTGCCGCCATCACAGCAGCCATCGGTCCATAGAGATTGCTGGCTAGGAGTCCTACAGCGAAGGTGTACGCCACTTTGTTGATTGGGCCGCCCATGTCAATGGCCATCATGCCGCCTAGGATCAAGCCCAGCAGCACAGCATTGGTGCCGCTCAGTCCTTGTAGGAAGCCAGTGAGGCTTTCCATAACGACGCGAACGGGGGTGCCAAAGACGTAGAACAGCAGCAGACCTACTACCAGGGTAGACAGCAGCGGAATAACGAGAACAGGCTTTAATCCCTCAAAGTTGGTGGGCAAATTCACTTTGTCTCGCACAAATTTAGCTACGTATCCAGCCAGGAAACCTGCGAGAATGCCACCTAAAAAGCCCATTTGTAAGTTAGCAGCCAGCATACCTCCAATAAATCCAGGTGCTAAACCAGGCCGATCGGCAATGGAGTAGGCAATGAACCCTGCCAGCACCGGGACGATGAGGGCAAAGGCTGACTTGCCGCCAATCTGCATAAGTGCGTCGCCAAAGGTGCCCGCCTCTGGGTTAAGCCCAAACACAAAGGAGAGCGCGATGATCAAGCCCCCAGCCACAATTACGGGCAGCATATAGGAAACGCCTGTCAGCAAGTGCTTGTAGGGGCCAGAACTCTGCTTGGAGCGCTCTGCTTTGGCTTGCTGGACCGCATCTAGGTAAGCCTGACCGCCTTGACCTGAAGCGCTAGGAGTCGGGGTCGCTAGCGCTGCTTCGATTACCCCACTGGAGTCCTGCATGGCCTTCTTCGTTGAAGTCTCATAGAGGGGTTTGCCACCAAACCGAGAGGTATCGACATGGGTATCTGCTGCAATCACCACAGCATCAGCGCGGGCAATCTCTTCGTCAGTGAGTTGGTTTTTGGCTCCTACCGAACCTTGTGTTTCTACCTTAATCTCATGTCCCAGTCGGGCGGCTCCCTGCTTCAGGGCTTCTGCTGCCATGAAGGTATGGGCAATTCCTGTGGGGCAAGAGGTGATGCCAACCAGGAATTTGTGAGAGGACGCCGAAGAAGGGGCAGCGGCGGTTGCGTTAAGGTGTTGATCTTCTGTAATCCGATCAGGTTCGGACGTGAGGGTGGAGCTTGTAGATCCACCCGATGGAGCTACGGTCGGAGCAGCGTTTGTATACCCGTTCCCGTTTCGGGAAACAGGTAGGGTGTCGAGAAGTGCGATCGCATTTCGGATCACCAACTCCGTATTGCGAATCGCCTCGCTGGTCGATACGGCATAGATCGGTTTTCCCGCAAATCGTTCTCGCTCTAAGAATCGATCGGCCCCGACAATGACGACTTCGGCTTGGTCGATGTCGGCTTGGGAAAGGTGGGTAGAGTGTCCGTTAGCGTTTTGAACCTCGGTTTGCAGGTCATGCCCCAGCGCTTGAGCCGTTCTTTGTAGGGCTTCGGCGGCCATTTGGGTATGGGCACTGCCTGCGGCACTGGCAGTAATGGCAACAAGTTTGGTCATCGGTCGGTTCCTGATTCAGTTTTTGAAAGGTTAGTTTCTGAAGGAGTTGGGTTTGGGAGGGAAAGGGGGCGAAGCGTGACGCGATCGCACAGGTTTTGAACGTGGTCTGAGGGGGGTAGATGTGCTCCCAGCAGGCCCAGCGTTCCCATCGAAAAGGCTGTACCTAGGCGGGCGCAGTCTCCCCAGGCATGACCCTTCACAAGGCCCGCTATCGTTCCAGCAACCATGGCATCGCCTGCCCCAACGGTGCTTTTTACGTCAACCCTGTCGGGCTGGGCATGGACTGCTTCTGTCGCTGTTATGAAGTAAGCGCCTTCAGCCCCCATCGATATCACCACCCAGCGCAGCCCTCGCTGGATTAGGTCAACAGCTGCTTGGAGAATATCGGCTTCGGTTTCTAGTGGATGACCGAGCAAGTCTTGAAGTTCGCTGAGATTGGGCTTAATCAGATCGGGTCGAGCGGCAAGGGCTGCTTTGAGGGGTTCACCGCTGGTGTCGAGCACCACAGTTTTTCCGGCTCGTTTTAAGTGAGAAACCAAGTCCCAGTAAATCGTGACGGGTACTCCCTTGGGCAAGCTGCCAGATAGAACGAACCAGTCGTGAGTTTCGGCTAAGAGGTCAACTGCACCCCACAGCTTTTCCAGATCGTCGGCATTTGGGACAGCACCCGGAAAGTTAATGTCGGTGACCTGTTGCTGAGCATCATCAACAATTTTGATGTTGACCCGCGTTTTTCCAGCAATGGAGACACAGTGGTTGACGATGTTCTTCTGCTCAAACAACCGTTGGAATAGCTCCAAATTGTCTTGCCCCAAAAAGCCAGAGACACTTACCGACTCGCCAAAGTCAGCTAGGAATGAAGCTACGTTCACACCCTTGCCGCCAGCATCGGCCTGCTCCCAGTCCACCCGGTTAACGGTGTTGGCCGCGAAATGTGCGATCGCAACCGTCTGGTCAATTGCGGGGTTGAGCGTTACTGTCGCAATGCGGCCCGTCATAAGCTCCGCACCTCCGCTGCGGTCGCACACTGAAGCGCTCGTCGGGCTAATCGCTGCATCTGCGCAAAGGACTGACGACGCAGCGCCGCTTTTACCGTGGGGATGCTAGGGATGCTAACGCTGAGTTCGGCTACACCTAGGCCAGATAAAATCATCGCGCCCAGCGATTCACTAGCCACGCCGCCGCAGACACCCACCCATTTCCCGGCAGCCTTTGCAGCTTCGACGGTGTGGGCGATGGCCCGCAGCACGGTGGGATGTAGTCCATCGGCCTGTTTAGCAAGAGCAGGATGACCCCGATCCATCGCCAATAGGTACTGGGTCAGGTCATTTGTGCCAATGGAGAAAAAGTCAACTTCCCGCGCAAACTGGTCAGCAAGCAGTACCGCCGAAGGCACCTCCACCATCATGCCGATCTCTACCGGAGGCCCATTCACAGTATTGCGAACCGACTCGGCAATCGTCTTGGCTGCCCGCAGGTCTTCTAAAGTGGCAATCATGGGAAACATGATCCGTAGATAGCCCGTTTTTGCGGCTTCGTAGATGGCCCTCAGTTGGGCTTCAAACAAATCAGGCTGTTGGAAACATAGGCGAATGCCCCGTACACCCAGGAAAGGATTCTCTTCTTTTGCCAGGTTGAGATAGGGAACAGCCTTGTCGCCTCCAATATCAAGCGTGCGCACAATCAGGGGCAGGCCGTTCAAGGCTTGAGCCATGCGCTGGAGTGCTTGCTGCTGTTCAGCCTCGCTAGGGGCTTGATCACGGCCTAGAAAGAGAAACTCGGTGCGCAACAGGCCGACGCCTTCACCCCCTGCCTGTACTGCCTGTTCTGCTTCTTCGGGAGAGCCAATGTTGGCAACGACTTCGATGCGGTGGCCGTCAGTGGTCAAGGCCGGGGCAAAGCGGGTTTGCTGCTCCACATCTTGCAAAGCCCGCTGCTCCGTTTGGGCCTGCTGCGCCCTTTGCAAGTCGGCCTCGTTCGGATGGGGGTATAGCTTGCCACCATTACCATCGAGAATGCCTGTAGTTCCCTCTTGGAGAGACAGAATTGCTTCACCGGCCCCAACTACTGCTGGGATATTGAGCGATCGCGCGATGATTGCTGTATGAGAGGTTGCTCCGCCAGCCGCAGTGCAGAAGCCCTGAATCTGAACTGGGTCAAAGCCTGCTGTATCGGAAGGCGTGAGGTCATCGGCCAGCAGGATGACTGGATGGTCAGGCAAATCAGACCCCGCCTCCACGTGATCCGCTAGATACTTCAGCACCCGTTGGCCTACATCTCGCACATCAGCAGCGCGCCCAGCTAGTACGGCATCCTTCAGCGCTGCTAAGGATTTAGCTCGATCTTCGTAGGTGCGCTGCCAGGCCCAAGCCGCACTGTGATTGGGCGGAATTTGGGCTGTGGTTGCCTCTAGCAATTCTGGGTCGTCCAGCAGTTCTTGATGAGCTGCAAAAATGGCTGCCTGCGCCTCGCCTGACCGTTGGCGCATGTCGTCGTATAAGCGCTGTAACTCGGCTCTGGCCTGATCGATCGCGTGCCGCAGCCGGATGACCTCCTGCTCTGGATCATCTGCGGTTTCGGAAAACTGGATGCGGCCTCTTCGGTAAGGGTAGAAGGGTGCGATCGCAATTCCTGGAGAAGCGGATACGCCTGAAATGGCTTCTCCCTCCAAATCTAGAGCAGGCAGCGTGATCAGAGGGGTCTGAGCGGGTTCTTCCTCTTCTTCTAGGCCAGCTTCAACGGCGGCTTGGAGCGATCGCAGTGCTTCTGCTGCATCGGCTCCCTGCGCCATCACCCGGATTGTTTGTCCCTCTTCGACGCCCAGCTTCAGCAGAGACATCAGGCTTTTGCCGTTCGCGACTTGATCCCGGTAGCGCACCCGAACATCTGATTCAAAAGACTTAGCCAGATTTACAAAAGCTGTAGCAGGTCGGGCATGAAGTCCCGCTTTACCCAAAATGGGGAGATCAACAAATTGATCGAAATCACCTTCAGCCTCACTTCCCCCAGAGTCCGAAGACGAACCTCGTGTGAGGCGTTCGATAATCTCGTCTGGGTTGTTAGTGCGGGTCAATCGATCAATCGTGGCGGGATCATCGAGCACATGAGTTAAGTTGGTGAGAATTTGCAAGTGCTCGTCAGACTTTGCGGCGATACCAACGACTAAATGCACTCGCTCTCCCGGATTCCACTCCACCCCATGCGGGATTTGCACCACCGAGATCCCTGTCTTGAGAATTAAGTCGCGGTCTTTTGGAAGTCCATGTGGAATCGCAATGCCGTTACCCAGGAAAGTATTTGCTGTGGCCTCACGCGCCATCATACTTTCGATGTATTCAGACTGGATATGTTCACTTTCAGCTAATAGTCTTCCTGCCTTTCGAATGGCTTCTTCTTTGCTGCTAACCTCAACATTTAGGCCAACATTTCGCAGCCCTAACTGAATCATGGCTTGTCCTCTAAATTGCCCTATTTAGGCAGCCTTTGACAATAAAGCTGGCTGTAGGAGATTTTGCTCCTCCAGCTATATTGTTGGTTTAATTGTTCCTAAAAGGGGCGCTTTATTTGAGAAAATTTATATTCTTGATTGATAGTTTTAATGCTAATACTTGCTGCAATTCTTGGCTCACAATCCCTTGCTTTTGTAATCCTTCCAAAGAAAGGTGTCTGCTCTGCTAAAGATTTATTTTGTGAGTTTTACTCAGAAAGTGAGTAAAACTGCCTGTCTACTTAGTAGAAGTATTGTGTAGCCCTGATTAAACAATTTATTCGGTTGAGTTTTGCAGAAAAAAGCCCTCTCTAGGGCTGTATCGGTTTAACTGCAATTAAGGTCCTCAGACAAAGCAATCAGAAAGTAATGGATTCTGAGAGCGCGCTTAAAGAAATTCTTGTTCGGCCCTTTGGTAACTTGAGTTTGGCCTGTTAGGAGTGGGGAAACTGCCGAAATTGCGCAATTGAAGTTGTACAGGCAGTGTCGCTTCTAGGGGAGTTGGATCTGTCTTAATGGGTTTGTTTTGGGGTTAGGCTGCTTTGCAGTTGAACGCTAATAGCGCAGGTAGGTTAAAAAATGCGTTTCATCAACTGCAAAGCAGCATTTTGATTCCTTCTACTTAAGTGCGATCGCTTCTGGTTTTATTGCCTACGCTGTTTATATGTTTCTAGCCGACCCATACCGCAAATTTCCGTTGAACTTCCACTGAAGTTGGTTATTAGAATCGAAGGGTTGCTTGCGGGCGTGGGCGGCTACGAACTAGGGTCTTTTCATACCATTTCATTAAAGGGGTTGCTGTTGTGCCGTGGAGTACGATTGAGATCACAATTGTTGTGAGTGTAATCCAGGCAATGAGCTCACCCTCGGGGCCTTGCAATCCTCCCCCCAGCGAATAGGTGAGATAGTATATAGAGCCAACTCCACGAATACCGAACCAGCCGAACAAGCCTCGTTGGATAGGACGATAATTTTCTCCTGTGGTACAAATCCAAGCTCCCAGCGGGCGAATAACGAACAGCAAAGTTCCTGCGATTAGAAGGGTTTGGGGCAGAAACCGTAGGATGGGTTCTACTCGCAGTAGCGAACCCAGCAACAGAATGGTCCCGATTTCCATTAACTTCTCAATCGTCTCGACAAACTCCATGTGGGATTCGCGCTTCTCTGGATCCCGGTAACTGCGCTGCACCATGATGCCTGCTACAAATACAGCCAAAAAGCCATAGCCGTTGACTAGTTCGGTCAAGCCATACACAACTAGCACTGTTGCTAGGGCAACAAAATCATCTAGGACTTCATCGACAGGACGTACACGGTGGAGTGCTTTGTGGATTTTAGCGACGCTCCAAGAAACAACAATTCCCAT
>DATNQF010000109.1:0-21025 GCA_036702855.1 Trichocoleus sp. | reverse complement strand
CGGCCAGCCTATTACCCTAGAGGGGGTTGGCAATGGCCCGATTGATGCCTTTGTCCATGCGCTGGGTCTGGGCGTGCGAATTCACCACTACGAGGAACGAGCCTTGAGCCAAGGCAGTGGAGCCGATGCGATCGCAATCGTCGAAATTACTGCTGATTGGCTCCAAGGCACCGTTCATGGGGTTGGTGTCAACAGCAGCATCGTCACCGCATCCTTGTTGGCGGTTCTGGGTGCAGTAAACCGAGGGTTGATGACTCTAGATCCGGAAGCTCGCCAGCAGATTCTCCCTAACTGACCCCAGTAGATGGAGGTGTAGTAGAGGCAGACACCGTTTGCCTCTACTGACTCAAGGCACGAAAGAAGCTTTGCAGCTCAGCGAGAAATCCACCTTTGCGGGGTTTGGGGGCAGGGGCACCCTCTTCTCCATCTTCGGCACTGCCGTACAGAATTCGATCTAGGGTTTCGCCTGTGGGCTTGGTGGTGGTTTCTGACAACAGCTCATACTGACCTTCTGCGGTTTCACGCCAGACCTGCCAGGGGCCAGGATAGCTCCGCAAAATGAGAGCTTCTTCTAAGGGCCGCAAATAATAGGCTGACTCTAACGTGCTCAAAAAGCGTTCGCGCAGTTGCCGCCCTGCATAGCCAATCCCGATGATGGCAACATCTTCGAGCTTTGGGTTGAGCATGATCACTGGGCGACTCCCCGCTTGGTTGCACATTTCCTCGACCGCGTTGACTTCCACAGCAGAGGGCTCAACAAACAGAAAGATCTCATCTTCGGGCTCGATTTGCCCTTTGATTTCGCCAATTGCCCGAACGCTAAATTCCGGGTTACCCCAATCTCGACGTGCCAGTGCCGCAGCCCCCGCATCAGGAAAATACACCTTGAAGGTCAGTCCCATCTCTTGCAGGATGGGGATGAACTGCTCGGCCACAGGCATAGCTTTGAGTTCCGGGTAGACCAACTCCACCAGAATCCGAGACACACCATCTTGAATCGCGATGCGGGTGGCTGCTTTGGCCTGTGCGATCGCATCTTCCAGACTATTTGGAATCCCTGTCATACCTTTACCTATCCCACCTGCGAAACCGTCAGTTCATCGAGCGACCTAGCCAACACCTGCCGCAATGCCATTGCTGCCCAGTCCACATCGGCCTCTGTGGTGTGCCGTCCCAGGGTGAGCCGAATACCGCACTTGGCCGCACGATCGCTGTAGCCCATCGCCTTCAGCACTGGGCTAGGGGTTAGCTTACCACTGTGACAGGCCGATCCGGCACTGATGCCGATCCCAGCTAAATTCATCTGCCGTACCAAAGTTTTGCCGCTCACCTGTTCACCATCTGCGGCAGTAATGCAAAAGCTGACGTGGTGAGGCAGACGATTGCGCCGATCACCTGTTACCGCGAGTTCCGGCACATTGGCCAATTGGTCAAACATGCGATCGCGCAGTTGGATGAGCCTTAACGTTTCCGCAGGCATCTCCTGAGCTGCGAGTTCCGCTGCGACCCCAAAGCCAGCGATAATCGGCACTGCCTGAGTACCAGAGCGCAGCTTAAACTCTTGTCCACCACCCCCTATTAGCGGCATCAGCTCTATGCCTGGGCGAATGTAGAGCGCGCCTGCCCCCTGCGGTCCATAGAGCTTGTGGCTAGAAAGAGACACCAAATCTACTGGCAAAGTTTGCACATCTATCGGTAGCCGACCTGCCACTTGCACCGCATCTGTATGGAATAAGGCCCCATGATCCCTAGCAATTTGGCCCAGCTGCTCGACCGATTGCAGGGTGCCGACTTCGCTCTGGCCATAGATCACCGACACCAGCACTGTGTTGTCCCGCAGGGCCGTGCGTAGGCTTTGCGGTTCGATCCGGCCCATCTCATCTACAGGCAAGCGAGTCACTTGCCAACCTTGCTGCTCTAGCCGCTGGGCAGGTTGCTCAATCGCAGAATGCTCGACGCTAGAAATAATCAAATGTTGGGGAGTTTGATAGCGCTGTGCTACCCCCATAATGGCTAGGTTGTCCGCCTCAGTGCCCCCGGCAGTAAACACAATAGAGTCGATCGATCCGTTCACCAGTCCGGCCACCTGCATCCGGGCCCGCTCCAACACGGTAGCCGAACGATTGCCCCACTGGTGCAGGCTGGAAGGGTTGCCCCACTGCTCGGTCATCGCCGCCTGCATCGCTGCGATCGCTTCGGGTCGCGGCGGTGTGGTGGCGCTATAGTCCAGGTAAATTTGCATGTTCTCTTTCCAATGCCGAACAGGGGGTACAGGGCCGCAATTTTCCAAATCTGATCCTAACAGGGAGACTTGAGCTTGTTGTGAAGGGCTCCTTAAGACAGAGACAAGCCAGAGATATCCTTTGGGGTACAGAAATCAGGGCTACGAACTGTGGACTAGGCATTGGCTTTTAGCTGAGCAAGGAGATGGGATGCAATCGCATCCCATCTATCCACACGATCAGTTCCCATTCGGCACATCATCTGTGCCCCCTGTAGCCCAGCTAAAAATCCTTGGGCAGCCGTTTTCGCCGGACTATCTTGGCGCAATTCGCCTGCGGCCTGCCCGGCTTGGATAACCTGAGTTACCCAGTCTTCTAGATCTGCCCAAAACTGCTGCACCTGGCTCTGCACCGACTCAGGCAGAGTTAGGAACTCCGCAGACAGCATGATACCCAAGCAAAGGTTCCCCTCTGACAGGTCGGCTTGGTAAAAGCGTGTCAACTGATTTAACTGTTCATAGGAATGGCTGCTGGATCGCTCAATACTCTGCAACCGCTCCTTCATCAAACGGCGGTAGCGAATGACCAGTTTGCGTCCTAGGTCCTCCTTACTCGGGAAGTAGTAGTGGATTGAGGCTTTACGGATATTGACCTGAGCGGAAATGTCAGCATAGCTAAAGGCGTTGTATCCCCGAGTCTGTGTCAGCTGCTGGCTGATATCGAGAATGGACTGAGATTTGTTAGAGGGCATAAGAACCGGACTGATACACTGCATCTACCTACTAGTAGGTAGACATTGAACCATAAGGCACTAAATCTGGATAGACCGCTGCGACCCTTTTTGGAGTGAACAAGTGAAAACCCTGAGTCCCTACGCAAGGACTCGATGGGGATCGGTAGCAATCGGCCCAATCGAGTTTGTCCAGTATCCGTATAAATCTCGAAATGATTGCGCTGTTAGCATCTCGAAATCTGTTAATGTTCCCGACTTTTATTATTTGTTCGGAGTTCTATAAGTTTCGTATCAAGAACGTTATATTCGATACACTTTCTCTCACTTTAGAAATAGAGAGGTATTCCAATTTAGAAACAAAGGAAACCTAGGGTAGCTGGTCAGAACCAATTTAGAGCTGTTCGCTCAGCCAAGGGAAGGTATTCTGAAGATGCTTAAACAGCAACAGGATGAGTTATTGCATCAAATAACGACCTGCTTCAAAGACGGACTAGATCTTCGAGCAACCTTGCAGCAAATTACAGAGTATGTTCGAGATTTTCTAGCCATTGATCGGGTCAAAATCTACCAGTTCGCAGCTGATGGCAGTGGGCAGGTGATTGCTGAGGCAAGGCGTGAAGATCGGTTACCTTCCTTGTTGGGTCTACATTTTCCGGCCAGTGATATTCCTCCTCAGGCACGGTCTTTGTTTTTAAAGGCTCGGCAACGAGTGATTGTGGATTTACTCTCTAAACAAAAAACTTTAATTTCTTCTACAGGGAAAACTTCACGGGTGAAGTTGAACTCTGAAGATGTTCGTTACTCTCCCGTAGATCCGTGCCATATTCAGTATTTGTTGTCGATGGGGGTGCTAGCCTCACTGACAATTCCAATTACCCACAAGGGCGATTTGTGGGGTTTGTTTGTGGTTCACAGTAGCGATCCCTACCACTTTTCTGAACAGGAATTACAGACTGTTCAGCTATGGGTTGATCAGATCTCGGTGGCTTTATCTCAACATCAATTGGTGCAACAGGTGCAGCAACAGATGGAACAGCAATCGCTGCTTCAATCCTTGACTCACCTAATGGGTCAGCAGCCTTCGGAGATTGAAACCTGGACTGAAATTTTAGAGAGATTGGCGCACGCTTTTAAAGCACAGGGGTGCCGATTGCATTTACTACCCAATATTCTGAGCAATGCTGCCACGACATTTACCTACGGGGTACAACCTGCCGTCAAGCACCTAGAGGACAGTGAGTTGTGGCAAACGCTATGGAGCGTATTGGAGCCGATTAGGGAGTCGGTAGCAGAGTCGGTAACTGAGCCTAATGGCTTGTCTACTTCCCTTGTGCCGTTAGAGCGGGGGTACTTACCGCTGCCTCACGTTCTCAGTGAGTGGCGGCGGAATGAACAGTGCCACTCGCTAGCAGCCGCCTTTGATGAACCGGGTATTGAATCCGTGATGATGGTGCCACTCAATTCCAAAGATCAGGTGGTGGGTCATCTCATCTTATTTCGCCAGACGGAGATCACAGAGATTGTTTGGGCGGGCCAACAGAGCCAAGATCCTCGCCAGCATGAACCCCGGAACTCCTTTACCTCTTGGTTAGAAAACCGCCAGCAGGTAGCTCCTTGGACGGATGCTGATGTCCGATTAGCGCAGTCTGTAGGGTTGTATCTCTACATGGGGCTGATGCAGCATTGGGTGAGTCGGGTGATTCACCATCGCTCTTCCCATGATGTCTTAACGCAACTGCCTAACTGGTTGCTCTTTACTAAGCAGCTTAGTTTGGGCATGCTGCACTGCCTGCAAGAGGGGGCTATTCTAGCCGTAGCCATTTTTGACCTCGATCGCTTCAAAAGCATTAATGAGGCTTATGGTCATACCTTTGGCAACTACCTGTTGCAAAATGTGGCCCACCGTTTGCAACAAAGCATCCAAAGCTTAGCCTCAGAGTCACCAGACTCGCTGCCGATTTTTCTAGCGCGTTGGCATGGGGATGGGTTTGCACTGTTGTTTCCCAAGGTTCAGGGTAATGCTGCGGTTAACCACATCAGTCAGGTTTTGCTCGACAGCCTGAAGCCCCCATTTTGCTTGCAGGGGGAGGAAGTTTACCTAAGTGCCAGCCTGGGCATGGCAGTGGCTCCCTATGATGGGGACACAGTAGACACCCTAATTCAGCATGCTGAAATCGCCATGTATCAGGCGAAGCAGCAAGGCCGCAACACCTATCAAGTTTATTCCCCTTCAATGGGAGCCGGAAGTCTTCTCCAGCGCGGTCTGGCAAACGATCTCTACAAAGCCTTGGATCGTCAGGAATTTATTCTGTATTACCAGCCTCAGTGGGACTTGAGCCGTCAGCAGATTGTGGGAGTAGAAGCGCTGATCCGCTGGCAGCATCCCCAAATGGGGTTCATTTCTCCGGCTCAGTTCATTCCCATTGCAGAGGAAACGGGGTTAATCAAGCCGTTGGGGGAATGGGTTATTCGCACGGCCTGTGAGCAGTATCGTCTATGGCGGTTAGCAGGCTTGCCGCCCTTGCGGGTGGCTGTTAACTTATCCGCTAGCCAGTTTGCCTCAGATAATCTAGTCCCCTTCATTCGCCAGGTCTTGCAGGAAACAGCAATGGACGCAGGCGAACTAGAACTAGAAATTACAGAGGAAACTGCGGCGAGGGATATGGGACATACTGTGACCTTGCTAAAAGGGCTACGGGAACTGGGGGTTCATATTGCGCTGGATGATTTTGGCATTGGTTACTCCTCTTTAAGCACGCTTAAACACTTTCCAGTAGATACTCTCAAAATTGATAAGTCCTTTGTCTGCAATGCCACCACTGACGCAGGAGATGCGGCAATTGTAAAAACCATCGTGGCACTGGGGCATGGATTGAGCTTAAAGGTGATAGCTGAAGGGGTAGAAACTGCGGAACAAATCGCCTTGCTACGGGAAATAGGATGCGATCGCATTCAGGGCTACCATATCTGCAAACCCCAACCCAGTAGTGTCATCTTTCAGTGGCTGATTCAGCAGTCCTTTCAAGATGCAGGAAAAGGACAGAAGTGGTTGTTGCCCGCAGCTCAGCCAGATGCCGATCTAACCATCCCACCTCAACAAAAGTGTTCTCCATCGTCCGCTCAGGCTAGTTCCCAAGTTATCCTGTCTCCTTCGGCCCATAGTCCGGAACAGCCAACTTGGCTAACTGTAGGAGGTTCTCCAGAATTAATTGAGAAAATTTTGGAGTATGACCAACTCAAGGTCGAAATGGGCCAGCAGATCCAGCGAGAGCGGATGGTGCGCAGCATTAGCGAGAAAATTCGACAGTCTTTAGATATTGATGACATTCTGACTATCACCGTCAGTGAGATTCGTCATCTATTAAAAACGGATCGCGTGATTCTCTTCCAGTTTGAGAACGACTGGACAGGCAAAGTAGTCAAGGAATCAGTTGCTCCCAGCTGCCTCTCTATCATGGGAGAAAACATTGACGATCCCTGTTTCCGAGAGCGTTATGTGAAGTACTACCGCCAAGGGCGGGTGCGAGCCATTGAAAATATTCAAGAGGCAGGACTATCTGATTGCCACCGTAATCTGCTGGAGAGCTACGAGGTCAAGGCCAATTTAGTCGTTCCCATCGCTTATCGGGATCAGCTGTGGGGTCTGCTAATTGCCCATCACTGTAGGGAGCCTCGGCATTGGAGGCAGCACGAACTGGAATTACTCAAGCAGGTAGCTTCGCAGGCAGCTATTGCCATCCACCAAGGTGAGCTATACAACCAACTCGAAGCTGCGAACCAAAACCTGCAACAGATATCGATGCGCGATGGTCTGACTCATCTCGCGAACCGAACTCATTTTGATCAGCATTTGGCTCATGAATGGACTCGGTTGAGGCGAGTTCAGGCTCCCCTCTCGCTGATTCTGTGCGATGTAGACTATTTCAAGCGCTTCAACGATACCTACGGGCATCCGGCGGGGGATCACTGTCTCCAGCAAGTGGCTAAGGTGCTGAAAGCGGCAGCCCGTCGCCCAGCTGATTTGGCCGCCCGCTATGGGGGAGAGGAGTTTGTCATGGTGCTGCCAGAAACGGATCTGGCGGGAGCACTGCGAGTCGCAGAAGGCATTCGTCAGGCCGTCCAAGACCTCAAGATTCCTCACTTTGAGTCAAATTTCCAGCAGGTAACGTTGAGCCTGGGGGTAGCTTGCCTGGTGCCTCAAGAAACCACTGATCCCCAAAAGTTGATTTACCTGGCAGATGAGCACCTTTACCAGGCCAAACAGATGGGGCGCAATCGAGTCAGTGGTTTTCCCGATGGGCCAATCAAACCTACTCTCTTCCTTGCCTAAAGGTTATTTTCAGTGGGAGGCGGGGGCGTGCGATCGCTTGGGGGCCGCAGAATCAAGCCCAAGCTCACCATGCCCGCTACTAGGAAAAATGCCCCTACAATCCAGGCCCAGATAGGCACCCCTCGAAGACCTCGTTTCTTGAGGGGATCGGGTTGGAGTTCACTCGACTCGGCAGTGGTTTCGCCATAGAGTAGGGCTCTAGACGCTTCCGTCATTTCTGTTGGATCCTCAAGGCGGCTAGCCAGATCGATAGAGAGGGGGGGAGTCGCTTTGCTAATGGCTTTACAGTGAGCCATCACGACCGTCGTATTGTCATGCCCATTCTTCTGATTGGCCAACTCAATCCAAGAAGCGACGGCTGACTCTAGAGAGACGATTTCCTTCACGATCAGGCCAATGTAGTTGGCCCAAGCCTCTTCAACTCGATCATGGTCGCTTAAGCCGTCAGAGCAGAGCAACAAAACTCCGGTTTCATCAATGATGAACCGCTGAATATAGGGATGCAGATAGTTCACACCGCGAGTACCGATGGCTTGGGTGAGAGCGGTTGCGTCGGGTCGCTCACGGGCAACGGACAGTATTTGGCGGCAGGCGGTCACTTCCCGGCTGGCAATATCGTGATCTACAGTCAGCAGATGACAGTAGTCGGGGGTAATCCAGTAGGCGCGACTATCGCCTATGTGCGCGATGTAAAGCTCGTCTACGCGCTCCCATCCTTGTGCGGTTTGAACCCGCTGCGGCACAAAAACTGCAAGGGCTAGCGTCGTGCCCATGCGTTGGCGATCGGCACGGCCCTGGTTGTCGTTCTGATTATTGATGACGTCGTTGACAATGCGAATAACTGCCTCAATTTGCTGCTTAATGACGCTGGGAGGCAGAATGTTATCTTCGTCCTGGGCTTCGCTCAACAAAGCCCGCAACTGTAAATGAAGAGACTGTACTGTCAATTGGCTGGCGATCTTTCCTCCTTCATGACCGCCAACTCCATCGCAGAGAATTGCGATCGCAGGGGAGCCGTCATTGTCTGCTAGGCCAAGCGGATAGCAGGCATCTTCATTACGCGGCTGAGTGGGGCCTTGACTGGTTGCTCCCGCCAAAGCTACCCGTACCGGAACCTGAGCCGCCTGAGTCAGCAGCAGGTGGTTTAACCGAGTCGCAATTGGATCAATCTCCGTCTCTGAGGCGGCTGACTGAAGCGCATCTACTATATGAGATAGTGGCTCCACTAGCGAATCTTGAGCCTGCTTAAGCAGGGGCCGCCAAGCCGTTGCCAACGCCTGAATAGTAGGTGGCTGATCTCGATCCTCAATCAATTCTAGAAGCCGAATTCGCCACCCCTCAACGCGCACGTTCTCCAAGGTGAGTACGCTAGAGGCTACTCCCAATTGGGCCAGTGTAGGCCAGAGATCCCACAGTTGCCACAGCCAGTTCATTTGGCGCAGTGCGGCTGCCTCTGTCCAGGCAGTCGCTAAATCTGGATAAAGTTCCCCAGACTGAGGATGGAGGGGGGCATTTTCTAGCAGCACGACGGGGGCAATACCCGAGCCTTCTAAAATGCCGTGAACTCCCGGTAGGTGCAGCCGATGGGGGTGGCCTTTGAGGTAGGGAATAACCCGAGGTGGAAAACTATCGGGGCAGGGAGGACGCTGCTCGGGCTGGGTATCTAACCAGATGCGGGGGGCAATAACTTGGTAACGCCGATCGACCAGCTCACCCACGGGAAGCGTCTCGAGTCCCTCACCTAAGACCCAGAGAAAGGGCTTGTAACGGGAAGGTAAGCGTTCGGGACGGTTCATAGGCACATTCAAACAACTGGCGTTCCCTTAAGACAATGCAAGCAGAGCCGGTAAACCCCGACCCTGAAGATAGATTAATCGTAGTGGATCTCGGTCGCTCCGTGGGGAACCCTGCCAGCAGGGTCTTTTACGGAATCGCTACCTCATCCCGTGAAGTCCTTATTAAAACGCATTGCGATCGCAAACACCCATGTCTATCAACCCCGCCCTCTTTTGGCTTATTTTGGGCACGGCGCTCTGCCTGATGGAACTGTTTATTCCCACCGCCTTTGTGGAATCCACTCTGGGTGTGAGCGCCTTTATTGTGGCGCTACTCGTTCCGCTCGTACCTCAGGTCAGCCTTCAGATTGGCATCTGGATGGTGTTCTCTGTGATCTTTATCTTCTCTCTAAAGGCATTCGTTCCCAAGCGCACCCCTACGATTTTGGCAGAATCAACTGAAGCGCGGACATTGACGGCGATTGAGCCGGGAGAGGTGGGGCGAGTGCTCTATGAGGGCAATTCCTGGCAGGCTCGCTGTGAAGATGAAACCCTTGCGATCGCAGCCAATCAACTTGTCATGGTGGTTAGACGTCGCGGCAACACCCTCTTCATCATGCCAGAGAGCGCTATTCAGTCTTAATTCCCGCCCTTTGTCTACCTATCAATCTGACGTTTTTACAATCCTTTAACAGGAGTCAAGCAATGAATCTTTTTGGTTTCTTGATTATTCTGGCGCTCGGTGGCTCGGTCGCAGCAAACTCTGTCAAAATCATCAACCAGAGTGATGAGGCCCTAGTCGAAACTCTAGGTAAGTACAACGGCAAAAAACTCACTCCCGGACTCAACTTCACAGTCCCCTTTGTTGATCGGGTGGTGGTCAAGCAAACTGTGCGGGAGCGTGTTCTTGATATTCCCCCTCAGCAGTGCATTACCCGCGACAACGTGTCCATTACTGTTGATGCTGTAGTCTACTGGCGCATTGTTGATTTGGAGAAGGCTTACTACAAGGTTGAAAACTTGCAGTCGGCGATGGTCAACCTGGTGCTAACCCAGGTGCGGGCCGAGATGGGCAAGCTGGAGCTAGATGAAACTTTTACCGCCCGCTCCGAAATTAATGAACTGTTGCTGCGAGAACTCGATATCTCGACCGATCCGTGGGGAGTCAAAGTAACCCGGGTAGAGCTGCGCGATATTGTACCCTCCAAAGCTGTACAGGAGTCGATGGAGCTTCAAATGGCGGCAGAACGGCGCAAGCGGGCGGCAGTCTTGACCTCTGAGGGAGAGCGGGAAGCCGCAGTCAACTCAGCTCGTGGTCGGGCTGAGTCGGAAGTTTTGGCCGCAGAAGCTCGTCAAAAAGCAGCCATTCTTGATGCTGAGGCTCAGCAGAAAACCATCGTGCTCAAGGCTCAGGCCGTCAGACAAGAGCAAGTCTTACGGGCTCAGGCTACCTCAGAAGCAATGCAGGTAATCACCAAAACCCTGCGAGAGGATCCGGCTTCTCGGGAAGCACTGCAGTTTCTCATGGCCCAAGGCTACCTGGAAATGGGCTTGAAGATTGGCAGTAGCGAGAGCAGCAAGATCATGTTTATGGACCCCCGCAGCATTCCCGCCACCCTGGAAGGGATGAAGGCCATTGTTAGCAATGGAGAAGTGCCTCAGTTTCCCAAAGCCTAGGTTACATAGCCCAAAGTAAGTAATTAAAGAAAAAGGACAGGCAACTGCCTGTCCTTGCTTCCTGTATGAAGGGTATGCGAGTGTGTAGCGTTTACTCTTACCTGCGTGTACCCAAATCTGGGGAAATAAACCGGGGATGAACCCAGTACCAGGTTGCCCCTGTCGTTAGGCTAGGGTCTCTGGGCAATACCCTAAGCCCATAACAAACTGGCGGCGAAAAGCTTCGATTTCCTCACGGTCAGGTTTGCCGTGGGAGACAATGGCGACTTGATAGCGGCGCATCACATCGACGGGAGACTGCCCGGTTTCCAAACCCCACAGCGCCATTCGAACTCGGATACCGGGATCGTGGGAAATACCCAGTTCGTTGAGAAAAGCCCGAAAATCTTCAGCGTCAAATGCGTCAACAATATCATGCAGCTTGATGCGGATTACCCAGCCATCAATCTGGTGAATAACTGTCATGAAGTTGAGGGACAGCCGGGGGGTAACCAGCAAGTGCTCGACCACCCGGAGGGTCAAACTAGCGTTCGCGAGGTAATAGGTATATTCCATCATCTAACTTCCAGGTGGGTGCTACAGTTTCTATTGTCTTGGCTTGCCCCCTTTTTGGTTAGGGGAAAAGTCCCCGTTCTTCACTAGGGGTATTCCCCTAAATCTAAGGGTAGAGGTAGAGATGGATCCATCTGAGTTGGGCGCGTGCAGCCCCCAAGAAACCCCGGTTTTTTCACAGTCGGTCGGTGATACTACTCCCTATGTCGTCAGTGCTAGCACTGGGGAGGGACCCCCTGATGATTACGCGCTCTCTGCTTATACCTACTGTCTACCCCCCGAAAGAATCGCCCAAAATCCGTTAACGCCGCGGGATCTCTCTCGCCTTTTGGTGGTAGATTCCCAAACCAGCCACCAGCACAAAATCTTTCGGGATTTGCCCGATCTGCTGCGTCCGGGTGATCTCTTAGTGCTCAACAACACCCGCGTGATCCCCGCCCGTTTGTATGGGCGCAAACCAGAGGGGGCAGAGGTCGAGGTGCTGTTGCTGGAGGAGCAGCCCACTAGCCCAAATCGGTGGTCAGCTTTGGTGAAGCCGGGACGCCGTCTGAAGCCAGGAGCTACCATTCACTTTGGTGGAAGCACGAGTCAACCGGAGTTAATTGCCGAAGTCATTGAGACTGATCCCGCCACCAGCGGCAGAATTTTAGACTTTAGGGTGCCCTCTGGCGAATCTCTCGATAGCGTCATTGATCGTTTGGGGCAGATGCCGTTGCCACCCTATATCACTGAGAGCGAAGCCGCTCCAGAGCAGTACCAGACAATTTATGCTGAGCAACCCGGTGCGATCGCAGCCCCTACTGCTGGGCTTCACTTCACCGAAAACCTTTTTTCTCGTCTAGAAGCGGCAGGGATCGAGCGCGCGTTCATCACGCTACACGTCGGAGTTGGTACGTTTCGTCCGGTTGAGGCCGAGAACATTACCACCCATGCCATGCACAGTGAGTGGATTGATGTGCCTTCAGAGACGGTTGAGAAGATTCGTCAGACCAAGGCTCGGGGTGGCCGCGTGATCGCAGTCGGTACCACAGTGACGCGGGCATTGGAAGGGGCCGCTCAAGCAGGGGAACTCGTTCCCTTTAGAGGGAAAACCAATCTCTTTATATACCCCGGCTACTGCTGGCGAGTGCTCGACGGGCTCATCACCAATTTCCATTTACCCGGATCTAGTCTACTGATGCTGGTGAGCGCTCTGATTGGGCGAGAGCGGCTGCTGAGCCTGTATGAAGATGCGATCGCACAACAATACCGCTTTTACTCCTTTGGCGATGCCATGCTAGTTCTGCCAGAGGCCATTCTCAGCCAGTAAAAACGTCTATTGAAGTGACCTGTTTATACCCTGAAAATGATTGCTTTCTTAGGGGAACGCGCTAAGCTGTGAATTGAGCGCTTGTAGCAAGACTTTTTCCTCTAAGGCTCTTTTAAAGTCTTGCCTATGCTCAGGTTGTGGCTTGCAAAAGCCCTTCTGACTTCAACGCTTCAGGCTCTAAGTGCATCCTTCAAAAATTTGTCTGGGTAGTACCGGATAACTGAATCTAACACCTGTATTATTTTCTACAAGATTAGGTGAGCCGTATTCATCTTCTCGAATACGGCTTGTTGGTCTTATCGGTCGCATCTTAAGTCCTGAGTGATCAGGTTAGTAGGAACTTCCGGTAGTAGCTCATCTTCTAATAAGGGGAAAAAGCGTCTGCTGATCAACATCACCTAAAGCTTGAGTTCTCTTACTAGGTGGCTACGGCTCAAAACGGTCGATTCAAGAGCGCCAATTTTAAGGCGTGATCCCCAAGCTTACTCTCCTTCTAAGGAAGAACGTTCCTGCTTCATAGGGACATTTGAGTCAACTTTACGGGGTAATTGAGAGGCTATTTAACCAGCTTCTATGATGAGGCCGGTCTTAGTTAAAAACATTTTGCTGTAAGGAACCGCAATTCTTGTTTGCTTTACCTCGGTCAAGCGAACAAGCTGTGGATCAAAGTACTATTTTTGTCTTCCTTTCCATCATCCCTGGCAAAACCCATGGGTAAGCTTCTACATCGCAATCTACTCTGTGGCCTAATGACGGTGGCTAGTATCTTCCTAGCCGCTTGTCCTCAACAACCCCTCGCATCTACTGGGGAGATCTCCCCAGAGGTTTCCTCAGTAGATGCCCCAATCCCCTTGTCGTCTCATGAAACTCCGGTCGTACTTGCTAGACCACAGGGTGCTGAGAACACAAATCAGAGCGTTCCCTTTGAGGTCTGTGCCAACCTGCCGGCCTGGGAGCGATCCCCAGAGGCAGTCCATTTCAAGGAGCTTCAGGCTATGCCGCGTTACGGGAGTGCCCTGAACGATGAGCCGCTTAAAAGCTTGCTAAAGGAGTTTTGGGGCCATCAGGTGATTTCGTTTACCACCTATGGTCTTAGCGCCCGAACAGAACCGCTCTATTTCTCCGGAGTTTGGACTGCTTTAGAGGAGTCGGACTCCTGTTACAACGGTGGTCAGCCAGAGCAAATTAATGCGGGTTCTTTGGCCGAAGTTTGGTTGATTAACCATCGTCTAGTCGATTTGCACTGGGCGGATGGGCACTACACCCTTACGGTAGAACCGACCGATAGGGGACTTCAAGTGGTTCAGTTCAGTCGCCAGGAAACTGCGCCCACACTAGCACTCAATGTGGTCACGCCAGAAGGGAGGGCTATAGAACCTTTCTCTGGGGACTGGTAGGGAAACTCACTGTGGCAGCAGCGGTAGGTTGTAAATAGAAAGCAATAAAAAATTAAAGGCTGCCGATCCCGAGAATCGGCAGCCTTTAATCTAAAAATCCTGTCTCTAACGCATACAGGAATGTTCAGGTATTAACTACCAGGAGCAACAGTGTTTAACCAGCCTGCGCTCAGGATGACGGTCAACCCCATGAAGAGAACCGTGAGGGTCCAGGTAATGCGATTAAGAGTTGTCTCAGCACTCTTGGTGCTTGTAAAGAGCTGAGCTTGTCCTCCCAAAGCTCCGAGACCATCGCCTTTAGGACTGTGAAGCAGCACCAGCACGGTGAGCCCAGCCGCCGAAACAACCCAAATAATTTGTAGAACTGTTTGCAGAATCATAGTCTCAAGTGGGGTTCAGAAGCTTGTTAGCCGACAAACCGTCTTGGGCAGAAACCCCAAACGGACAGACTATTATCATAACCCAGTCTCAAAGGGATTGAGACTGAAGCCCCTTATAGGGACACACGAATGGGTGTACGGTTTGGCCGAACGTCCATTTCGGTGCTTTCAAACATAGAGACGCCGGTCATTTCAGCAGGCTGTGGCAGACCCAGAATTTGTAGAATAGTCGGGGCAATGTCAGCTAAGCGACCGTCGGCGCGAAGCAGCACTTCGCCACCATAGCCAGGAACCTTGAGCTTTTCTCCCTCAATGAGAATAAAAGGAACCGGATTGGTCGTATGCGCTGTCCAGGGCTTTCCATTTTCATCCCACATGTACTCGGCATTGCCATGGTCAGCAATGATGATGGTCGTTCCTCCTGCTTTGCCCACAGCATCAATCAAGCGGCCCAGTTGACCATCAACGGCTTCTAACGCAGTCACCGTTGCATCCATCTTGCCTGTGTGCCCAACCATATCGGGGTTGGCATAGTTGATGACCATGAGGGAATAAATCCCTTTTTCAACGGCTTTGATGGCAGTATCCGTGACGGTTTTCGCCGACATTTCAGGAGCCCGATCATAGGTTGCCACCATAGGGCTGGGGATCAACTCTCGGTCTTCTCCTTCAAAGGGCTCTTCTAATCCGCCATTGAAGAAGTAGGTGACGTGGGCATATTTCTCGGTTTCAGCTGTGCGAAATTGCTTGAGTTTGTGCTGAGCAACTACTTCACCCAGAATGTTGCTTAGGTTTTGAGGCTCAAAAGCGACCTTGACTGTTAGTTCAGGATCGTACTGGGTCATTGTGCCAAAAGTGAGCGGCTCAATGAGCGATCGCTCAAATCCAGCGAACTTGGGATCAACAAAGGCCTGAGTCAGCTGCCGTGCTCGGTCCGGACGGAAGTTGAAGAAGATTACACCGTCTCCAGGTTCAACCGCACCAGAACCTAGGCGTACTGGCAGCACGAACTCATCGTTAATTTCAGCGGCATAGGACTCTAACAGCGCCTCTAGGACGGTTTGCCCTGTACCAGGACCGTCTTCGGTCATGACACGGTAGACTTTTTCGACCCGATCCCAACGGTGATCACGGTCCATCGCATAATAGCGACCGCTCAGGGTGACAATGCGACCAAAGCCTGTTTGGTCGAGGTAGTCCTGCAGCTTTTTTAGCGCGTACTGAGCTTCAGTTGGCTTGGTGTCGCGTCCATCGGTAATGGCATGGATGCAAACAGTTTCGATGTCCTGGGCCTTGGCCATGTCTAGCAGGCCTAACAGGTGGGACAGATGAGAATGAACGCCCCCTTCGGAACAGAGGCCGATTAAGTGCAGCTTGCTGCCTCGGTAACGAACAGCCTGACAAATTTCCAGCAGGGCAGGGTTTTCCTGAATCGTACCTTCTTCAACGGCGTCAGAGATACGCACCAACTCTTGTGGGACGATTCGGCCTGCACCAATATTCAAATGACCTACTTCAGAATTGCCCATTTGGCCATCAGGCAATCCGACATCTTTACCCGAGGTGCGGATTAACGTATGGGGATAAGTCGCCCATAGACTGTCCATCACGGGTGTTTTGGCAGCGGCGACGGCATTGCCATTGGCGTCTTCCCGATATCCCCATCCATCGAGGATGACCAGCACCATCGGCGGAACAGACGCTTGATTCATGAGTTCAGAACCCTTGTGATTGTCGTCAAATATTTCAGCGATCATACCACTCGCTCGATTGAGCTAGATGGTCCTACGGATGTCACTTAGTGGTGTACAAAGACTTATTCTGAGACCACCTTATAAACGGTGGTAGAGCTGCTTATAAAGCGAAAAAGCTTGGTGCGAAAGAGCCTAGAAGCAATTTCAAAATGGCTAAAAAGTATTCATCAGGAATACTCCAGTTGGGTGATAAGGAGCCTTAAACGGCCCATCCAACGGTTATGTCAAGAGGGTAGATGGCTTTGAAGACGTTATTTATAACTGTCCTAAAATATCACACTTCCGAAAACGAACTGGGAATTTTGACTTGATCTATTTGAAGCCGAAGATTTGAAAAATTAATCAAGCCCATCCGCCCAAGCTTTTAACAGGTGCCTCAATAATCAATCCGCCTCTAATCAGTTGCCTGCTAACCTCATTTCTGAAATGTCATCTGTTGCTAACCTACTAGATTATCAAGCCTAAGGATGTGCATTGTCACTGCGTAGCTTGCTTCTCGCAGAGTGCAGAGCGCTGGCGCAGCTATGCCCATAGGGCTATAGCAATCTCGGTGCAGCAGATCTGGGGCGGAGATTGTTATAGCCGATCAAACCACTACAAGGAAATTTAGGAGTAGGGGATATCCTTCCTCACGGACCTATGAATGAGTTGCACACACTTGCGCTTCTATCAGAAGGAGGGGCAAACCAGTCTTTTCTGTCTCTGCTTACCCAGTAAGCGAAGCACACTGCGCCCCTATTAAAGAATGAGATGAACTCTCTATTTCTGCTTCTAGCTAGCTTGACTTACGAGCAGCAGCTTGGGCTTGCTTCTTCTCTTTTTCCTTTTGTCGCTTGGCTGCGGCTTTGGCGGCTCGTTCGGCTTCTAAGGCAGCGAGCTGGGCCTTTTCCTTTTCTTCGGCTAGCTTGTCGAGATAGTAGTGGTAGTCGCCATTGAAAACACGCAGTTCTCCATCTCGGATTTCAACAATTTTGTTTGCAACCTGGGAGATGAAATAGCGGTCGTGGGAGACGAGCAGAGCGGTGCCGTCATAGTTTTGCAGAGCTTCCTCTAGCATTTCCTTAGCGGGAATGTCGAGGTGGTTTGTGGGCTCGTCCAGAATAAGCAGGTTCGCGGGGCGCAGCAGCATTTTTGCCAACGCCAGACGAGCTTTTTCACCCCCACTGAGGGCTTTGACTTGCTTAAATACTGTGTCGCCACTAAACAAGAACCGACCTAGTAGGGTACGGACTTCTTCGTTTGTCCAGTCGGGAACTTCATCGTGAACGGTGTCTAGAACTGTTTTTTCTAGGTCGAGTGCTTCAGCTTGGTTCTGCTCAAAGTAGCTGGGAATGACATTATGCTTACCGATCTCAATCGTGCCGTCGCTGGGTTGTTCTAGACCGACAATAAGCCTGAGCAGAGTTGACTTACCTGCGCCATTGGGTCCGAGGAAGGCAATACGATCGCCCCTTTCAATGAGCAAGTTTGCGCCCAAAAAGAGAATTTTCTCGTCGTAGGTATGGGTCAGATCTTCAATAATGACTACTTCGCGTCCGCTGCGGGGAGCGGGGGGAAAGCGGAAGTGAAGTGTCCGCACATCGCTATCGGGAGCCTCAATGCGCTCCACTTTATCGAGCTGTTTCTCGCGACTCTTGGCCTGGGTGCTGCGGGTGGCGCTGGCTCGGAAGCGATCGACAAAGGCTTGTTGCTTAGCGAGCTCTTTTTGCTGTCGCTCAAAGGCACTGAACTGGGCAGTTTTGTTCTCTTCCTTTAGGGTCAGGTAGGTGCTGTAGTTGCCCAAATAGGTGGTGGAGACGCCCCGCTCGGTTTCAACGATTTGGGTGCAAAGGCGGTCGAGAAATTCTCGGTCGTGGGAGACGATCACCATTGGGGTGGTGAGTTCCTTGAGATAGCCCTCTAGCCATTCAATGGTTTCGAGATCGAGGTGGTTAGTCGGCTCGTCTAGCAGCAGGACGTCAGGCTCTTGCAGCAAGATTTTGCCTAGGCCCATCCGCATCTGCCAGCCACCACTAAACTCGCCGACTTTGCGGTCGCCATCTTCGGGCACAAATCCCATTTCAGGCAGAATCTTCTCAATAGTGGATTCCAAGGCATAGCCGCCCATGCCCTCAAAGCGGCGTTGCAGCTTGTCGAGTTCTTTGATCAGCCGATCCAGTTCGTCGGGATCGGCCTGCTCCATGATGTGAGGAATGTAGTGCAGCTTTTGCTGAACCTCGTTAGCTTCGGCAAACACGGTCCAGAATTCATCCCGCACGGTACGTTCTGGATCAACCTCAAATTCTTGGGAGAGGTAGGCAATTTTGAGATCAGCGGGACGGATGATCGATCCGGCAGTTGGTTCAATTTCGCCGGAAATAATCTTGAGCTGGGTTGATTTGCCCGCGCCGTTAACGCCAACTAGACCGATGCGATCGCCTGGTTTGACTTCCCAGTTGACGTCCTTGAGCACTTCCCCGGTGGGATAAATTTTGCTGATATTTTCCAGGCGCAGCATGGGTGGCTCCAGACAAAAAGTAGCACTTTAACAAAGTTAACTCTTTAGGGGAGGGCCGTGTCTAGTGATTTCTCGGTTGTTGCACTGCGTGCAGACCTCTGTGCCCCGATCAAAGATTTTCTCCAGCCATATTTAAAGAATTGGAACTGGCGCTTTGCAGTCTCTTGGAGACGTTAGCGTTTAGAGTCGTCTTGGGAGATTCACTTGGGAGATTTACCGATGACAAAGCCTAAAGCGGTTGTCCTGCTTTCGGGTGGTCTTGACTCTGCAACGTCTGCGGCTCAAGCGATCGCAGATGGCTATGAGCCCATTGCCCTTTCTTTGCATTACGGACAGCGACATGAGCGGGAGTTGGAGGCAGCTAAACGTATTGCTCTCCTGCTGGGCATTCAAGAGCACTATTTTATGGACGTGAATCTGGCTCAATGGGGTGGCTCGTCTTTGACCGATCTAGATCAAAGCTTGCCTCAGGAGGGACCTCAAGCCGATGTGATTCCTTCAACCTATGTGCCGGGGCGCAATACGGTGTTTATTGCGATCGCACTTTCTCTCGCCGAAGCCAAAGCAGCCGAAGCAATCTACCTGGGAATTAATGCGGTGGATTACTCTGGTTATCCTGATTGTCGTCCAGAATATTTGGCTGCTTTTCAGCAGCTTGCTCAGCTTTCTTCTAAGGCAGGCCTGGAGGGGAATGCGCCGAAACTAGTGGCTCCCTTAGTGATGGATTCAAAGGTAGACATTGTGCATCGGGCCTTGGGGCTGGGGGTGCCGATTGCAGAGACATGGTCCTGTTACCAGGGAGGTGAATCGCCCTGCGGTCTGTGCGACTCTTGCCGCATTCGAGATAAGGCTCTTATCGAGGCGGGGCGTTCTGAGCTGGCGACACCTTTGGGCCGTGAGCTTGCAGGCAAGCTCAGCTTTTTCTAGCGTCATAGCCTTAATACAGCTCGTACTTCATCAGTTGGCAGGGAATAGAGCCATTATTGACTGGGAAGCGCTGAGATGACTTCAGGCCGATGGTACTCGCGAGTTCTTTATTGCCGCTCAGCACAAAGGCTGTCCAGCCTTTAAATCGTTGCTTTAAAACGTTGCCCAGTAGTTTGTAGAACGCGCCTAGGTCTTCGTCACCGCCCAAGCGCTCACCGTAGGGTGGGTTGCACAGCAAAATGCCATGATCGGCTGGCGCTTCTACATCGGCCAGTTCTGTCTGGGTAAACTTGACCAGATGACCCACGCCGCAGTTTAGAGCATTAGCACGCGCTTGACGGATAACTTCAGGATTGCGATCGCACCCCACAATCACGCCTTCTAGTCCTGTTTTCTGGTTATCCTCGGCTTCTTGCAGCAAGTCATCCCACAGTTCTACATCGAAGTCAGGCCAAGTCTCAAAGCCAAACTGATCCCGGAACAGACCAGGTGCAATGTTAAGCGCTTTCATGCTGGCTTCCAAGGGCAGAGTGCCAGAGCCACAGAGCGGATCGAGAAAGGGAATATCCGGCTGCCATCCTGTCATTTCAATGAGGGCCGCCGCTAGGGACTCTTTGAGCGGGGCTAGCCCGACAGCGGGCCGATACCCCCGACGGTGCAGGCTGCTGCCAGAACTGTCGAGGCTCACAGTACAGTGGTCCTGGTCGATATGCACGTTAACACGCACATCCGGTTGTTCAGTATCAACGCTAGAGCGCTCGCCTAGGGCATTTTGCTGCTGATCCACAATGGCATCCTTCACCTTGAGGGCCGTGAAGTGCGTGTGGTTGAGCTGGCGGTTTTTGCCTGTGGCATCGACAGCTAAGGTATGGTCTGGCGTGATGTAAGATTCCCAGTCGATCTGCTGGATTCCCTGATAGAGGTCGTTCGCATCGTGGCAGGGGAACTCATGAAGCTTGACCAGCACCCGGAACGGCAGCCTAGCCCAGAGATTAACCCGGTAGAGGAGGGTGCGATCGCCTGCAAAACTCACCCCACAGAAGGCAGTCTGCACCGTCTCAGCCCCTAAGGTTTCTAGCTCCTGCGCAGCAAGGCCTTCTAGCCCACGCGCAACTGTTGCAAAGTACTGCTCAGACATTCAATATCCGGGGTAGAACACCTCTTCTATTTAAGCCCCTTAACATAACGTCTTAAGGAATTACCCCAGGGTAGAATTTTGTCGCCAGCGACGGGGTAATAATAAAAATTGAGACAGGTTTCAAAATGTTGAACGAACCTGCCTTTCTGCTGGAGGATAGGCTAAGGCTAAGCTAATTTAGCAATATCCCACTGCAAGTTGTCGAGTTCAGAGGTACCGTACCATAGCCAAGCAACATCTACTCAACCGTCAAATTAGGTCTCCTCAAGTGCTGTTAATCGACCACGAGAACCAAAATCGAGGCCTGATCAACACGCGAGAGGCACTTCAGCTC
>DATNQF010000122.1:0-6459 GCA_036702855.1 Trichocoleus sp. | reverse complement strand
ATGGGAATTTTTCGTTAATCTAGTGGCGATTAGCTCGGTGTGGTGAGGTGTAATATGAAACGCCTGACGGTGTTATTTTTCCTGACGGTCGGAGTATGGATAGGGGGACAGCGGTTAGGATGGGCCGATGGAATGCCTCCTGGAACCGCCATTCCTCAACCGACCAATTCTCAAGCGGCCAATCCTCAATCAACCGAGGCAACGCCCCCAGCTGGAACATCTGCCGCTCCACAGCAACCTGCACCGCCTGATGCCTATACCCAAGCCATGCTAATTGGTTACGCAGCAGAGCAGCAGGGCGATTACCACACGGCGCTGATCAACTTTCGTCGCGCCCTGGCAGAACGGCCTAATGATAAATACGCCCGCGCTGCTGTCCGCAACATGCAAACCTATATTGCGCGTCAGAGAGCCGCAGAAGAACGGCTCAGGCAGATCGCTGCTTTGCAGGTGCAGCTTAACACTGCCGTGGGTCAGCAGGATTGGGCTTGTGCAGCCGCTACGGTGGATCGATTAACGATGTACTTCCCAGACACTTCTCCCGAACAGGCACGTCTAATTGCCTATCGGGGAGAGTTAACCGGATTTTTGAATGAGCGCACCAATATTGACCGCTGGTCAACGGTTTGTCCGGGTAGCGTTTAGCCCGAGTAATAAGCTCCTACATTGACTGTTTTTGTAGTGTCTACCCAGGTCTGCAATGCATAATTTGGGTGGGATACTCAATCCTAAAACTGTGCGTTTGGAAAGTTACCGCCATGAAGCGTCAAGGGTGGAAGTGTGCCGGATGGGTGGCTGTTCTGAGTTTGCTTGCCTTTCCTGGAGAAGCAGCAAACTACCGCGATCTCAACCGACTTGCCAGATCAAATGCCTGTGTAGGGTGTGACCTGAGCGAAGCGAACCTTCAGAATCGGGATCTCAGTGGCAAGGATCTTAGCAGCGCTCGTTTGCAAAAGGCCCAATTGTTTAGAGCGAATTTGAGCCAAGCCAACTTGAGTGGTGCACAGTTGGCCAGTGGCTATCTGAGTGGAGCAAACTTAAGCGGTGCTAACTTGAGTGGGGCTGATTTGAGCCGCGCCTATCTAAGCCAATCCGTTCTAACGAATGCCAACTTGCAAAAGGCGAATCTGCGAGGGGCTATGTTCAGTGGGGCTGACTTGAGCGGGGCTAATTTGAGGGATGCTGACATCCGGTTTGCAATCCTGAACACAGCTAAACTGTGTGGCACGACGATGCCTGATGGCACTCAGAACGATAGTGGCTGCTGACGCAGAACCTGTGAGTCTGGGGGATGTGCCACCTGCAGCGGGATATACTCTGCCTGTGTTTGCCTGCGCCAGTGCGATCGCAGCCCTCTGCCATTTGCTTGATCCTGAAGTCTCCCCCTCTGTGGTTTCACTTAATTTAGTGGAACCTCCTATCTCTACAGAAATTCCCATTGAGCAACTTGCCACGTTGCCCAATGGATCAACCTTGGCAATTACTCGCAGCGATCCCGGTGCCAATTTAGATCTCACTCGCCATACTCCCGTTTGGGCGGTGGTGGCTTGGGGGCAATCGGAGCAGGTAGAACCTTTGTTAATTGAGGGGGGAGAAGGTATTGGGCGGCAGCTTCAGGTCGAAGGGAAAGCGGCCATTTACCGCTACGCAACCCGACTGCTACACGAAAATCTAACCCCGCTAATCCCTCAGGGGAAAAAAATCCGAGTCACGATTATTTTGCCGGAGGGGCGCACTTTAGCTCAACGCACCTCAAATGAAGCCTTTGGGGTAGTGGAGGGGCTATCGTTGCTGGGTACCTCAGGCATTTCTCAACCCCTGAGTGCGCCCGGCCAATTAGAGGCGTTTCGGGCAGAACTCCGGGAAAAGGCAACCCAGTTTCAAACCCTCGTTTTTTGTGTTGGGGAAAATGGGCTTGATCTGGCTGCTCACATGGGAGTTGCGCCTGATTGCCGTGTCAAAACTGCTAACTGGATTGGGCCGTTGCTGGTCGAGGCGGGTTTGCAGGGCGTGCAGAGCGTTCTGCTCTTTGGCTATCACGGCAAGCTGATCAAGCTGGCAGGCGGCATTTTTCACACGCATCATCATGTAGCCGATGGACGACAAGAAATTTTGGCGGCTCACTGCGCTGCTGCCGGACTTTCTGATAACGACGTGCGGCTAATTTTAGCTAGCGAGACTGTAGAGGCTGGATTAAAGCATTTACGGCAGCTGGGGCCAGAGTGGGTCGAGCGGGTGTATGGTGCGATCGCACAGCGCATTGACCAACGGGCTACTGATTATGTGTTTGCTCTGAGCGGGCAGCGCCTCATTCTAGGCTCCCTTCTGTTTGACCGTAAACGAAACATTGTTGTAACCAGTCAAATTGGCAACGCACTGCTGAGAGAAACTTTGGTAAGCTGGAAGGAATAATTTTTTTTACAAATTCAAGAGAGCATTCGCTTACTCGTCTAACTGATGCTGGCGAGCTGGTTTTTTATACTTTTCTTCTAATCGTATTTTGTTTCAAACTGCTTTTCTGTCACGCCTTTTCTGACACAATTTTGTCTTTTTTTTGTCCACGTGAGCATTTTTCAGGATTGAACAGTGACCCTTCAAACTGACAACCTTTCCGATCTCGACGACACCTCCTCCCAAGACGTAAACCGCCAGATGTTGGTCATTCTAGACTTCGGTTCCCAATATTCTGAACTGATCGCTCGGCGCATTCGGGAGACTGAGGTTTATTCTGAGGTGCTGTCCTACCGCACGACTGCCGAGCAACTGAGGCAGCTCAACCCAAAGGGCATTATTTTCTCGGGTGGCCCCAGTTCTGTTTACGATACGGGTGCACCTCACTGCGATCCTGAAATTTGGAATCTGGGTATCCCGGTCATGGGTGTGTGCTACGGCATGCAGCTCATGGTGCAGCAGTTGGGGGGTAAGGTCGAGCGGGCCGACCGGGGAGAATATGGCAAAGCTTCTCTGTATATCGACGATCCCACCGATCTGCTCACCAATGTAGAAAACGGTACCACCATGTGGATGAGTCATGGCGACTCAGTCACCGAGATGCCGCCAGGATTTGAGCTTTTGGCTCACACTGACAATACGCCTTGCGCTGCGATCGCAGATCACGAGCGCAAGCTTTATGGAGTGCAGTTCCACCCAGAGGTAGTGCATTCGCTGGGTGGCATTGCCTTGATCCGCAACTTTGTCTACCACATCTGCCACTGTCAGCCTACCTGGACCACCGAAGCCTTCGTTGAAGAAGCGATTCGAGAAGTGCGCGCTAGAGTTGGCGATAAGCGAGTTCTGCTGGCGCTTTCCGGGGGTGTGGACTCTTCCACCCTGGCCTTTTTGCTGCACAAAGCGATTGGCGATCAGCTCACCTGCATGTTCATCGATCAGGGCTTCATGCGGAAGGGTGAACCCGAACGCTTGGTGAAAATCTTTGAAGAGCAGTTCCACATCCACGTCAGCTACGTCAACGCACGCGATCGCTTCCTAGAAAAGATCGCAGGGGTGACTGACCCCGAAGAGAAGCGTAAGCGTATCGGCCACGAGTTTATCCGGGTGTTTGAGGAAGAGTCACGGCGGCTTGGCCCCTTCGACTACTTGGCTCAAGGGACTCTCTACCCCGACGTAATTGAATCTGCTGACACCAATGTCGATCCCCAGACAGGCGAGCGGGTTGCGGTCAAAATCAAGAGTCACCACAATGTTGGCGGTTTGCCCAAAGACCTTCAGTTCAAGCTGGTAGAGCCTCTGCGCAAACTGTTTAAAGATGAAGTGCGGAAGGTGGGCCGCTCGATTGGTCTTCCCGAAGAAATCGTTCGTCGCCATCCCTTCCCCGGCCCTGGTCTAGCGATTCGCATCATTGGTGAAGTCACTGCTGAGCGCTTGAATATCCTGCGCGATGCCGATTACATTGTGCGCGATGAGATTCGCCAGCGTGGAATTTACCACGATTTTTGGCAAGCCTTTGCGGTGCTGCTACCCGTTCGCAGCGTTGGTGTTATGGGTGATCAGCGTACTTATGCCCACCCCATCGTGCTGCGTCTGATTTCCAGCGAAGACGGCATGACTGCCGATTGGTCACGAGTTCCCTACGATTTGCTAGAAGCTATTTCTAACCGCATTGTCAACGAGGTTAAGGGCGTTAACCGAGTGGTGTACGATATCACCTCCAAGCCGCCTGGCACCATCGAGTGGGAGTAATTCTGTAGGTTCATCCCTAGGGAGATAGCTGTGTCCCTCGGCTGAGGGATGGGGAATGGCTGCGATCGCACCTATACCTGAAGCACAGCTTTCTCCCTAAAACCATGATTCAACGTGCTGACCCTGCTAAATGGCTTGAGAATTTTGCCCGCTTTGGCTATGCAGCTAAAGGTATTGTCTACACCTTAATCGGTTTACTCGCTGTCCAAGCCGCTTTCACTGCGGGTGGACAATCAACAGACAGCGGAGGGGTTCTCAATGCGATCGCAGGTCAGCCCTTTGGCAAAATTCTGCTGGTTTTAATTGGGCTTGGCTTTGTCGGGTATACACTCTGGCGGCTAATTGAGGCTATTCAAAATCCGGAGCGTCAAGACTCGGCCGCTAAAAATGTTTCTAATCGTCTGGGATCACTTACGAGTGCCGTTATCTACGGCGGATTAGCCTTTACGGCCTTTCAGCTTGCAACAGGTACAGGCGGTGGTGGAGGGGGCGACTCTAGCCAGGTTTGGATTGCCCGCGTCATGGCTTTGCCGTTAGGACGGTGGCTAGTAGGTCTAGGCGGGGCGGTCGTGCTCGGCTCAGGGTTTTATGAGATTTACAAAGGCTTTAAAGCCAAGTTCCGCAAGCACTTAAAGCTGCAAGAAATGGGTGCTGATGAGCGTACTTGGGCGATGCGAGTCGGTCGCGCAGGGCTGATTGCGCGAGGCATTGTTTTTAGCATGGTGGGTTTTCTGGTGATGCAGTCTGCCTACCAGATCAACCCCAGCCGTGCGCAAGATCCCGGTGGGGCACTTCAAATCCTCCAACAGTGGATAAATCCCTGGCTCTTCGCCATCATTGCGCTGGGTTTAGCTGCTTACGGCATCCATATGCTCTTTATGGCTCGTTATGGCCGGATTGCTTCTGGTCAGGTTCATGCTCCCAACTTGAGAAACCCAGTCGGTCGGTTTTAGAGTAGTCCCCATGACGGCTGAGTTCCCTGGATGACGCAGAACTCATTTTGTCACTGATGCTGGGATAACCAAAATTAAGTGGTTAGCACAGATTGGGGTGTGGGCTGGCTCAAGGCAGGCAACACCCTTTCGCCAAAGACATCAATAAACTGCTCTTGTTCGCGGTTGACGTTGTGCAGGATTAATTCGTTAAAGCCTAGATCGATGTAAGCTTGTAGCCACTCAACGTATTGCTCAGGGCGGTCAGAGACTAGGACAAAGGGCTTAATTTGATCTGGGGTAACAAAGGCTCCGGCAGCGTCAAACTGCTCGACTGTCCGAATGTCTGAGAGTAAAACACTCTCAAAGACGTTGTTGCGCCACTGCTGGTATCCCCCCTGCAGTGCAGCCTCTTGAGTGCGATCGTAGGAAAGCTGCACCTTCAAGATCATGGGCTTGCCCTCACCGCCGCCGCGTCGAAACGCATCGACCACTTCCTTTAGCTTGGGCAGAGGGTGGGAAATTGTGATCAAGCCGTCGGCCCAACTGCCAACCCATTCAGCGGTTTGAGCGGTAATCGCTGCGCCGATGACGGGCGGAAAATAGTCAGGGCGGGTATAGAGCTTGGCATCTTCAATGTTGACCATGCCGTGGTGGGTAACCGTTTCGCCAGCCCACAGCGCCCGCATGATGTCTACACATTCTTTAAGACGATCATTGCGATCGCACTTGCTAGGCCAGTGTCCCCCAGTGATGTGCTCGTTTAAGTTCTGTCCGCTGCCGACTGTAAGACAAAAGCGGTGAGGAAACATTTCCGTCAATGTCGCAACCGCTTGAGCAATGATAGCGGGGTGGTAGCGCTGGCCCGGAGCATTCACGATGCGGTAGGCAATCTTAGGCGTTGCCTGCATTGCCGCCCCTAACCATGACCAAGCAAAGCCACTTTCGCCCTGCGCTTCAGACCAGGGAAAGAAGTGGTCTGACGATAGGCAGCGGGTAAAGCCTGCCTGTTCTGCTCGCTGAGCCAGCTTCAAGAGAAAGCTAGGGGAAAATTGTTCGTGAGACGCTTGAAAACCGATATCAACCATGGAGAGTTAGGGAGTAGGGGGTAGGGAGAAAGCAGAGGGGCGAAGGGGAAAGGTAGAGGGTAGTGGTCGGGGGAAAATAGTCAGCAGAGAAATCAGCGTTGAGGTTGTGCTTAACTTCCTTCTAGCCTTGCCACTTGGAACCATCTGTAGCCATAGGGAGAGAGCCCAATGGATAAATTACTGACGGGTTCGTAGGTGAGATCGCTAAACACCTCGACTAAGTGGCTAAGGTGATTTGC
>DATNQF010000121.1:0-3086 GCA_036702855.1 Trichocoleus sp. | reverse complement strand
GCAAACAGGGCCAAGGGCAGCAGCGCACTGAGCGGCGCAATTCCCAATTCGACCCAGGCAAAGGCTTTGAGCAGGGAAGCGGTAGCGTCTTCGGTAGCGATAAAGCGGCTGAGATACGCTCCTAAGCCCATTGCCGCTAGGAACCCGCCTACTGCCACCCCATAAGCTAGGGCTTGATTGCCCACAAGGTAGCTGGCTAAAGTGCCCAATAGCAGCTCAATGGCAAGGCCGCAGCTAGAGGAAATGGCGGTGGCTGCTAGTAGGAGTTGCCGCTGTCGTTTTGTTAGGTGACTCGGTTCTATAGGATGCGACATCTCCGACTGATCAACCAGGGTCATCTATTTACCAGTCCCCGGCCCACCGCCCCGAAACTGACCGTACGCAGCCCGATCTGGATTGGCGAGCCAGACTTGATTGTGGTAGCGGCCTGATAGGTGGGTGCCGTACCGAGGCCAGTACAACGGCTGCTGTTCTTGGCGCAGATGAAGCGAGGAACGTTGGGTTAGGCCACCGTATGCGGTAGCCCCTCCGAGCAAAAGGGCTGCGATCGCAAACACACGAGTCAACATAAATCCATCAGTTTGTCTTGATATGAATAACGTCGATGCTGCCGAAGGTTTTGGCCCCTTCTAAAACAACAAGCTGGGTTTTATCGACGGGACCATCCGGCGACACTTCGATATAGAACCCATAGGAGCGACGAGGCTCTAGCACAAAAAACAAGGTGAGGTTGCCCGTTGCCCCCTCAATCTTGCCTTCATCGCGCTTATAGTTCACGCTCACTGGATGAGAGTGGGCATAGATCTGCTCGCCTTGGCTGTCTTTAACATAGACATGGGCTTGAAGCGTTTTAGGGGAGGTTTCGTCAGCCTCAATCTCAAGCATGACCCGAAGTAAGCGATCGCTGCCGCCCATAACTATGCGATCGCCGATATCGCTGTCGGGTATGGTCTTGTCAATGATTTTTGTGCCCGTGCTAGAGACTGCCACTCGCGAGAACAGTGCCAGCAAACTAGTCCCTATCAGCCCTGCCCAGAGATAGCGACCATCGACAACCCCATTGCGAACCATCACGCGAATTGGGACGGGTTCGTCAATTTCCTGGCCTGTAGGGTCGGTATATTCCAGAACGTGGATCGCTAGGGTCAAGGGTTCTGCCTGTTGCGGTCGAATGTCAAACCCGCTATTTAGGTCAGATTCTTCCCAAGTGCCTGTTTCACCCTCTTCAGACCAAGTTCCTGATTCGCTCCAAGCCTGCTTGATCGCACTAGCCAGCACGTTGTCCTGGCTATCGAGCACCTGAATCTCGAAAGTAACCCACCGATTTTGAGGAATTCTAGCCTCAGCCTCAATCCGCAATGCGCCAATCGCGGTTTGCTTCACCTGAACAGGAGGGAGTTCTTCAGTATCTTCAGGATCGATGTTGAGGGTTGTACTGGCGACCAACTTGCCCATAAAGGCGCTGCTGAGCAAGGCTAGCAACATCGCAAGGGCAATGCCGCCTGTCACTATGGGCCAGGGATCGACAAAGCGGCGCGAAGGTTTGGACTGCAACTGCACAGACATTAACTGCTTAAGAGCCTGACTGACAAATGACTATCTAAAGAGCAAGATGCTCTCCCAACTTGCCATTTCTACTCTAACGATGCTGGAACAAGCCCATGAAACTTAATGTTTCCGCCCAGAAATTTTGTGGAGAAGATGCCGATAGACTGGAAGATCTTGAAGCCGGAAGGGAGGAGAGAAGATGGTGATAGTGGAGAGAGTTCTCAGCACCGTGGGCTGGACAATTTTGGCTGTGCTGTTGTTCTATGGTGGCATTCGCCTGTTCGACCTGATTGACCCCATTGACTATCGGGCTGAAATCCGCAAGGGTAATGTGGCCGCAGGGGTAATTATGGCGGGTTTGATTCTTGCGATCGCAGCCATCATCATCGCCGTTATCATTTCTCCTTGACCTTAATCAGGAAACGACTTCGGTACGGGCAAAGAGATAATCACTCAGTGCGATCGCAAATTTAACATCACCTGTTTGTTAAAGAACAAATTCAATTAAAAGCATCGAAATATCCTTCAAGGGATAAGCGATGGTAGCTATTTAACCTATTGCTCAATTCAATTTTTGGGCGGATTGAAGACAAGGATTTTCACTATTCTACCAATCTAGAAAAATCTATCCTCAGAATAATGGCTTTCTTTCCCAAGTTTGAGACAGTGAGAACGCTTGCTTAGCAATTTCTCCAATAATTACGATGTCTCAAACTTGGCTTTGGATCGGAGTCATCAGTATGGCTCTAGGGTCTGCTTTCTTTGGCTTTGGTGTATACGGTGCCAGAGATGAGCAGTGGAAAAAATTATACTTGCTCAACTTCTTTATTTGTTTGATTGCAGCGGCGCTCTATCTGGCAATGGCTCTGGGCCAGGGCAAGAGCACTATTGATGGTCGTTCGACCTTCTGGGTGCGCTATATTACCTGGTCACTTTCAACCCCGTTACTAATCCTTGATCTGGCCTTTTTGGGCCGTAGTAGTCTTCCTTTGACTGCTAGTTTGCTAGGCGCTGATGTCTTTATGATTGCGACGGGCCTAGTCGCAGCGCTCTCGCCGGATCCGATCAATTACATTTGGTACATCGTCAGCACTGTTGCCTATCTAGCAATTGGCTATCTGCTGCTAGTGCCCTACCGCCAGGAAGCTGAGCAAAAGCGTCCCCGCACCCAGAAAAATTTCAATAAACTCGTCGCCATCCATCTCATTCTTTGGACAGCCTATCCCGTTGTCTGGATTCTCGCTCCTAGTGGTATTGATGCCATTAGTTCTGACTTTGAAACGATGTTTTATACCCTGCTAGACATTGCGTCGAAGGTGGGTTTTGGCTTCCTTGCACTCAATACGTTTAGCAAGCTTCAACGTGCCGAAGAGATCAATAGCACCCGTGACGCCGAGCCTTCCTTGCGTTTGTAGAGATATAGCCACATTTGCCCCTTGTCTCTGCTATAGACCTCTACTCGTTGCCGCAGAGTTGCCACAAACGTATTCGTATCGGGGTTTCTTGAGCCAGTTCTCAAGTTAGATAGGCTCTTGGTA
>DATNQF010000070.1:0-17647 GCA_036702855.1 Trichocoleus sp. | reverse complement strand
GGGCAGCGTGACGGGACTAAATCCCTTCTGGGTATTTATGGCAATTCTGGCAGGAGCCCGTGTGGGGGGTTTGTTGGGTGTGGTTGTTTCTGTACCTACCGCAGTAGTCCTTAAAGAAGCGCTCCTGTCTGTGCGATCGGTGCGGCAGTCAAACCTTTCTCCTGTACCCAATCAAGACACCATCAGCACAGTATTAACCCCCCAAGAGGTTTCGTCTTCTGGGCAAACACCTCAGTCTTTAGCCGTCGAGCAATAGCAACGGCTAATCATCCATCAGCCGAAACCTCTGGGCATCATGAGTTGCCCAGAGGTTTCGTTTTCACTGGATACGTTTAGAGGGACAGTCGTTGACCTCGAATCGACATGTCCAAAAGCTGCATCGGGTGCATGAGCGGAATTTTCCGGCCTTGGATCTCCAAATGTTTTTGGATCTGTAGGGAGCAACCTGGATTAGAGGATGCAATTAAAACGGCTCCAGTATTGACCAGGTTAGTCACTTTCATCTGACCCAGTTCTTCCGCGACCTGGGGTTGCAGCATGTTATAGACTCCGGCACTCCCACAGCATAGCGCTGCATCCATCGGCTCTCGAAGTTGCACACCAGGAATCTGCTTGAGCACCTGCCGAGGTTGGAGGCTGATTTTTTGACCGTGCATCAGGTGGCAGGCGTCTTGATAGACCAAGGTAAGGGGAGCATCAGTGAGGGGATGTAGATCCGCTGTCAGCCCCACCTCGATCAGGAACTCCTGCACATCTCGGACCTTGGCCGAAAAGGCTTTGGCGCGATCTCGATAAACAGGATCATCTTTCAGAATATGGTCATATTCCTTTAGGGTATGACCGCAGCCTGCAGCATTGATGATGACGTAATCCACCTTGGCCTGCTCAAAGACGTCAATCATCTGACGCGCGAGGGCTTGGGCTTGGGCTTCTTCGCCTTGGTGAGCAGGCAAGGCCGAGCAGCACCCTTGGTCTTTGGGAATGACAACCTCACAACCGTTGGCCGCCAGCACTCTAGCCGTGGCTTCATTTACACCCGAGAAAAAGACCCGCTGCACGCAGCCCAATAGCATCCCAACACGAAATCGCTTGACGCCCTGCGCCGGAACAATATCAGGTAGGTTGTCTTGAAAACACTGAGGCGTCACAGGGGGCAGCAGCGACTCCATCGCCGCTAAGTTTGGAGAAACTTGCTTGAGCAGCCCTGTACTCTGTACCAGTTTGGAGAGGCCCAGCGTTTGGTACAAGCCTAATGGAGCTAGGAGCAAGCGCAGGCGATCGGGGTAGGGAAACAGGGAGAAGATAAGCCCTCGTACAAGCTTTTGCGGCAAACTGCGCTCGTGATTGCGCTTGATCTGAGGCCGCACGGCGGCGATGAGCTTATCGTACTGAACGCCTGAAGGGCAGGCAGTGGTACAGGCCAAGCACCCTAGACAGGAGTCAAAGTGCTGCACAGAAGCGGATGATAGGGGCGCTTCTCCTGTGTTGATGGCATCCATGAGGTAGATACGACCTCGGGGAGAGTCGTTTTCCTTGCCGATTACCCGATAGCTGGGGCAGGTGGTCAAACAAAAACCGCAGTGGACACAGGCATTAATCAGGTCAGGGCTAGGGGGTTCTTTGGGGTCGAAGCCTTCCCCATTAGAAGCCAGGCTAGTATTCAGTTTCAGCGGTTTGTCTGACGTTTGCATGGGCAGGTGGGTGTATCTTCCTTACTTCAGAGTACCGCGCAGCGATAGGGGATTTGGGCAGTTGACGCAGTCGAAAGAGTGCGATCGCACTTTCCTGCCAGATTAAATATTCAATCGTCTGAATTAAGGTCTGCAGCAGCAATATGAACCAGAGCATCTCCCTGATTAACCAAAGGGTTTTGACTGTGGCCGATCACCAGGCCATCGAGTGCACTATGAATTGTTGCAGGACGTTCTCCAAAGGCATCCGAGATAAAGCCAAGGCGTTGGCGCTTTTTGACAGGTTCGCCCAACTGCACTTCCCGATGCCACAGCCCTCCCCGAGAAGCTCGAACCCACTTGGTATTGCGAGTTTCTAGCTGCAAGACAGGGTCAGGCGAATCCGGCAAGGACCTCATGCCTAAGTGAGCCATGGCCCGATAAATACCCTCAACACCCACTTGAATTGCACTTTCGTTGAAGCGCAAAGCCTCTCCTGCCTCAAAGAGCAGCGTGGGGATGTTGCGTTTAGCGGCAGCCTGCCGCAAGGAGCCGTCCCGAATCGAGGCATGAATGATAATTGGGGCACCAAAGGCTTTGGCAAACGCATACGTTTCTGGATCTTCCAAGTTGGCCCGAATCTGAGGCAGGTTAATCCGGTGAATGGCGGCAGTGTGTAGATCAATGCCGTGGGTACACTGACTGACCACTTCGCGCATAAACAGAGCTGCTAAGCGAGCGGCCAAAGAACCCCGCATCGAGCCTGGAAACGATCGGTTCAAGTCACGGCGGTCGGGTAAATAGCGAGATTGTTCTAGTAGCCCAAAAATGTTAACTACGGGAACTGCAATGACAGCTCCACTCAGTTGGGTGGGCTTGAGCGACTTGGTGACACGGCGAATGATTTCGACCCCATTTAACTCATCCCCGTGAATGGCGGCACTGAGCCAAAGCTTTGGCCCTGGTCTACGACCGTTAATCACCGTAACTGGCAGCGACAGCAGCACTCCTGTCGTCAAGCGAGCAACTGGGATATCGATCTTCAGCCGTCGCCCTGGAAGTACAGTTTCACCTGCCACGGTCAGAGAGGTTGTGGGCTGGAGGGAAGGCTGTTCGATAGAGGCAGCCTCGGTATCTGAAGAGGGCAAATGCGGTGTGCGCTCAGGCGTAGACGCGGGCACGGTGTGTGCGCTGCCAATGGGAAAAAGACCACCTAGCCTATCACTATCTTTCAAGGGCAGTGAACCTCCCTGTTAGTCAACTTTATTGCGCTTACAGGCAATCTATCGCGCTAAACAATAAACGAATTATCCTTCCTTAGCATCGCCCGTAAAACAGTAAGCAAAGGATTCAGGAGAACATTCCCAGTCTCTACCCCAGAAGAGAGAGGCAGCAGTCCATCATCGGAGCGACGTCAGGTCAGTCCAACGGCAAACATAGTAAAGATCTTCGCTAACGATATTTGCAACGTTTGCTGCTGAAAAGTTATCCCGTTCCGGTGATTTTCGCAAACTAAAAGCTTTTGTGTCTTTTTACCTGCTGCCAGAGAGAGCAAGCCATCGTGGAAAGCAGGCAGGGTCAGTCTTAATTATTTCTCGTCCTCTAATGCTAAGGAGTCTGTATGCGGACCTCACAGTACGGCATAAACTGGCTGCAATTAAGTCTGTTAGGCTTGCCGCTTCTGGGAGGGTTAGGAGGCTGCACCTTGGAGCGTGCAGCGGTTCCGAACAAGACAGCGTCAGTGGTAGAGTTCATAGAACCTGATGTTCAGCGTTTAGACCGTATGACCAGCCCCTTGCTATTTGAAGTTGCCTCTGACTTTTCAGGAGGGGTCGCCATGGTCCGCACAGGTGAACAAGTGGGATACATCGATAACAGCGGTAGTCAAGTTATTAGCGTGGTAGATCAGAACGTCACTGTTGCCACGGACTATGCCGAAGACTTGGCTGTGGCTCGTGTAGGCGATTTCTATGGCTATATTGATCGCTCGGGCGATTGGGCAATTGAAGTGAAGTTTCAGCAAGCTAAGCCTTTCTCAGAAGGGTTAGCGGCAGTTAAGGGAAGCAATCGGTACGGCTTTATCAACCACCAGGGAGAATGGGTCATTGAGCCTCAGTTTGATCTGGCAGAGAGCTTCTCCAGCGGCGTAGCTGTTGTTAAGTCAGGGGATGTCTATGGCTATGTCAATGCCTCTGGTCAGTTTGTTATGGATCCCCAATATTCTGATGCCTGGAGCTTTTCAGGATCCCTTGCGGTATTTAAGCAGGGCGGAAAGTATGGCTATTTAGGCAGGGATGGCAAAGTTGCGATCGCACCTGCTTACGACGGGGCCTTTAGCTTTTCGGACGGGCTAGCCCGAGTGCGTCAAGGCAGTGAATTTGGCTTTATCGACCCTAACGGCAAGGTCGTCATCGACTTTACCCTCGACTTTGCCTCCGACTTTTCGGACGGGTTGGCTGTCGTACTGCTCAACGGCAAGTGGGGTTACCTAGATCCTACGGGGAAAGTTGTCATCGAGCCTCAATTTGACTATGCTGCCGATTTTTCAGAAGGGTTAGCGGCGGTGCAAGCGGGAGGGCTATACGGCTTCATCGACCGGGCTGGAGATTGGGTTGTAGAGCCGAGCTTTTCGAATGCAGGGCGCTTTTCAGAAGGCTTTGCTCGGGTTCAGATGAACAACCAATGGGGTTTTATTGACCGAGAAGGCAACCTGCTAACAAGTACTAACTCTCACTAATAAAGAAAAACTGCTCTATCCAACAAGAATCGTGGCGACATTCACGGTATACCCGCTCAGCCAAGGCGCTGGCATAAAATAGATGGCTCCAGAGCACGCTTAAATGCCCCTTCATGGTGTAGCATTCTGGCGTAGGAAGGGTGGGAAAGGCGATGGTTCAATCCCGGAAGAATTTATATGCGTTTGGCTGGGCAGTATTACTGAGTTTTGGCATGGTGGGATGCCGCAACTCGACCCAAACTCAACAGGGGGCACAGACAGTGCCTGCGGCGGCAACGGTCGTTAACAGCGCTTCATCAGCACCGACGCCCACCCCAACTCCTGCTATTCCTCTGTCAGTGGGCACCCCCATTAATCCACCTAGGATGGCCTCTTTAACGGCTGAAGAGGCAGATGCTCAGGTTAATCTGCGATCGCAACCCAGTACCGAGGCTGATTCTCTCGGCTACGGTGTGTCTGGGAACGAAGTTTACCTGCTACAGCTTGTGGAAGGAGAGGGAGGGTACACCTGGTACTACGCCAAGTTTGTTCAGTCCGAAACTGAAGGCTGGGTGCGGGGTGACTTTATAGCTACCAAGGACCAAGCGGCAGGCGGCACAGGTTCTACAGCCGTCAGCACTGCTAATTGTGGCAGCGACAAGCAGGAAGCTTTCTTTGAAACCAAAACCTTTCTGGTCTACATCTGCGATGCGGGTGGCAGCCTGCGTTACGTTGGCACCGACAAGCAAACTCAGCAATCGCTAGTTCTAAACCAAGTGGTCAGAAATCAGGGCACCTACGTTGCCATTAACGGCGACTATCAATATCACATCAATGACGGCACGCTAGCGATGTACCAGGTCAAGAAGGGCGAGTACACCCAACTCGACGGCGAACAGGTAATTAAATTCGAGCGCGCCCAATAATGGATGCTAAGGCTTGAAATAGCGCAGCCTTAGAGAGTTCTCATCCCTCTAGCACGCTAACGTTCCCCGCATCACGGTTATAGCTTGGCCACTTAGGTAGACTCTATCTTCTTCACAACGCACTTTCATGACCCCACCCCGTGCCGAAGCCTGGTAAGCCAAAAACTGGGATTTCCCCAATTGTTCCTGCCAGTAGGGAGCTAGTGAACAATGAGCAGATCCAGTCACTGGATCTTCGTTCACGCCGATAGCAGGCGCAAAGTAGCGCGAGACAAAATCAAACCCACCAGGCTCGGCTCGGCTGGTCACAATTACGCCCTGAATCGGTAGGTTAGCCAACAAGCTAAAGTCCGGATCAAGTTCGCGAACCTCAGTCTCGGTCTCCAACTCCAACAAGAAATTCTTGGCATCCCGACCAATGAACTTGGGCACTAAGCCCCGTAGCGCCTTTAGCAGATCGGTAGACAGATCCGTGGGTGCAACGGGATTGCTGGGAAAGTTCAAGGTAATCCATTCCCCGGATTGAGTAGCGGTCAGCAATCCACTACGGGTTTGAAACCGGGCCTCTTGATCTGCCCCCAAATGCCCCTCTGTCCAAAGCGTATGGGCCGCCGCTAGCGTGGCATGACCGCAGAGGTCCACTTCGGCAGATGGGGTAAACCAGCGCAGGTGAAAGCCATCCTCAACGGGATACAAAAAAGCTGTCTCTGACAGGTTCATTTCGGCAGCCACCGCCTGCATCCAGCCCGCATCAGCAGCGCTAGACATGACACACACCGCCGCAGGGTTGCCCGCAAAGGGTTTATCTGTAAAGGCATCCACTTGAATGATGGGTTGAGTCATGGGCAGCACCAAACTGAAGGGTTAGAGAAACTTGCTGAACGTGCCGAGAGGCAATAGATCCTTAAAAATCCTTGCCCTCTCTACATAAGATTAGCCATTCGTCATGGCTCAATCAAAGAACATTTGCTATCACATCTCTTGGTAGTATCGCTGCTCCAGCCAAACTCGGACTTCGTGCTCTGAGCCAAACTGCCGCGTGGTCTGACTAGATGGGTCGTGCACAATCCACACTGTCTTTCCTTGACGGTTTTGGCGGCAATGAACGCGCGGCTCCTGATTAGGAGAAAGGCAGTCCAGAACCTGCTCAAGAATTTGATGAAATGTTGAGTTTTTTGCCCCCTTCACGGTTCTCTGACTTTGAGTTCTCTGGGCTTGAACAGAAGCAGACAGAGAATGAAATTGGGGGGACTCGGTATCAAAAGCTCTCATGAAAGGGCCTCTCAACTGAAGGGCTCCTCTACTGTGGATCACCCTTGGGAGGTCGGAGAAGGTACAAAAAAAGCAAATTCAGCTAGTACAGTTTCAGAAAATAAAACTGTACTGTTAAAACTAGACAAAACTGTACTAGCTACTGCTTGAGAAAGTCGTCTAGAGTGACACCAAGAGCCTGATCGCTGACCTTCGCTGAGGTGCTCCCGTGAAAGTTGCTGTTGATCGCAAATCTGAAGAACCCGTTTATCTTCAACTCCGAAACCGCATTCGTCAGTTGATTCAATTGGGGGGGCTGCAACCTGGCGATCGCCTGCCCTCTATTCGGCAAATGGCTGAAACGGTCAGCGTCAACAAGCTCACAGTTGTCGAAGCCTACAGCGTATTAGAGGCCGATGGCCTGATTCAAGCTCGTCCTGGAGCTGGGTATTACATTACCCAACCCGCTCAGCGCAGCCCCAATCGACCCTGCACGTTTGCCCCCGATCAACAAGTCATTATTCCCAGAGAGGAAAACATTTCCTTTCTTGAAACCAGTCAAGCGATTCTCCAGGCAGAATCACAGCCCGATATCATTCAGTTCAGCTCTGGCTTTCCCCAAGCGTCAGGTGTAGAAGATTTGCAGCGAATTGCTCGGCGGGCTGTCAAAGAGGTTGCAGAGCGGTTGTTCACCCATAACCATCCTCAGGGCGAGCCGAAGTTGCGATCGCAAATCACTCAGCTTCTAATTCAGCTAGGCCTGTCCCTTGTGCCCGAAAACCTGCTGATTACAAACGGCTCCATGCAAGCCCTCTCGCTGATTACCCAGCACCTAATTCAGCCTGGCGATTGGGTTGTAGTGGAGTCTCCCACCTTTCATGGCTATTTGTCTCTGTTACGGCAGGTGGGCGCTCGGATCATCGCCATTCCGATGACGGCGCGCGGCATGAACCTGGATCTGCTAGAGCAATATCTCCAGAGCCATCGACCCAAGCTAATCTATACCATCAGCACGCAGCACAACCCCACAGGCATTACCACTGATCTGAGCCATCGCCGTCAGTTACTCGACCTAGCTGATCAATATGACTGCTTGATTGTGGAAGACAATGCTTACGAATGGTTGAGCTTTGGCCCCACCCCACCCCCAATCAAAGCTTTGGATCGCCATGATCGGGTGCTTTACCTAGGGACCTTTTCCAAAACGCTGATGCCGGCACTGCGGGTGGGCTATGCCGTTATCACTGGGCCACTCTACCAGCCCTTGGTAGAGCGCAAGCTGCTCCACGATTTCCATGTGTCAGTTGTTTCCCAGGCCATCGTTAGTGAATACCTAGGCTCCGGACACTACCGCCGTCGCTTAAATATGCTGCGGGCCATAAACCTTCAAAACCGGGATGTGATGTTAAAGGCCTTAGAAGCTCACCTCCCAGGCACGATCTCTTGGACCGTACCCCAAGGAGGGCTTTTCCTCTGGGTTCAGTTGCCGGATAGCACTGATCTAAAGGTGGTGTGCTACGAAGCCGCCAAGCAAAAGCTCCTAGTCGGCGCAGGTTCAGCCTTTTTTGCTGATCAACAGGGATATCCGGCCCTACGGCTGAGCTTTGCTCAGCCTACTGAGGTCATTGAACAGGGTATTGCCACGTTAGGCAACATCCTCAAAAAGCACTGTTCATAGGACATCTCATCCTGAGATATCCTACAGACGGGGCAAGCGCCTCAGAACGAAGCAAACCCCTTGGTTGAAGGTTTGCGACCTGGGTACTTAGTCTTTGCCGACTTCTTGCCTTTATCCATGGGTTCTGGCTCCTTACCCTGAAGCCATTGCAGGTGTTGAGCTAATAGATTAGTCAAATCGTACTGCTGCACAATCGTTTCTCTAGCTTGCTGACGCAGAGCCTGCATTCGATCGGGATGGTTCAGCACTTCGTCTACTCGATCTGCGATCGCACTCGGCGAGAAAAAATCGACCAACAGACCATTCTTGCCATCCTGAATCACTTCCTGCACAGGGGCAGTACTAGAGCCAATGACCACGCAACCTGTAGCCATTGCCTCCAGCATTGACCAAGACAGCACAAAGGGTCGCGTGAGGTAAAGATGGGCCGAAGATACCTGAAGCAACTGAAGGTATTGGCGATAGGGCAGCAGCCCAGTAAAGTGCAGGCGAGAAAGATCAAAAGGCAGGGTTTCCAGCATGTGCTGCTTGTAGGTCTTGCCGTCGGGCCGCTGCTTACCGTAGGCCACACGATCTTCGCCCGCAATCACCACATGGCAGTGGGGACGACGTTGCTGAATCAGAGATACCGCCTCCATTACTTGAGGAAAGCCGCGGTAAGGCTCCATTCCCCGTGTAGCATAGGTGACTACCTCATCCGCCAGAGACAACTCCAACCCAGACTCAGGCAGCGTTAGCTTGGCAGCCGGGTCAGGCTGAAAAAAGTGAGTATCAATGCCGTCATGGAGAACCTTTAGCTTGGGTTGAAATTCAGGGGGAAACTGTTGGCGCTGCCATTGGGTTGGGGTGAGGCCACAGTCACAGCTGTACAAATCATTCAAAATCGGCAAATTCTTAATGCGGATACGAAGCTCGGTATCAGCATCTAACGGCTCGGTTGGGTCAAAGTCAGAGTCACTACCGCGAGCATGGTAAAACCACTCAAAGTAGCCGTGCAACCTGGCTTTAGGAAAAATATCTTTGATAAACATCATCGGCCCCCAACCAGAGTGACCGTACACCACATCTGGAACAAATCCCTGGGCCTTAAGCTGCTGGGCAACTCGATAGACCGCTTGAGCCTGTAGAACGGCTCCTTCAGTAGTTCGTAGATAGTGATGGGTCTGGAAATTCACCTCGCGGGACGGGGTGTAGATAACTTTCTGAACACCGGGCAAACTCCCTTCTTGACGCATCGTGCCAAAGACCACTTGATTGGCAGAATCTTGAGCCAAGGTTGTGGCTAAATGGCGAAACTGGGCAGGGAAGTTGGGGTGAAGAAAGAGAATCCGCATAGGCAACGCTATAAGTTCACAAGCTCGATTTTGAGGAATTGTCCTGCCGCAGGGTGTTGAGTTCACGCTGGAGATCTGCCAGCTCCCGACGCAGGCGGGTGACTTCGCTGGGGCTATCAGAACTTGTGGAGCGAGCAGGATTAGACGAAGCAACCGTCGTCCTCCGATAATTGCCCGCTCTGATCTGGCGGTACTCTTCAGAGTTGGCCCACTGTTTCAAGTGATGCAACCGCTCTACCGGAAAAGGATGGCTTAGCATTCCATTCGGGGTACCGTTATAGAGCAAAAATTTATAAACCTGGTTCAGCCCGTGGGCATCAAGATTTTGATACTGCTCAGCTTGCCGCTCAAATTCGTCGAAGCTTAGCTCGTGGGCAAAGCGATGGCTGCCGCCTGCCACCTTCATCATGGTCTGCATCACAAATCGCCAGTCATCCATCATCAATAGAGAAGCGCGATCGCACGACAACTCCGCCATTCGCTGCCACTCATAAAAGGCGTAAATCAGGCCACTGCCAACCATATTGCCAATGCCAAAGGTTAGATCGCCCAGCATAGAAGCTGTGTTCATAGCCCAGAGCGCCATCTGAGTCAGGGTCGTATGGCCGCATTTGATATGACCTAATTCGTGGGCTAGGACTGCTTTAATTTCCTCAGGCTCTAGCAGATCTATCAGGCCAGTATGGAGCACGACACAGGGATGCTCTTCTCCCAGAGAGTAGCTGTTTGCTACCGGATTTTGCACAACAAACAAAATGGGTTCAGGCCGCAAATCGAGCCCATGAATGCACTCTCGAAACAGGTGGTAGAGAGTTGAGTACTGGCAAGGGCCGACCTGAATTGCATTGCCCATCAAGTAAACAAATTGAGGCCGCTCGTAAACCAGTTCAACAAATTTTCGCGAGACCAGATCAAATCCGGGCAGTCCTCTTAAAGCCTCCTCGGCCTGACGATCAAGGGGATGACGAAAGGCATCGCTAGAAATTCCCGGATAGGTCGGCATAGCAGCAGGGAATATAAGGGGCAAGGAAACTTTCTTCTCCCTAGCCTAGCAACGACCACCTCAGACACCTACTCCCCTGCACCGATTTTTAAATCAATTGTCCAGTCCAAGAATCACCGCATCGCTCGAACTTTCCACCTTGAACTGATAATTCAGAGTTTGCTCAGCTCCAGCAGCTAGCGAAAGTGACCAGCAACACTGCCCATTTTCAGAGGACAACATGGGGGGTTCAGCCTGAGTTAACTCAACCTGGAGTTCATCGTGCTGGCTGACCGGAACCTGCGCGATGACTAGGCAGTTCTGAGACACAGTCCCAGCATTGTGCAGATGAATGCAATATCTAAAAGCTTCCTGCCGAGGGGGTGCAATATTGGAATCCGCTTTGTGTAGGTGTTTCGGCCCCTCGCGCTCTACCAATTGATGAGTCAAGTGAATAGAATCGTCTAGGCCAAAGGAAAGCGTAAAAGGATGCCCAGGGTGCAGGGTCGGCATTGCCATTTCACCCAAATAGACTTCATCCCGAAACACTTTCACAGGCCCCGGCAGCAGCCCCTCTAGGGTAGAAAACAGGCGTGCGCGAATATAAGGGTGGGGTGCGGTTTGGGGCAACGCTAACCGTACCAACTCACAAGGGAGCGTGTGGCAGTCAATCTCTATCAGAGTGGGATGCTCCTGATGGGGTAGGGTTGGCCGTTCCAGCATCTGCAGGCTAACCAGAGTATGCGTTCTCTCAGAGCTACTGCCCAAGGGCCTTACATCCTTAATCGGTGGCAGCTCACTCCCCGGCACTGCACCCAGCATACGGTAGGCTTCCTCCAGAGACGGAGAGCGGGTTGAAAAAACCGTTCGCGAACCCGTCCCTCTGCGAGTGAATTCGGGCGACAGTGACAGTACCCACTGAGGCGGCACTTCGGGTGCGATCGCAGTGAGAGGTCGCCCCGTCGAGAGGGTCAAAGCGACATTACACCAGTCTTCACCGCTTCCCTGCTCAATGTAAGCCAAGCGGGTCAGGTGTAAGGCACTCTCTGCTGTCAATAGGCGAATGCGGTAATGCGGTTTCCAACAAACGCCCTCCACTCCGTAGATCAGGTCAAATTCGTAATTCCCGGTCTGGGAGACCTCTACCTGAACGGTTACGGCATAGCAGCAGAGATTGGCCTGTTTTTTTAGAGTCTCCAAGGACTGGCGAGCGGCTTGAAGCTGGCGATCAAGGCTATGTTTCTGGGCCTCTGCCTGTGCGATCGCACCCAAAAGTTGCTCCTGAGTCTGCCCCAAAAATTGCAGCAGAGCAGTTGTATCCTCTAAGCTCACCCGCTGCTGCGCTAGGCCCACAGCAAAGGTGCGGGGGGTGCGCTGAGCCAAATCCTGTAAAAAGTCGCGCTGAAGGTAAAGGCCTGTCAGCGTGTCTTTAGCCCGATGATAAGCTGTTTCTAGGGTCCGCAAGGACTCTAGAAGGGCTTTCTCGTCTGCTTGCGGATCGGGAGTCGGGGCAACAGCGTGTACACTCACATCTCGCAGATAGCTCAGCCGTTCGCTATGGCTGAGCAGCATGACCGTCTGTGGTCGCAACGTTGCCGGGAGGGGTGAGAAGGTTAAGGTATGGGTGCCTGCTAGTAGATACACAGCCCCCCGACGGGTCACCGTTGCCTGATCGGGGTAGAGCGTGACGGCTACAATGGTGGATCTAACCTGAGTTGATGGGGGCTGGGATGCCTCTTGAGAACTTCCCACAGTCGGTCTCTCCGCTTCGGTTACCGAGATCCTCCGGCTTTAGGACATCAGGGCAGGCAACAGAACCGTTGATAACCAGCCGAAGGATACCGTATTAACTCCTTTCTACACTGGCTGAGCTAGTGAACCCGTATGGTTATTCTGGTTATTCGGCAAATTCATGGAATTTGTCAGGGGAATCACTGGATGAACCCCGGCCATGTCCAGAATATCGGGGATAAGATCTTCCCGTCGCACCGCCATCATATGCACGCCCTGACACAGTTGGCGGGCTGCCTGCACTTGCTCAGCCGCAATCTTCATACCCTCTCGTAGCGGATCCGCAGCCGCAGCCAGCCGATCAATTACGCTCTGAGGAATCTGCACACCCGGTACGTTCCGGTTGATAAATAGGGCATTCTTCGCCGACTTCAAAAGGAAAATCCCGGCTAAAACCGGACGATCCGACCCAGCGGCAATCTTATCCATGAAAGTTGCAAACTGGTCAAAGTCAGAAATGAGCTGGCTCTGGAAAAACTGCGCTCCGGCCTGAACCTTGCGCTCAAACCGACGCTGAAGCCCTGACCAACTACGGCATTGCGGATCAACAGCCGCTCCCACAAAAAGGTCTAACGCTCCATCCGGTAACGCTTGGTCGTGGCCATCGCTGCCCTGATTAAGTTGACCGACAAGCTTCAGCAACCGGACAGACTCTAAATCAAACACAGGCCGCGCTTCTGGATGATCGCCAGCCTTGATCGGATCTCCTGTCAGGGCCAAAAGGTTTCGAATGCCGAGAGCATGCGCCCCCATCAAATCAGCCTGGAGGGCAATAGCGTTGCGATCACGACAGGCCATCTGGCAAACCGTTTCAATCCCCTCCTGCTGCAACAGTACCGCTGAGGCAAGAGACGACATCCGCAGCACCGCACGGCTACCGTCTGTGATGTTAACGGCATGGACCCGTCCCTTGAGTCGCCGCCCCATTTCAAGCATGTGATGGGGGTTGCCTCCTTTAGGCGGCATGACCTCTGCTGTCACCAAAAACTCGCCCGCTCGGGCAGCTGTGCGAAAACGATAGCCCAAGGGTGGGGCAGTCAAACAATCCTGAAAAGCAGTCATTTAAGGGGAGTTTGAAGAAGGTTAGGGCTGCCAATAACTCACAGCTATGTTTGGTCAGTATACCGTGATGCCTGCTACAGCGGTCTGGAGTAACCTAGGGCATCTTTCACCTTCGTCAAGGTTTGAGATGCGATCGCACGCGCCCGCTCATTCCCCTGCCGCAACACGCTTTCTAGATAGGTGCGATCAGCCATCAGTTCTTGGTACTTCTGCTGAATGGGTTCCAATGCGGCTACTGCTGTTTCTGCAAGCAAGGGCTTAAACTGCCCCCAGCCCATTTCCTTGCACTCCTCAGCCACTGCTGTCTTGGTCTTGCCAGACAGCAGCGTGTAAAGGCCCAAGAGGTTGTTACACTCAGGCCGCTCCGGGTTGCCAAACTCCAACCCTCGTTGAGGGTCGGTCTTAGCCCGCTTGATTTTGCGAACAATATCTTCGGGTGCATCCGTCAGGTCGATGCGGCTTTGATCCGAGGGATCAGACTTCGACATTTTTTTGGTGCCATCCGTTAGGCTCATCACCCGCGCCCCTACTTCCCGAATCATCGGCTCAGGAATCTTGAGGACGGGGGTTTCCTCGCTGCCAAACTGAAAATTTAACCGAGCTGCAATGTCGCGCGTCAGTTCTAGATGCTGCTTTTGGTCTTCTCCCACTGGCACCAAGTCCGGCTCGTACAGAAGAATGTCTGCGGCCTGAAGCACTGGATAGTCGAGCAGCCCAATGCTGACGTTTTCCCCCTGTTTGATTGCCTTCTCTTTGAACTGAATCATCCGCTCCAGCCAGTTAAGAGGCGTGATGCAGTTAAACAACCAAGCCAGTTCCGCGTGCTCAGATAAGTGAGACTGGACAAAAATGGTGGCTTTGTCAGGGTCAATTCCGCAAGCGATATAGGTTGCTGCTGCTTTATAGGTGTTCTCGGCCAGTTGGGTCGGGTCGTGGGGCACGGTAATGGCGTGCAGATCAGCCATGAACAAAAAGGCATCGTATTCCTCCTGCAACTCCACCCAGTTGCGGATAGCTCCTAGGTAGTTGCCTAGGTGCAGATTGCCGGTTGGCTGGATGCCAGAGAGAATGCGCTGCTTGCCCATGAGTATGTGTCGGGTGTATGTATATGATCACTGTGAAGATTCTATAAGAACACTGGAAGCTTCAATCTTTCGTTTTTATCTCCTGTTGGAACACAATTATTTATGAAAAGCGCAGTTGCCCCTTCTCTCGGAGAGGCTCTTCAAGAAGCCATCAAGTTAGCGCAAACTGTCGAGCAGCATTCGGAAGCTCAAGCCGTTTTCGAGCGCCTACACCAGGAACTACAGGGGCAGCATTCCCCTGCGGCTGACCTTCTGGCAGTTCTTTGGCGGGAATATTTGCGATCGCAACGTTCAACTCTCTTCTGGCAGGAGCTGTGTCAAGTCGAGAAGCATCTTTCTGAGCAACTTAGCGAGAGTCACTTGCAGCTCAAGCAAAACTACCTCCGCCTGATCCAAGAGCAATAAACGCCTCATTTAGTAGCAATTTTTAATCTGTCATTCTCCTTCCCCAACTCTTTGAATGGGCAAACTAAGCCCATTAATGAAGACAGGGGAAGGAGAATGCCTACCGACTTTCAGCCACTTCACCATTGGATTGCTAGCTGCAAAGCATGGTTGGTAAAGCGGCTGTGGCAAAGTGCAGGGCATTCCTATTTTTGTCTGCCCAGGAGATCCGTAAACACTTTGGTTGAAAAGCTTTCTGGGGTTGGCTTCAGGGAGTCAACGGCAACTGCTAAGCACCTCTCGAACAATTCGGCTGAACCAACCCCAGACACAACTCAAAAATATTTCAGAGCCTTTGAGCATCTTCCCAGCGCAGTCATTTTGCTGGACAGACGACACCAAGTCGAGGCAGCCAATGAGATCGCACGTCCCCTACTAAAGCAATTCGCAGCCTTTCCCTGTCAGCCGCTGTCCCTGACCCCTGCTTCGGCTCCAGTTCCCACACTAAGTTGGTTGACTACAGTTGCCGCCCAGCTTACGCAGGATTGTGAACAGCACGAAATTTACCAACATCTCCCCCATAGTTCGCTCTGCATGGAGGTTCAGTTCCACCGCCTGCGCGATGACGCTGGACAGGTGATTGGCACCTTGCTTCTCTGCACCGACATTACCCAACATCGAGCCATCAGCACAGCCCTGCACCACTGTGAGCAGCAGTACCAGCAACTTCTAACCAATATTCCTGGGATTCTTTCTGCCCAGCAGCAAGTGGAAGCGGCCCTAACGACCAGCGAAGCGCGATTACTTCAGTTTTTTGAAGAAGCCCCCTTTGGAATGGCTATGTGCGAACCAAAGGACAATCGATTTACTCAGGCGAACCAAGCTTTTTGCCAAATGGTTGGTTACACCCTTGAGGAACTGAGGTTCCTCACTCCTTTAGATATCACCCATCCCGATGACATCGAACGAGAAGTAGCCCTGGTGTCTGAGGTGATCCAGGGAAGGCGAAGTACCCTCTCGTTCGAGAAGCGCTACATCACCAAACAAGGAGCCGTTCTTTGGGTCAATTTGAGAAGCACTGTACTGCGGGATGCAGAGGGCAACATCCGGGAAGCGCTGGGCATTGTCGAGAACGTTACAGAGCGCAAGGCGACAGAAGAGGCATTACAAATTAGCGAAGAACGCTTTCGTACCGTCGTTACCAACCTACCAGGAGCTGTTTACCGCTGCTTGATGGATCAAGATTGGACGGTGCAATTTATCAGCCAAGGCATTGAAGCACTGACTGGCTACCCAGCCCAGGACTTCGTTGGGAATGAGCGCCGTAGTTTTGCCAGCATGCTTCACCCCGACGATCGAGATGCAGTCGAAGTGACCATTGCCCGTGCGATCGCACGGCGACAGCCCTTCTACGCGGAGTATCGTTGCCTCACCGCTGACGGCGAAATCCGCTGGATATCAGACCAAGGTCAAGGCTACTGGGACGCTGAGGGGCACCTACTTTGCTTAGATGGCGTGCTTCTAGATATTAGCGATCGCAAGCGGGCTGAGGAACATTTACACATTCTTTCGGAAGCTTGCGAACAAAGTCCGGCCTCCATCATGATTACCGACGCCCAAGGCAACATCGAGTACGTTAACTCACGGTTTGAAAAAGTCACAGGCTACACGCTAGACGAAGTGAAGGGACAAAACCCTCGTCTTCTACAGTCCGGCCACACATCTCCTGACCTTTACCGCCAGCTTTGGGCCACTATTCGAGCCGGGCAGGCCTGGTACGGTGAATTCCACAACCGCACCAAAGCTGGCGAACTATTTTGGGAAAAAGCTGCCATCTCCCCTATCAAGGATTGCCAGGGCAACATTACCCACTACATAGGGGTCAAAGAAGACATCACTCTGCACAAAGAAACGGTTGAAATGTTGGCGTATCAAACCAACTTTGACCTACTCACGGCCCTGCCCAACCGAGCTTTAGCTTTTGATCGTTTGCGACAGGCCCTCAACCAGGCCGAGAAAGATCAGGAGTACGTCGCCCTCCTGCTCGTAGATCTAGATAACTTCAAGACAATCAACGAAACCCTAGGCCACGACGTAGGCGACATTTTGTTAGCCCAAGCAGCCCAGCGCCTTCAACACTGCCTCTGCAAAAGCGACACGGCTGCCCGTCTAGGAGGAGATGAATTTTTGCTGCTGCTGCCAGGGTTAAACACCTTGGCAGGGGTAACCGATCTCGCTCATGAGGTGCTGGTCCAGTTGGAGCGGCCTTACTACCTAGGCTCTGAAGAATGCTTTCTCTCTGCCAGCATGGGAATTGTGACTTACCCCACAGACGGAGATAGCCCCGGCGTTTTGCTGCGTAACGCCGAAATTGCGCTGTACAACGCCAAAAATACTGGGCGTAACGCCTTCAAGTTTTTTGAGTTAGGCATGAACCAGGCAGCTCAACGACGGCACCTCATCACCAGCTATCTACGTCGCGCCCTAGACAACCAAGAGTTTCGCCTGGTGTATCAGCCCTTTGTGGATCTCACGCAAGGCCACACTGTGGGAGCAGAAGCACTGCTGCGCTGGACAAATCCTGATATCGGGGAGATCAGCCCAGTCGAGTTTATCCCCGTCGCTGAAGAAACAGGTCTAATTTCGAGCATTGGCGAGTGGGTCATTCAGCAAGCTTGTCAGGAAGCAGGAAACTGGCCTACCGTCCAGAATCAGCCCTTGTGGGTGGCGGCCCACTGGGAGGAGGCTTCGAAGCGGTTCCGCGAGAA
>DATNQF010000066.1:0-22812 GCA_036702855.1 Trichocoleus sp. | reverse complement strand
GAAAATGTATTCCCAACGATGTAGTTCTGCCTTGGTCAGGGTAGCAGAAATGTCTGCCAACGTCTTTAAGACAGTGTTAGTCTGTTTTACTTGATTTGTACTTTCTTCTAATTGAGTGGCATTTTTATAGGAAACTAGGCTCACCGCCCCAATTAGAATCAACACAATACTGAAGCCACCCGCCATACAAGTTTTCTCTAACGACCAGTTAGATAAAGAGCTAGCTTTTAGGGTGGGGACTTTATCCCGTAGGGTGTTAAATGGAAAATTCATGGCTTGCCCAGCACAGAAACCGAGAGATGAGATCCTACGATTGGCCTAATTATCGAGTACTATTCACGTGGTAACAAAGTCCACTTGTTAACCTAAAACCTGAACTCTAGGACTAAGTATCAATGCGTGTTCTGGTTGTTGAGGATGATGTCCAAATTGCCGATATGCTGACAGAAGCGCTAACTAATCGTCAATATACGGTTGATGTTGCACAGGATGGGGAAATAGCGTGGAATTGGATTGAAGCGCTTGACTATGACCTGATCTTACTAGACGTGACTCTGCCTAAACTGGATGGCATTAAGTTTTGTCAGCAGTTGCGCGATCGCACCTACACAGTTCCAGTGCTGATACTAACGGCCCGAGACACCATCGCTGACAAAATCATCGGCCTGGATGCCGGAGCCGACGACTACATGGTCAAGCCTTTTGACCTGGAAGAACTGCTGGCCCGAATGCGGGCGTTATTGCGGCGGGGAAATGCGGTTACCCCTCCCGTGCTGACCTGGGAGAAGCTGGCAATTAATCCGAGTACTTACGAAGTGACCTATGACGATCGCCTTCTCAACGTGACTCCCAAGGAGTATGCACTCTTAGAACTCCTTGTCTCCAACGGACGGCGAGTGCTTAGCCGACCTGGCATTATCGAAAAACTGTGGTCTATGGAAGACCCTCCGACAGAAGAAGCCGTTAAGACTCATATCCGTACTCTGCGTCAAAAATTTCGGGAAGTTAGCGCACCGGAGGACTTTATCGAGACGGTCCATGGACTAGGGTATCGACTCAAGCAACCGAATTAGAACCCTATTTTTTGGGAAGTATTATTTATCTCTCTATCCTCAAAAACCCCCCGAAATCCCCCCGGTTTGCCTCCTAATTCACCCAAGCTGTTCTTCTAAAATAAGGGCACGCGAGTTTTTTACTCCTCGTGAACACCCCAATATTTAAAACTGATCCCTAGTCGTTTCGACTGGGGATTTTTTTGAATTAGGGATCAGGTTCCCCCCGAAAACCCCCCAAATTGCCTCCTGTTTCCTGCCGTGCGATCGCTACTCTCAAGACAGGAGCAGTATTGGTGAAGAGCCATGTTAGATCTGAGAACCCCACCTCACAAAGCGTTATCTGCCAAGGCATATCATGACCTTTCAGCCCAAGGAGTAGCTCAGTCGTTCCAGAGTGACCTGGAACAAGGATTGACACTAGAGGAAGCTGCTCGGCGACGCGATCGCTGCGGTTGGAATGAGCTGACTGCCAAACCCGCAGCGCCAGTCTGGGTGAGGTTTTTGTCGCAATTCAACCAGCCCTTGTTGTACATCTTGCTGCTGGCTGGGGTGATCAAAGCCTTGCTGGGTTCTTGGACAAATGCGGCGGTGATTTGGGGCGTAACCGTGATCAATGCCGTGATTGGGTTTGTGCAGGAGGCGAAAGCAGAGGGTGCGATCGCAGCGTTGGCACAAGCGGTGACCACTGAAGCTACCGTTATCCGTGATGGACAAAAGACTCGCATCCCTTCGCGAGATCTCGTGCCAGGGGACCTGGTGCTGCTGACCTCTGGAGACAAGGTACCTGCCGATTTACGGTTGATCAGCACTCAAAATTTACAGGTCGATGAGTCGGGTCTGACGGGAGAATCATTCCCGGTGGAAAAGGACACCGCTGAAGTGCCTGCCGACACTCCACTAGCTGAGCGCAGCAACATGGCCTATGCCGGGAGCTTTGTCACCTTTGGACAAGGCAGGGGGCTGGTGGTCGCAACAGCGAACAGTACAGAAATGGGACAGATCTCCCAATCCCTAGAGCAACGCCATAACCTGAGTACGCCGCTAACCCGCAAATTTGCCAAGTTTAGCCACACTCTGCTCTACATCATTCTGTCACTGGCCGCCCTGACCTTTGTAGTGGGGTTGAGCCGAGGGGAATCTTGGGCCGGGATGTTCGAGGCAGCGGTGGCCCTAGCGGTGAGCGCTATTCCTGAAGGGCTGCCTGCTGTCGTAACAGTGACACTGGCCATTGGGGTCGATCGTATGGCCCGCCGCCACGCGATTATCCGCAAACTGCCCGCCGTAGAAACTCTAGGCGGGGCAACCGTCATTTGCTCTGACAAGACAGGCACCCTAACGGAAAACCAGATGACCGTCCAGGCAATCTATGCCGGGGAGCGACTTTACCAGGTGACGGGTACGGGCTACAGCTTAGACGGTGAACTGCTTGATGATAGCGGTGACCCTGTTGATCTCAAAACCAACCTAGCCCTGGAGCAGTGCCTCATCGTAGGTTTGCTCTGTAATGACACACATCTGGAACCGCAAGATGACCAGTGGAGCGTTGTGGGAGATCCTACCGAAGGAGCGCTGCTGGTCGCTGCCCGTAAAGCTCGACTAAGTCAGTCCCACTATCAGCAGTCCTTACCCAGACTGGGGACAATTCCCTTTGAGTCTCAGTACCAGTACATGGCGACCCTGCATCAACAGGAGCGCGGGTCGGGTCGGGCTGTAATCTACGTCAAAGGCTCTGTGGAAGCCTTACTACAACGCTGTCACCAGAAGCTGGACGATCAGGGCCAAGCCGTACCGCTTGAGCATGATGCTGTCATGGCTCAGGTTGAGACCATGGCAAAACAGGGATTACGAGTGCTAGCCTTGGCCTACAAGCAAGTGAGAAATCCCCAGCCGTCTCCCAGCATTGATCACCCTGACATTGAATCCAGCCTAATCTTTCTGGGTTTGCAGGGCATGATTGACCCACCTCGCTCAGAAGCAATTGCAGCGGTGCAAGCCTGCCAATCAGCGGGCATTCAAGTCAAGATGATCACAGGGGATCACATCACGACGGCAACCGCCATTGCTCGGCAGATTGGGCTACAAAAAGGGGGAAATGTGCGGGCCTATGAAGGCAGAACCTTGACCCAAATGGATGATGGGGAACTGGCCCATGCTGTTGAAGAGGGGGTAGTCTTTGCCAGGGTTGCCCCAGCCCAAAAGTTACGACTGGTGGAAGCGCTACAGATCAAAGGTGAAATTGTCGCTATGACAGGGGATGGGGTGAACGACGCTCCTGCGCTGAAACAGGCGGACATTGGCATTGCAATGGGGGGCGCAGGTACAGACGTAGCGAAAGAAGCTTCGGACATGCTGCTCACTGATGACAACTTTGCCTCGATTGAGGCAGCAGTAGAGGAAGGCCGCACGGTTTACCAAAACCTGCGAAAAGCGATCGCATTCATTCTGCCTGTCAACGGCGGCGAGTCTATGACGATTCTACTGAGTGCCTTGCTGGCAAGAGATCTGCCAATCTTATCGCTGCAAGTTCTGTGGCTCAACATGGTTAACTCGGTAACGATGACCGTGCCCCTCGCCTTTGAGCCGAAGTCTGAGCGAGTAATGCGGCAAGCTCCCCGCAACCCCGCTGAACCGCTCCTATCAGGTAAGTTGCTCTGGCGGATCTTGGTTATCTCAGCTTTCAATTGGATCTTGATCTTTGGCTTATTTGAATGGGCCAGACGAACCACAGGGGATACCGCCATTGCCAGAACAATGGCCATTCAAGCCTTGATTTCAGCTCGAATTGTTTATCTATTGAGTATTAGTCAACTGGGTCAAGCGCTGATTGCCAAACTGAGGGGAAAAGTCGCTCCTATAAAGGATGCCCGAGCGATCGCAATTGGCATTCTCTCCACAGTTGTTCTGCAAATTATCTTTAGCCAATGGAGCGTGATGAATACTCTTTTCCAAACGGCTCCTCTGAACTTAAATCAGTGGCTTATTTGCCTACTGCCAGCTCTACCGATGATTCCTTTAGCTCTAATTGTGAATCGATTTGATCCACAGAACTAAGTTTTATTCAGGCTAAAGCTGGGGATCTGTATCTATAACAAATCTTGTGAGGGGTGTCACTAAAAGACGGACAGCAAACGAAAAAAGGGCAGCATTTATATGCTGCCCTTTACTTGTAACCAAACTCTAGTTCTCGATCTGGACTTGATCAAGTCACATCAAATATCAGATGATGGTTTCACGCCGCTTACCCAAGCTATCTCTCACACTACTGGTAATTGCCTATATCAATCTAGGCAAGTTTCTATCAACCTTACCTTCACCGTTGATATCTTGGTCAATTGCAATCACTAGTATTTTCTTTCTGGCATGGCTTTCAACACTTTCTTGGAGTGGTGAATCTGGACTCGTTACTCGTGGCTTACGCTCAGACGCAGCAACTTTTACAATAATTACTGTCTCGTCAGCGCTTATCTCCGTTGTGCTGCTATGGTGGCACTTTTTTACATACGTACTGTTGATTCTAGCAGCCGAAATCTTAGCCAGAATTGATTTGCAAGCTGTTTACTATAAGCCGGCTAAAGCCTTCTGGATTTTACTTATAACATCCTGTTTAGGTTTAGGCTTTGGTTGGGCCATTCACTTTTTAATGCCTATTCGGTAACTGGTCGCTTGCAAGGAAAGGGAGAATGGGCAACCGTCAACTGAACCAGTGTGTAACGAGATTAAGCAGAACGACGCTTGATAATAGACTCCCAAATGAAGATTGCAAACATGGCACCAATAATGGCCACAATAATGCCGGGAATGCTCAAGCTAGCTGCAGTTAGTTGAAACGTTCCCGTCGTCAAGAGACTGGCAATACTCCCTCCAACTACGGCTCCAATAATGCCCAGCACAATGTCGCTCAGAAAGCCACCACCTTGGCTGCCGGGATAAAGCATTTTTGCGATCGCACCTGCTATAAACCCTAAAATCACCCAAGCAAGAATATTCATAGTTAACAGAGCCAAAACGTGCAACAACATCTGGATGCTATCAACCAAACAATGCTATATTCATCGTCCTAAAGTTATACAAATGAGCGTCCAAATCGATTCAAATTAAAATCTTAAAACTGAAAAATCTTAAAGCTGAAAAATCTTAGAACTGAGTCCAGCCTGTCACTTTCTGGTCACATTTATTGTTAAAGCTATTAGCAAGGGAGAATGGGCGTACTCTCATACGCTCTATGGGATGCTTGACTATTAGGATTTGGATTGAGAGTAGCCAAATCGTATTCATAAAAACAGTGGTGCTTTAGATATTGAGCGCCACCAATTTAGTGCTGAAATCAATAATAGTTATCATGCAAGATCTTTGGTACAAAAATGCGATTGTTTATTCACTGAATGTTGAAACGTTCATGGACTCCGATGGGGATGGGGTAGGCGATTTTCAGGGTCTTGCCCAACAGCTTGATTACCTGGCTGGACTAGGGGTAAATTGTCTTTGGTTGTTGCCTTTCTACCCTTCGCCTAATCGCGATCATGGCTATGATGTGATGGATTATTATTCCATTGATCCTCGATTAGGCACCCTGGGTGACTTTGTAGACTTCATACAAAGAGCCAAGGAAAAGGGCATTCGTGTGCTGGTTGATCTGGTCGTTAATCACACTTCAATTGAGCATCCTTGGTTCCAGGCAGCGCGGCGGGACAAACACTCAAAGTACCGAGATTATTACGTCTGGTCTGATAATCCGCCCCCGTTTGACCCCCAAGAATTAGTTTTTCCCGATGTTGAAGACAGCATTTGGGCGTATGACGAGCAGGCCGAGGCGTATTACCTGCATCACTTTTATAAGGAACAGCCTGACCTCAACATTTCTAATCCTGCCGTACAGGATGAGATTCGTAAAATCATGGGTTTTTGGCTCCAGTTGGGAGTCTCTGGGTTTCGAGCAGACGCTGTGCCATACCTACTCAAGAATGTGGGGGTAGAAGCAGAACACGATGTCTTGGGTAATTTTTTGACCAAAATGCGACAGTTTTTATCTGAACGTCGCAGTGATGCCGTGCTTTTAGCAGAAGCAAATGTTGATCCAGACCTGTCGCCTGTCTACTTCGGCAATCGCGATCGCATGCATCTGCTGTTCAACTTCTTTCTAAATAAAAAGATGTTTCTAGCCTTGGCTCGGCAGGAGGGAGCACCCGTTATTGACGCTCTCAAAGCTTTACCCAACATTCCCCAGCATTGCGAGTGGCTCAACTTTGCACGCCACCACGACGAACTTAATCTCGACCTCATCGATGACTCAGAGCGGGAAGAGATCTTTGCAGCCTTTGCCCCCGAAGAAAACATGCGAATTTATGGCCGGGGCATTCGTCGCCGTCTGCCACCCATGTTGGAAGGTGATCAGCGGCGCATTCGGCTCACCTATAGCCTGCTGTTTTCCCTGCCTGGTATTCCGCTTTTGCGCTATGGCGATGAGATCGGTATGGGGGATGATCTTTCTCTAGAGGGTCGCTTTAGTGTGCGAACGCCGATGCAGTGGTCTGCTGAATCCAATGGAGGCTTCTCCACGGCGGTGGCTGAAGTATTGCCCCATCCTGTCATTGATCAAGGCTGCTACGGCTACAACCAAATCAATGTCGCCGATCAACAGCGTGAACCCAATTCGCTGCTGAACTGGATCAATCGCCTAATTCGAGTGCGTCAGCAATGCCCAGAGCTCGGCTGGGGTCAGTGGCACCACCTGGAAACAGATGAACCCCAGGTGCTAGCCCATTACTGTAAGTGGGAAGGAAAAACCATTCTGGTCATTCACAATCTGGCAGACCAAGCCTGTATTTTGACGGCCAAAGACTTTCCCCCTGGAAAGTTAATGGAATTGTTTGCTGACCAACCGTACGAAGTGCTACCCAAAGCCCCAACTTCCATTTTCCTAGATGCCTACGGCTACCGCTGGTTCCGCTTGGGTTAGGGGGTTAAAACCCTTAGAAAGAGCAGTTTGTCATTTTTGGATCACATTTACTGCTCACGGTAAAGCCACGCACGCTTAAAGTGGCGCTACCGCAATTAGCGCAGTCAGCCTCTAAGCGACGGGTGAGCCGGATAGAAGTGGCTGGTGGTGAGCCACCATTTTCTACCTAACTGCTTAATAGCCTATGCAGGAGAAGAGAAATGAGACGGTTGTTAATGCATAGCCCGATCGCAGTTGCCTCTTTGTGGATCCTGGCCTATTTGCTGATCACCGTCCTACCGCTGCTGGTGATGCTGCTGCACCCGGCCCCCCAAGGGCGAGGCTTTTGGATTGAGTTTTCGGTGGCCTTGGGCTTTATTGGGCTGGCACTGATGTCGCTACAGTTTGTCTTAACTGCTCGCGTCAATCGCATTGAAGCGTCTTACGGCATTGACATTTTGCTTCAGTTCCACCGCTACACCTCAATTGTGGCGTTTGGCATCGTGCTGGTGCATCCACTCATTTTATTTATAGTAGAACCCGATACACGGCAGCTTCTGAACTTTCCCCAAGCGCCCCTACGGGCCCAAATGGCCGTGCTCGGCACTTTGGCCTTTTTGGCAATGCTGATCACCACAATCTGGCGCAAACAGCTCAAGATTCCCTACGAGCCCTGGCGGGCCAGCCATTCTATTTTGGCGGTACTGGCAGTAGGCCTAGGATTTGGTCACGGGCTAGGCGTCGGGAACTACATGGGTCTGTTTTGGAAGGCGGTGCTGTGGTCAGGCTTTATTCTAGTGGCGCTGTGGTTAATCCTCTATGTGCGCTTGGTGAAGCCTTGGCTAATGACTAAGCGGCCCTACCTAGTCGAAGAGGTTATTCCCCAAAGGGGCAATGTTTGGACGTTGGCGTTACGACCCCACGGTCATGAGGGATTTACGTTTCAGCCGGGACAGTTCGCTTGGCTCACGCTCAACATCACGCCACTCAGTATGCGAGAACACCCCTTCTCGATGTCTTCTAGTGGGGATCACTCAGGGCGAATTGAGTTCGGTATTAAGGCGATTGGAGACTTTACCAACCGGATCAAGGATGTTAAGCCGGGGACCCGTGCCTACTTAGATGGCCCCTATGGGGTGTTTACCACTGAGCGCTATTGGGACAGTGCCGGGTTTGTGCTGATCGCCGGAGGAATTGGCATTACTCCTATTTTCAGTATTTTGAAGACGGCGGCTGAGCGCAAGGACGATCGACCCTTTCTGCTAATTTATGCCAGCCAGTCCTGGGAGGATGTCACCTACCGAGAGGAACTAGAGGCGCTGGAAAAAACACTGGACTTGAAAATTGTCTACGTCATTCGCAAAGCCCATGACGATTGGGAAGGCGAAACGGGCTATGTCGATAAGGATGTGCTGGAAAAGTACATTCCCGTGCATAGAGGTAGCCGTCAGTACTTCATTTGCGCTGCTCCCGTCATGATGAAGGCGGTTGAACGAGCCTTGTTTGACTTGGACGTGCCGGTTACCCACGTTCATATGGAACACTTTGATCTGGCTTAAGGAGGATATATGCGATACAGCATTATGTTGCAATTGGCAGCACTGACCACGCTGTTTCTGCTAGGGGCAGCAGTGCTCTTCGCCTGGGTGCAAAACCGACCGAGGGCTCCTGAGGTCGGGGATAGAAGCCTGTCATTTTTAATGTCGCTAGAACGTCCTGCAAACTAGCCCCAATTGAGCGAGCAGAAAAGCTTTTCGTCATGGTTGCGTCACATCAGCCCTAAACGATACGACTGAAGACTTTCAAATCAAGGGCAAGCGGCAGGTCTCTAGCTCCGGTTTCAGCCCAAGCTCTTGGCTAGAAACAAACAGACCGAACTGGGAATATCGATGCCCAAAAAGTCTTTTGACTGGCCTTAGCTGCCAGTTTTGCCTTTTTAAATCCCTAACTGTCCTAACTTGGAGAGAACCATCATGCTATCTAAAAAACTTCTGCATCTTCTAATTGCAAGCGTCGGCCTAGTCGGTTTAGGGGCAATGGGATGTACTCAGCAGCGCAATTTTGAAGCCGAGGTGCAAGACTTTACCTCCCCTGCCCAAACCCAATCTAAGACAGTCACTGCTCAAGTTCCCAATTCCGAGCGCAGTCCCGATGTCGTTTACGTGCCCACACCCATGCCAGTGGTTGAGGAAATGCTGCGGCTGGCTGATGTGCAATCTGACGATGTCATTTACGACTTGGGTAGCGGCGATGGCAGGATTGTGATTACTGCCGCTAAACAGTATGGTACTCGCGGCGTCGGTATCGACATTGATCCGCAACGGATTCAGGAAGCGAATCAAAACGCACAGGAATCCAAGGTGACTAATCGTGTGACATTTCGCCAAGAAGATCTGTTCCAGACAGATTTCAGCGAGGCTACTGTCGTTACCCTTTATCTACTGCCAGAACTCAACTTGAGGCTGCGACCTAAGCTTTTGGGCGAGCTAAAACCTGGCACCCGGATTGTATCCCATGCCTTTGACATGGGCGAGTGGAAGCCAGATCAAGTCGTGGAAGTTGCGGGGAAAACTGTCTACTACTGGGTGGTGCCTGAAGAGCCACCAGCCAATCTAATGTAAACGCTGCTGTTTCTTTACCAGCAATATTTATGGTGGAAATTGCATTCTGGGCAACCAACCTGAGTTAAATCCTGACTTCGGTATTTGGGTAGAGGAATTTGACGCCGTTCTGCCCCACATTGCAGGCAGAGCAATTGCGATTACTCGGGCAACAATGGATAAATCCCCAGTCACAGCACGAGTTCGTCCATCAGTCTCAAATCAAATTAATTCAAACTCCCTCTGGCAAAACCTAAATAACGCCCGGCTCATTCGCTATTTGCTTCTATTTACGCTGGCCTGGGCAATTGTCCAAGTGCTGGCCTATTTTCAGACGGTTCTCGTTGTTTTTATCTTTGCGGCGATTCTGGCTTTTCTATTGAATTATCCAGTGAGGTGGCTGTCGCAATATATGCCCCGATGGGGAGCAGTGACGGCTATTTTCTTGCTCAGTCTGCTGCTGTTGGGAGGATTGGCAGCCACGCTGGGTCTTACCTTGATTGCCCAAGCTCAGGCCCTTTTGGAGCGAGCTCCCCAATTGCTGGAGTCTGCGATCGCACTGCTCAACACTCTACAAGCATTTCTACAAGAGAAGAATATCGCGATTGATTTTAGTACCTTTGAGGCCCAATTACGGGAGCAGGCATTGACCTTAGTAAGCCTCGGCTTCAGCGCGATTCAGCACCTTTTCTTTAGCCTGGTCGATCTGATTTTGATTGCGGTTGTGGCCTTCTTTATGCTGTTGGATGGCAAGCCCATCTGGAACTTTAGCCTAAAGATATTCCCCCGGCATTTACGGCAGGACTTAACGACTGCAGTTCAAAAGAATCTTCTGGGCTTCTTCTGGGGTCGCCTGCTGCTATCTATCTTTTTTGGGGTATCAGCCTTTTTGGTATTTTGGCTGCTGGGAGTTCCCCTGCCGCTGTTGATGGCTGCGATCGCAGGCGTGTTTGATCTTATTCCTGGTATTGGAGCCACGTTGGGCATCACTCTGGTGTGCTTGCTCAGCTTACCGCAAGGAATTTTGCTTAGTCTCAAAGTGTTGGTGGGCTGCATCTTGCTTCAGCAGGTCGAAGAAAATCTGCTGATGCCACGCATCATGCAGGGCTCAATCAATATGAACCCAGTTGTCATGTTCTTTGCCCTACTGGTAGGGGCGAGGGTGGCTGGACTCACGGGAGTCTTTCTTTCCATTCCAATTGCAGGCGTGCTGATCAGCCTGCTGCATCTCGATAACTTGTCAAGTGGAATCGATTCCCGCCCCATGTGTAAACACTAAATTCTGCGTCGGCAGAACGATCACCCTTTATTCAAGTTTCTTCCGTGCATATTGCTGTTTAACTCGCTTGTATTCGGTAGCGGTATCAAACGCTAACCAGGCAGACACTCCGCCTCCAAGCACTGTAATAAATGCACTGGCACCCAGCAGCGTCCCCAGTAAATCAAATCCTTGGGGTAGTTGTTCCTGGCTGTGGGTGTGTTTAAGCGTGTTCGCTGTTAGCAGTAAGCAAATAATGGTGAGAAAGCACCCACCCATTGCCAACACAGCTTTTTGTCGGCTGCGTCTCAACAAAGTTAGATAACGGATGCCTCTCCTGGAAAACACATTGGCTGTAGACATGACACAAAATCCTAGACATAGCAGAGTTACGAGCTACTTCTAGGATGTACTAGAAATATGACGAGAACATGACGCAGGGCTTTTAGAGAAACGGCTACAGCGGCAGCTCGATTTGGAAGAGAGAGCCTTTGTCAACCTCGCTGGCTACAGTTAGGCGACCTCCATGGGCTTCGACAATTTGCTGTGCGATCGCAAGCCCCAACCCTGTTCCTCCTGTTGCCCGGGTGCGGTTTTGATCGACCCGGTAAAATCGATTAAAAATGTGTGGTAAATCATCAGCAGGAATGCCAATTCCAGTATCTTCTACTTGAATTACATGGCAATGGTAGAGGCTCACCAGCCGTACCCAAATGGTTCCTCCCGTCGGGGTATATTTACAGGCATTAGTGAGCAGATTCAACAAAGCTTGATGAAGCAAATCGGGGTTGCCTTGTACAGTAACTGGGCTGTTGGGCACTTCTATTTGAAGTTTCAAAGCTTGACAGGTTGACTGAATGGTTTGAGAACCTACTGTTTCTGACAGTAGATTGTTCAAGTTGACCTGCTGAATAGACTCAGAAGGGAGCCGCCCCGCTTGACGTGCCAAAAATAGAAGATTGCTGACTAAAAGATTCATGGCTTTAGCAATGTCAGCAATTTTATCCAGACGCTGATGCTTAGCTTTGCTATCCTCTATAGGAGCCAGCAGCCCCACTTGAGCATTGCTTAAAACTGCGGCCAGCGGTGCTCTTAGCTCGTGGGAGGCATCTGAAGTAAAGCGTTGCAACTGATAATAAGCTTGTCGAATTGGCTTCATTGCAAGCCCTGCTAAAAACCAACTTGTCAGGCTAATCAACGCTAGGGTCAGTGGAACTGCAAGCACCAGTACCCTCAGAAAATCTCTCAGTTCTAGTTGCGTTGGGGTGAGTGGCATAGCCACTTGTAGATAGCCAATGACTCGTTCTCTATCCACTACAGGCAATGTGAGTTGACGCAGCTTCTCTGAGCCAAGCGGCACTGTTTCAAAGGCAGCATTAGCCTCCAAAGAATTAGGAGGTTGCAGCCCATAGAACTGGTGCAATTGTTTTTCTGAAGAATACCAACGAGCATATACAATTTCACTATTTAAGGGAGGAGAGTATTGCCCCAAGAAAGGGACGTAGCTCAGATCCAAAACATCTTCTCCCTGCCGAAATTCGTAATCAATGTTAGCTGCCATCACTCTGGCCTTTCTGTAGAGTAGATGATCAGCCTGAACAAGATGCTCTACTACCCACCGATAGTAGATTGCTCCAGCAAAAATAACTAAAATGCTGCCCATTGAGAGCGTGAGCCATCGGGCTATCTTGCGACGGCTCTGGTCAAACATGAGGGTTCAAACAGTAGCCCATGCCATAAACAGTTTCTAGCCAATTTGCTACCCCAACGGTTTGCAACCGCTGCCGCAGTCGGCGAACTAAAGTTGTTATGGCGTTACTTTCAGGCTCACTTCCCCACTCCCACAAAGCCTGCTCAATCTGGTCACGTGAAAGGATCTGGTGGGGGTGCCGCATTAAGTACTCCAGCAGCTGAAATTCGCGAACCGACAGTTGTACAGTCTGTTCTTCTCGCTCTGCTACTAGGGTTGAGAGATGCAGGGTGAGGTCTTCTACCTGAAGGGTTTCTCCCTGCAACAACGGCGAACGTCGCCCCAAAGCCCGCACCCGAGCTAGCAATTCAAACAGGTCGATAGGCTTGACCAGGTAATCATCTGCTCCAGCATCTAATCCGCTAATTTTGTCTGTCGTGGCATCCTTTGCAGTCAGCATGAGCACCGGAGCGGTTTTTCCCATGTGACGATACTGCTGACAAAGGTTTAAGCCACTGACCTTGGGCAACATCCAATCCAAAATTAGCAAGTCATAATCCCGCTGCGACAGCATCCACTGTGCGATCGCACCATCTTCCACACCATCGACAATGTGCCCTGCCTGCGAAAGTGCTGCTTGAAGGGGCTCCAGCTGGGCAGCATCATCCTCGACCAGAAGAATCCGCATTGCTTACATCACGACCTACTCTACTTCGAGTGTTTAATACTTGAGTCATACAGTATCCCATCTGAGGTAAGAACTTAATCCCACAGCGAAGTCCTCCATTAGTCAGATCCAAACCACAACAGAGCAATCTAGGCTTGCTAGAAGCTGGACGGCTTAACTATGGCATTCCACCGCTTCCTACGATTTCTACACCACTCTGGTTGGGAGTTTTGGCTGCCACTGCCACTGATTGCGGCTCTATTTTGGGCATCTGGAAATTTTGTCACCGACAAAGGGCTTAATCAATCCTTTGACTCGGCCAATAGATTACAAGCTGATGTGCAGCTAGAGGGGCAATTGGCTCTTAACGCCCTTATGGTGAACGCTGAAATTGACTTAGCTCGCAACATCACGACAGTCGTTGTCAGGACTAACGATGGTTATCAGAAGCCTCAAACCTATGCGGTTCCTTCTACCCAAGTGAGCCAGATAGAGAAGTTTGTTGCTGAGGAGTTAAACATTTCAGTCGAACTTGTCCGGCAAGCAGCAAGCTACCGAATAAAAAACAGTGGCAGCCATCTAAAGTAGACCCGGTCTTAGTAAGGCCGTTGTCCAACAATGTTGCCAGCCGGGTTGTAGTGGCACACCCACACTTCGCGGCTTGCTTGAGCATTGCGGGCCACCGCACAACCAACGGAGGTTGTCGATTTCCAGATCATTTGTGTGTAGTGTCCGCACATCTGATTGGGGTCACAGCTGTTAGTGTTGTAGTGGTAATAGGCCCGCTCGTTTGCCCAGCCCTCAACGGCGCGTCTTGGCGTTGAGTAGGATCCGCCAGGGGCCGAACTGCTTCGGCTAGCTAGGTTTTCCCCCACACTGCCGTTGCGGCGAGAACTGGCGGGACTGTGCTCAAAGCGGTTTTCCTTCACGAGGTAGTTGGCCCACTCTTGAGCACTTCTTGCCAAGTCGGCTGACCAACGCAGGTCTGCAACTCCAACTGCTCGCCGCACCTGGTTGTGTGCTGCCAACATCTGGTCAATGCCCGCTTGGGTAGAGAGGTCGTAGACGTTGGTGGTCAATCTTTGGGCTTGGGCTTGAGCAATGGTCCGCATCCGGTTAACGGGGACGTTTGTCTCGGTCTCGCGTGCCCCGTCTAGGTATTGCACAGTGTACATCCAACGGATCTGGCCGCCTGAGCTGCTACCGCTAACCCGTTGAATGAAGGCCTCACGCCATTGGTTGTTCTTACTAACGTAAACAATACTTTGCCCGTTGAAAGGGTGGCTGTTGACCCGTTGAGCTTGGGCGACGGTTGGACCTAATTGCACATTGGGCGGGACAACGCCTACCTGTGGCGCAAATAGGCAAAGCATGACTCCAAGTGCCAGATACGTTAACCGTTTTTGAATCTGAGGCCGAAGCCGAGTTGGGAAGTTTGGCATGTGTTCTGAATGGTTAAAACTTAAGTTCTCTAGTCGGGTTCTCTGAAGAAACAGGTGCAACAGGAAGCGGGTGCAGCACCGGAAAGAAGCGCCCATAAATAAAGTAGACGGGCCTCTCTCTTTAGAGAGTTCCCGCCTATTGAGAAACCTGATTCAGACTGACTTAGAGAAAACCTTTTACTGAGCGTTGGCAGTGGCGTGCTCTGTAAACCAACCTTGATAGGTTTGTGCCATTGCCTGATCGCTGAGAAATAGGTCCACATAGACGCTGCTGCACCGCTGGAACAGGTAGGTTTCAATACCTGACAGCACCCTAACCGCTGTATCGGGAGACTCAAACTCATGTAGAGTCGTCTCCATGCCAGCCAGATTTCTCAAAAACAGGGCAATTCTAAATTTGCGGCAACCATGGTTAGGAAGGCGTGCGATCGCACTAAGGAGGCTGACTGCCTCGCGAATCGTCAAAAATTGACCACTAACAACGGCATCTTCTGCCCCAACTCCGTCTGCTTCTAGCCCAGCAACGGCATTTCCGACAATTCTCGTTTCACCCAGGCCAACTTCTACCAAAGGCTCACTTTCGCCAATCTTTTCAATGACTAGCTTTTCCCGCCGGATTGGAACTTCTACAATCTCAGTTTCAATAACCTTGCGAACACTAATCTCGCCAACCTTGTTGCGCTTACGGTTAACGACTATGCGTTCTTCGATGAGCTGAATACCTTGCCCTGGGTTTGGATTAACCTGCCCATAGTCGAGGTCAGCACGGATAATCTTTTTCTCTGAGTCAATACTTGTAACGTGTTGGTTAGTAATGGCTACTTCACTGCCTTTGTTATCAAAGGGGGTCACAGCCAGAGAAAAATCTCCTGCGGGTAGCGCTTCAACCCTAGAAACTTTACCAATAAGATGACCTGTGCGATCAAAAACCGAACTGCCGACCAGCTGATGTTCAGACATTTTTGTGATGGGTTAGTTGCTATAGAGGCCTACGAATGGATGGCAGGGCAGGTTTAGTAAAACGAGTTAACAGTTTTTTCTCGGTACAGACCAAGAGCCAAACCTGCCCCAACTTACCTACTGACTAATGTGAGGATTGCCTTCGGTGCGAACATCGAGTTCTTCCCGACGCACTTGCTCAGTCGAGGTCACTGTTTCGTGATCAACTTCCTTCCGAATGGTTACCTCTTCCCGCACAAAAGCTTGTTTCTCAACGTTAACTTGCTCTTCGTAGATTTCTAGGCGAGCTACTTCCTCGTTCTGGAAATAATTTCCAGTGGGAACAGCAGACGAACCCGTGACATCATGCCGCTCAATCACAACCCGTTCTCTCTCGACAGGTTCAGCAATTTGAGCAGTCTCAGTGACAACCCGCTTACCTACCGCAACTTCTCCCACCTTTTGACGGCTACGGTTTGCAATCAGGCGCTCTTCATAAAGGCGCAGGGGACCGTGGTTCTCTTCTTCACTGTAGCCGTAGAGTGCTTGGTCACGATCGTAAGCAGTTTGTTCAACGGGACGGCTAGCCTGAACGGACTCTCTTACGGGCGTGGTTGGGGGCACGCTAGCCGCAACTGGAGGCGTGCTGGGGGGTGGAGTGACTGGAGGCACATTCTGGGGAACCGATTGGTGACGCAGAACAGCTCCTTCTAAAGGAACCATTTCACCATCAATGGGAGACATCTCCTCAACAGATCGAACAGGACGCTCAACAGGCGGCATTTCAGACGCCCTCATCCCTACGGGAGCCATAGACTCAACAGGAATTACAGGTTGGTCAGCTGCGTAGGTTTGTCCCATAAACTGACGGCTGGAGCGATGCTGAGAAAGAGGGCGATATTGACTGCGCACCTGCTCTTCATGGTGCTCATCAACCACCATGCTGTCTTTATATTCGGGTAGGTTTTCAACTTGGCTCTTAGACAGCCCGTCTACATAAATCCGATTGTTCTCATAATCGAAGTGTGCGAGACCAATCGGCAATAAAATGCTCTTGCCAAGAACCCAAGGACCTGTATCTACAACTAGATAGCGAAAACGGCCTGAGTCGTCTACCAAAATATCTTTAGCGGAGCCAATCTTATCGCCACCTTGCGTCTGTACTGAGTAGGAGTCAATACTGCGCATTTGGCCATTTGCCAAAGTCTCTTGATAATCAGGATAAAACTCTTTTAGTCTATGTAAAGCCATTAAAATTCTCCCGCTCTCATAATCTTATTTAATGTTAGGAAAGGTAGAGGTCTGTCCTCATCATCCAATCGAGGGGAAAAATTCGCCTTTCTGGTAGATTCTTTCAAATTTTAAGGAGCGATCTCGGCTTTATAGGAAGCAATCTCAGCAGCAGTTTTATGGGGTATTTCTAGCCATCGTTTTGTTTGAGAACTTAACTGCTGAGGTTTGTAATTTTGGCTTCAATTACCAGGGAAAATATCTTGGTTTTAGTAAATGCTGTCTTGACAAAGCGGTAGCTCAACCTAAATCAAGATGGTATTCTCTATGGACATTGAGATGTGCAGCCTTGTGTCATGAAGCGATCCCGTCGGTGGTTTACACAGGTCGTGTTGGGGGTGGGTACGGCAATTGCGATCGCAGCCTGCGGCGGCAGTAACGGCGGTGGCAGCGAAAGTAGCGGCGGAGACACCATTAGCGTTGGTTCCAAAGACTTTACTGAGCAGCTCATCATCGGTGAAATGTATGCCTTAGTGTTAGAGGAAGCAGGCTTCACTGTCGAGCGCAAGCTCAATCTGGGTGGTACTCCTGTCGCCCAAGCTGCTATGGAGAGCGGCGAGATTGACCTCTATCCGGAATATACGGGCACCGGACTACTGACCGTGCTCAAACTTCCGGTTGACAGTGATCAAGAAAAGGTTTTCAAGACCGTTTCGGATGCCTACCTAGAAAAGTTCAACCTGGTCTGGCTCGATCCATCGCCGATGAACAACACCCAGGCTTTGGCAATGACTCAGGAGAAGGCTCAAGCCCTCGGCATCCGCACCCTTTCAGACTTTGCAGCCAAAGCAGATCAACTCGTGCTGATTGGCCCGCCTGAATTTGAAGTGCGGGAAGATGGTCTTCCTGGCGTCAAAAAAATGTACGGTGACTTTGCCCTTAAGGAATATAAGGCCGTTGATCCGGGTCTGCGCTACAAGGGACTGGTAGATGGTCAGGCGGACGCTGCGGTTGCTTTTGGCACCGATGGTGAAATCAGCGCTTTTGATTTGGTGCTGCTAGAGGACGACAAGAATCTGTTTCCGCCCTACCAAGTTGCTCCTGTTGTTCGCAAGGAAACGGTAGATGCCAATCCCAAAGTTGCAGAAGCCCTCAATCAGCTTTCACCCCTGCTGAAGGATGAGGTAATGCAGCAACTTAACTACGAAGTCAGCGGCAAGCAGCGAGAGCCGGGTGATGTGGCTCGTGAGTTTTTGGTCAAATCAGGCTTGATTGCAGAGAAAAAGTAACTGTATTACCTAACAGATGAGCACAATCCACTTTGATCAGGTTTCCTTGCGGTTTCCCGGCGCTCCTCGTGCTGCTGTGGATCAAGTCACCTGTCAGATCGAGGCTGGAGAATTGGTGGTCATTCTAGGGCCATCAGGTTGTGGCAAGACTACCTTGCTAAAAATGGTGAACCGTCTCTATGAACCTACCGCAGGCAGCATCTATCTAGACGGCACCTCTATTCGTAAGCTCAAGGCTACTAAGCTGCGGCAGCAAATTGGCTATGTAATTCAGCAGTCGGGGCTATTTCCTCACATGACTGTAGCTGACAATATTGCGGTAGTACCAAAGCTGCTGGGCTGGTCCAATCCCCAGATTCAAATGCGGACTGATGAACTGCTGGAACTGGTCAGGCTGCCTCCTACAGAATACCGCCATCGCTACCCCGCTCAGCTTTCGGGGGGGCAGCAGCAGCGGGTCGGGATTGCCCGAGCGCTGGCTGGAGATCCCGCTACTTTACTGATGGATGAGCCGTTTGGAGCCATTGATGCAATTACCCGTATGGCCTTGCAAGATGAGATTTTGCGGCTTCAGCGGCAGCTCAAAAAGACAATTCTCTTTGTCTCACACGATGTTGAAGAAGCACTTCGGTTAGCAGATCGCATCATTGTTATGCGAGAGGGGCGGATTGTGCAGTTTGATACGCCCTTTAACCTGCTTACCAAGCCCGTTGATAGCTTTGTACATAGCCTGCTGGGGGCCGACGATATGGTGCGGCAGTTAGGTCTGCTGCGAGTTTCGGCAGCGATGACGGATTTGCCTGAGGGCTATACCAATGGCAACAAGCCAAGCCTGTCTTCAGATGACAGTCTGCGCGATGCGCTCTCGCTGATTTTAAAAACGGGGGCACGGGAACTGTCTGTGGTAGAAGCGGGGCAGCCCATCGGTATTCTCACGCTCGACAATATTCGCGCTTCGGCTGCGGGAGACGGGAAGGGCTGATGGGTTACTTGATCAACAACCTGGGGGATGTTGGGAAGCTGCTGCTTCAGCATATTCAGATGACTGGGCTGACCTTGCTCATTGCGATCGCAATAGCCGTTCCCCTCGCTCTGCTGGTTGCACGCTTTCGCTGGCTCAACATCCCGATTATGGGGGTGCTTGGCATTCTCTACACCATTCCCAGTCTGGCGCTGATTATTTTTCTGGTACCCCTATTTGGCTTGAATGCCCGATCAGTAATTGTGGCAATGGTGCTTTATACCCAGGTCATTTTGGTAAGGAATTTGACCGTAGGGCTAAACGGCATTAATCCAGCAGTGCTAGAAGCTGCCAGGGGCATGGGCATGAGCGCTTGGCAGCGGTGGTGGCGCATTCAAGTGCCCCTGGTGCTGCCAGTTTTCATTGCTGGGGTGCGCATTGCTACGATTGTGGCGATTGCGATCGCAACCATTGGGGCTAAATTTAATGCAGGCGGTCTGGGAAAATTGCTCTTTGACGGCATTCAAACCAGCCGTTACGACAAAATCTGGGCAGGATCGATTGCCGTTGCCCTGCTAGCCTTTGCTCTCAATGGACTGCTCCTATGGCTAGAGCAGCAAAGCAATCCCCTGCGGCGAGTCAAGCTATCCTGAGAACTGGCTCAGTGGGACACTCCCCATGAAAAGAAGACGTAAACAGTATCGCTCCTCTCCCAAGGCTCGTCGTCTACCCAAGCTACTGTGGTTTCTGTTGGGCGTGGCCTTGGTTGCTGTGGTGCTCTTTACAGGACAAGTTTTGAGAAAACCTCAGCCTAGCGTTGCCGATCCTCAAGCTCAGTGGGATCTGCGCCAGCAGACAGTGTCCCAGGTGATTAGGAGCGCCGACCGGACAGCTTTGATTGGCAGCTCTGCCACCCAGGGCAACCCCGATGCTGACATTATTCTGTTTGAGTTTTCTGACTTCCAATGTCCCTACTGTGCTAGAGCTTCGCTGGATGTCCAGGCACTTATGGAGAAGCATGGGGAAGACGTGCTTTTCGTTTACAAGCACTTTCCGCTAATGCAGATTCACCCAGAGGCAATGCCTGCAGCTAGGGCAGCCTGGGCTGCGGCTCAGCAAGATCAGTTTTGGATCTACCACGATGGCCTCTTTGCCAACCAGGCCCGCTTGGGAGAAAACCTCTATAGCGAGTTGGCCCAGCAGATAGGGCTTGATTTAGAAACCTTTGATCGCGATCGCAACAGCTCTGCCTCTCTTGCCGCCGTACAGCGAGACTTACAACTGGCTCAAAGCATGGCTCTAAACGGCACTCCTACCTTTCTGCTCAATGATCTGCTAATGCCACCGGGAACCTCTCTAACGCTACTAGAGGAAACCCTAAACAGAATTCAGACCGCACTCCAGCCTGAGCCTGAAACTTCCCCGTCTGAGCCTGATGCTTTACCGTCTGAAACAGAGACTCCACCGGTTGAGACTGAGACTTCCCCGTCAACCCCTTGAGTGGGTTGGTTGTATACCTGTCTCTATCGCCCTGCTGAGCGGGTAATCGTAGCAATCGTAGTAGCAACCGTAGGATGGGTTACGCTGCGCTAACCCATATCAAACAAGAACTTTAGCTTTTCAAGTAACCCCATCAATCAAGCTAGACACCCTACTGCCGTCGCGGTGCGCGAGGTCGGATTAGCCCAGAGAGAACGGGCAGCAGCAGCGCTGTCACCACCATGCTGACAGCGGCGAAAAAGGCCAGCACTACGCCAAAGGGGATTTCAATCGAGCGCAGACCCAGAAATTGCAGGGAGATGGGCGTAGCATTTTGTACAGAAACAATGGCGATGAGAACAACCCAAAGCGCCGGAACTAGGGCGGTAAGCAGTTTAGCCATAGGGTTTTTGAGAAAGAGTTGCGATCGCGCGGTACCATTCGGTAGTATAGACGACTGGGCTTTAACTAAAGAATCATGGCTAAAAGGGTACAGGTTGTTCTCAACCAAGACATTCGCAAGCTGGGCAGAAATGGCGACCTGGTAGAAGTCGCCCCCGGATATGCTCGCAACTATCTCCTTCCTCAAGGAATGGCTGTTCGCACTACCCCAGGTGTGCTGAAGCAAGTCGAGCGCCGTCGGGAGCAAGAGCGTCAGCGCCTGCTCGAACTCAAGCAAGAGGCTGAAGCAACCAAGCAGGCTCTAGAAAGCGTCGGTTCAATCACTGTGAAAAAGCAGGTCGGCGAAAAAGAAGCGATCTTTGGTACCGTTACAGCGGCTGAAGTGGCTGAAGTGATTCAGGCTACCACCAATAAAGAAGTGGATCGTCGCGAAATCACGCTACCCGACGTCAACAAGCTTGGTGAGTACAAGGTAGATATCAAGCTGCACGCCGACGTTACCGCAACCCTCACTCTGCGGGTCGTCGCTGAATAGTGCGCTTTAGCAAACTGTATTTGCTGAAAAAATAATACATTTGTTCTATAGGCAGGAACAATTATTGGATAATAAGCTTATCCGAGATTGTTTCTGCCTCATTTTTTAGGAAGTCTGTGCCTCTTCAGCGACTGCTGCCGGATACAGGCTTGGGAAGGGTTCTATGGGAATAGGCTATGGTACAAAATCTCAACTTTGAGCCGGTTAGCGATCGTCTGCCACCCCAGAATATTGAGGCGGAAGAGGCGATTTTGGGCGGCATCCTGCTCGATCCCGAAGCCATCAGCCGGGTCATGGAGATTATGGTGCCCGAAGCGTTTTACATCGGAGCCCACAAGGACATTTATCGAGCCGCACTCGACCTCCACGCCAAAGGCCGCCCTACCGACCTAATGAGCGTCACGGCCTGGCTCAAGGACAACGAGAAGCTAGAAAAGGTTGGTGGGCAGAGCCGACTAGCCCAGCTTGTCGATCGTACGATCAGTGCTGCCAACATTGACCAGTACGCTGCTCTGGTGATGGACAAGTACACCCGGCGACGGCTGATCCAGACTGGGGGCGAAATTGTTCAACTGGGCTACGAGTCAGGCACTTTGCTAGAGCAGGTGCTCGACCAGGCTGAGCAAAAGCTGTTTGGCATCACCCAAGATCGGCCTCAGAGCGGTTTGACGGCTACGTCTGACATTCTGATCGACACCTTTGCAGAGATCGAGCAGCGATCGCTCGGCATCGTCCTCCCCGGAATTCCCTGCAACTTCTACGACCTAGATGCCATGACTCAGGGCTTCCAGCGCTCTGACTTAATCATCGCTGCGGGTCGTCCGGCAATGGGCAAGTGTCTCAGCGAGGATGCCGAAATCCTGCTGTCTGATGGTAGCCTCGCCACCATTGGCGAACTTTATCAGCAAAAGTCTGCTCAACTGCTAACCCTTGGAAAAGATTGGCAATTTAAGCTTATTGAACCGAGTGCCTACGTCGATGACGGCTTAAAGCCTGTCTTTCAAGTGACTACTCGGCTAGGTCGCACGATAGAAACCACCCTTTCCCATCCTTATCTAACGTTTGGAGGCTGGCGACCGCTTGCCAAGCTTAAGGTAGGGGATAAGGTAGCTGTGCCCCGTCGCCTTCCCGTATTTGGGACACAAACCCTGCCAGAGCACCAGGTTAAGCTGTTGGCCTACTTCATTGGCGATGGATGTCTAACAGGAGCCTCTCCGCAGTTCACCAACTCCAACCCTCGCTTACAAAAGGAGTTTGCTGAAGCAGCTCTACAGTTTTCCGGCGTGAAAGTTCGTATTGAAACCTCTCAGGGACAACGAACTCCAACTCT
>DATNQF010000043.1:0-12508 GCA_036702855.1 Trichocoleus sp. | reverse complement strand
GTTGGGATATGAATTCATCCGTAATGCCCTTTTTGCAGGCGTTTTGGCGGGGGTGCTGTGTCCCATAGTTGGGACTTACCTGATTGTGCAGCGAATGTCTTTGTTGGGCAATGTGCTGTCTCACTCAGTGCTGCCAGGACTTGCGATCGCACACTTTCTCGGCTGGGACTTACTGATTGGAGCGTTTGTTTTTGGCATTTTGAGTACGGGCGTGATCACCTGGGTCGAATCCCAGTCCCGGATCAAGGCGGACTCAATTATGGCGTTGACGCTGGCGGCTTTCTTCGCTCTGGGAGTGGCACTTCTGACCATTCTCCGCAGCACTCTCGACCTAGAGGGTTTGCTTTTTGGTGATTTATTAAGTGTGACAACCGCCGACCTATGGCACATGGGATTGATTACGGTAGGGCTCTTGGCTGCCATCAAACTCTTTTACAAGGAGTTGCTCTTTTTCACCTTTGACCGCATGGGGGCCGAGGCAATGGGGCTGCCCGTTACCTTAATTAATTGGGGTTTGACCGCAGCAGTCACGCTCACAATTGTCACCGGGATGAAAGCCGTGGGGGTGATTTTGGTGATTGCGCTGATGGTTGGGCCTGCTCTGACCGCTTACCTACTGGTGAAAGAACTTCACTGGATGATGATTTTGGGGGCGGTAATCGGTGCGATCGCAAGCATAATCGGCATCTACCTCAGCTATTACCTCGATATCCCCTCGGGTCCAACCATTGCTCTAACCGTCTTTGTGCTGTTTCTGTTAGCACTGCTGGCTAGCCCAAGCCAAGGCATTTTGACCCGCAACCGAGTGCAACAGCCCGAGCAGTCATAGACACGGTTCCAGTATCTAGCCTGCTAAAAGAGAAGGAAATGGGCCAGGGTTAGGCGCTTGTAGGTTGCTTCCGTAGGCTCGCTGTAAATTATCCAAAGTCATCACGTCCACAGGAGCGCCATCAGAAAGTAGACAGTGATTCAACAGCAGCAGACGGTCATAGTGCTGCAAAATATCGCCCCATTCGTGGCAGCTAACTAGCAGGGTTTTGCCCTGCGTTTGGAGAGAGCGAAAGATTCGCAGCAAAATTCCTTCAGTTTTTTTGTCGACGCCTGTAAAGGGTTCATCTAACAGATATAAGTCTGCCTGTTGAGCCAGAGCCCGTGCCAGGAAAATCCGCTGCTGCTGCCCGCCCGATAACTGCCCAATCTGGCGATGGGCCAAATCTGCCATTTCCACTTGCTCTAGCGCAGCCTGAACAACCTGCCGATGTCGTGCTGTGGGCGCATGAAACCATCCCATTGAGACTGTCTGAGACATCATCACCACATTCCAGGCTGTCGTGGGATAGTCCCAATCAATCTGGCTGCGCTGGGGCACATAAGCTACTCGCTGTCGCTGCCGCTTCAGGGGAATTCCTCGAAAAAGAACCTGCCCTTGATGGGGCACCAATCCTAGGATGGCCTTAATTAGCGTGCTTTTACCCGCCCCATTCGGGCCAATCAGCCCAACCATCTCACCAGGATTCAGGGCCACAGAAACATCTTGCAGCGCCGGAATGCCCCGGTAATTGACAGATAGCCGACGGGTCTCTAGCATGGTCAACAATGATAATCATTCTCAAATTTATGATAGCAGACCCTTTTTGAGGTAGGGACGTTTCTTCATGTTTACCCGTTCTAAGTTGACTTCTAAGTTGGCCCGCCGGAGTAGAAGAGGGGTGCATTTTCGCGCGGGTTGGGGAGCGATCGCACCCGTGTTGTCTTGGCAGGTTGTCCTCATCCTGGCAAGCTGCGCCCAGCCAGCTCGTGAGGAAGCCGCTCCAGCTCCTGCCGTAGTTGAGCGTCCTAGCGTTGTCGCAGCAAACACGGTCCTCTGCGACTTAACTCAGCAAATTGCAGGTGACACCATAGAACTAACTTGCCTGCTGGACTACGGGCAAGACCCCCACGTCTACAAGCCCTCACCCTCCGACCGCGCTGCCATTGATGAGGCGGATCTTATTCTCTACGGTGGCTACCAGTTTGAACCCTCTGTTATTGGCATGATCAACGCCACGCCTAACTCAGCCCCTAAGATTGCGGTCTACGAAGAGGCTGTACCGCAACCGATTTTGGCCCAGGGCCACGAGCATGAACATGCTCATGAAGAAGACAGCCATGAAGAGAACGCTGAATCAGAGGGCGAACCACAGCCCGATCCCCACGTGTGGCAAAGCGCGGCTAATAATGGTGCGATCGCAACTGTCCTGGCGACTCACCTCAGTAAAGCGGCCCCTGCAAATGCCAGCCAGTATGCCCAAACTGCTGCCAACTTGAAAACCCAATTCGCTCAACTTGACCAATGGATGCGGCAGCAAGCAGAGACCGTGCCCCCTGCTAATCGCACCCTAGTCACGACCCACGATGCCTTCCGCTACTTTTCCGAAGCCTACGGCTTTGAAGTAGGGGGGGTTCTCTCTGGCTTAAGCACCGCCGAAAAGCCCTCAGCGGCAACGCTCACCGAACTGGTAGAGGAGATTAAATCAGCCAAAGTCCCTGCTGTTTTCGCTGAAGCCACCACCGACCCGAGACTAATTGAAACTGTTGCCAGAGATGCTGGGGTCAATGTCGTCAGTGAGCGCCTTTATGATGCCGGTCCTGGAGGCCCAGGTACAGACGGTTCAACAGTCCAAGCCATGCTGGCCGCCAATACTTGCACCATCGTTAATGCTCTGGGGGGCAAGTGTAATGTCACCTCTGCACCCTCTCAATCCGAACCGTCTCAGTGAGTAACCTTGAAAAAAACGCCTGGAGAAGCTGTTCAGCCATTGGAAGCTCCTAAGCCTTTCCAGCAGTCTTAAAAGCTAGCTTTGGAACCCGGACTCTTTTGCCTAAGCTCCCTCAACGGAAGCCTTAGGGGTGCCCTTCGCAAACCGCTTCCAAAGTGCATCGGTGAGTAAATGAGACAGCAACCCCATGGGGCCTGCAAACAGGCATAGCGCTAGAGAATGGCGGGTAAATACGCCGCTTTCTTGGCCCTGCCAATAAATCCAGCGACCTATAAACAAATCGAACACTAGGTAGTGAACCCAGCCCGTAGCGGTGACATGGGGGTTCGCAAAAAGCGCGGCTAGGTCAGCTAGCTTCAAATTGGGGTCGGACAGAGCTTCGATCCCCTGGACATTGTTAAAGCTGGTGATAAAGAGAAAAAGGTAAAGACCTGCTAGAGCAGCGTAGGGTAGGTAGAATTTCATCACCCAACGAGTCAGTTGGATATTAGGCAGCAATACCATCAAGGCCCAAAACGGCAGCACAAAGAGGTTTGCACCTGTGAAGAGAAGCTCAAGCAGGGAGGGGGTTACAGTCATAAGGCTAGGGGTGAAAAGTCAAGGGAGAAGGACATCAGGATAGACAGACTCAAGTGTAAACAATTGTTTAGGGGATGGCGATGCAGGGTTTCTAGTTAGAAGCAAGCTCAACAGTAAACTAGTGGGGTGCGATCGCAAGCCGATGATGCTCAATCTTGATACAGGCATCCATCACGAGAGGAACTTCGGCGGCTTCAGCCTTAGCGGCAGCTTCCGGATGGGCAATACCAAGCTGAGCCCAGATTGCTTTCGCATTAGACTGAATGGCCTCGTCAACTAGTGCAGGCAAAAACTGAGAGCGGCGAAACACGTTAACAATATCTACTGGCTGAGGCAAATCGGCTAAAGTCGCATAGCAGCGTTCCCCATCAATGGTGGCAACAGCAGGATTGACAGGAAAAACGTGGTAGCCCGCTTGGCGCAGATACTGGGCAACGCGGTAACTCGCTCTATCAGGGCGATCTGAATGGCCCACCACAGCAATGGTGCAGGCATGGGTCAGGAGTTGACGTAGGGTTTCGTCAGAAGGGGCAGTAGTGTGAGACATAGGTAGGCAGGGCTATAGTTCACCTCATTGTCTCGCAGCGATCTGCTTACCAACTCTGTTCAAAAGGCATTTCTTCTTCGTGATCCCTTGTGTTTTTAGCATTAGTTCAGTCTTTCAAGACAAGTCCTGAATTATGAACTGAACTTTCCTGAACTTTCATGTATTGGCGTTGTACCAATCATGCCGGACTATAAAAACATCCTGTAGACTCGCGTGTGCTCCAAAGCTCAGGCCGGGTTGGCAAAAGTCACCTTAGAGTTCGCTCTAACTTGATGAATCCAACCCGGACTTTTTGTTTTTAAAGGGCCATGCAGGCGTTGCAAGCGAAAGACAAGGGGGCAGGCGTTATGATTTTCGCGAGTGAGCGTCGATAGGCTGAATTGTTCCTATGCTGTCCCGTAAGGTATTTCTTCGCTGGCTGGCCGGGTCATTAATCACAGGTGCCCTTTCTCCGGCCCCAGCTCTAGCTGCCCCTGCTAGGGGAAAAGTCGTCGTTATTGGAGCAGGCTTAGCTGGATTAGTAGCTGCCTATGAGTTGCAAAAGCAGGGGTGGCAGGTCACCGTCTTGGAGGCCAGAGACCGGGTAGGGGGGCGAGTCTACACGCTACGCGAGGGCTTTGCTAATGGGCAGTATGCAGAAGCGGGGGGAGAATACATCGACAGCTACCAGATTCATCGGCAAATGCACCATTACGTTCAGGAGTTGGGGCTACGGCTGGCTCCAGTGCATACGTCTCCTGCTGAGGGCATTTATTTCGTTAGGCAGCAGCGTTGTACGTTTTCTGATGAGGGGTTGGCCAATACCTTCGGAGAATCGGTAATTGATAGCATTGATCGCTTTTGGATCACCCTGGAATTGCAGGCCAGGGAATACTTTCGCAATCCAGACTGGCTCACAGAAGCAGCACAGTGGGATCAGCAGAGCGTCGCCGTTTGGATGGATACCCTTGTCCTCGATCCGCTGGCCCGTGAGCTGACGGAGCAGTACTTGCGAGGCGAAATGGATGAGCCGGATCAACTGTCTTTGCTGTTTTTAATGGAGCAGGCAGCTCTCTACGACAAAGTGCCGGACCAGCGTTTGGAGATGTACCGAATTGCGGGGGGTAATGCGCAGTTGCCAGAGGCCCTTGCCCGCCGCTTAGGAGAAGCCGTGAAATTGAACTGTCCGGTTAGTGCGATCGCACAGTCTCCTCAAGGTGTACAGATCATGCACGCCCAAGGAACCCTGACAGCCGATTATGCAATCATTGCAACGCCGTTACCACCGCTGCGCGAAGTACAGTTTTCACCAAACTTGCCGGAGGAGATCCAAGCTGCGATCGCATCGCTCAACTACGGTTCTCACGTTAAGGTCATGATTCAGTTTGATGAACGCATCTGGCGCACCCGTTACCAAACCACAGGATTAACCATTACCGACCTACCCATTGGCTTTGCCACCGATGCTACTGTCCGGCAGGCAGGGAAGTCGGGCATTCTCACAGCTTACATCTCTGGTAAGCACGGGGAAGCGCTGCTGCCACTCAGCGACAAAGATCGCATTCAGAGCGTGCTCGATCAATACGAGACCATTTATCCCGGTTGCCGCAGCCATGTAAAGACAGCTCAAACTGCCGTTTGGCCGAAAGAACGCTACACGGGCGGTTCCTACTCCAACTATGGGCCAGGGCAGTTTGCCCGCTTCTGGCCTGTGCTGAGGCAACCGTGCGGTCGTCTTTACTTTGCGGGAGAACACACGGACAATTTTGTCGGCTACATGGAGGGGGCCGTCCGCAGTGGTCAGCGGGTCGCCAGCCAACTCCAGGCGCAAGGGAGTCAATTATCCCAACTGCAAATGCTCGGTGTCTAAAGGCCGATAGATCTGAGTCTGATTCCGGCCCTGATGCTTAGCCTGGTAAAGTGCCTGATCTGCTTGACGAATTAAATCGTCTAGATAGGGGGTTGCAGATTGCGCTATGGAACAACTGGTTACCCCCAAGCTAATCGTGAGTGCAATGCAACCCTGAAGACTCTTGTAGGGGCTATCAGCAATTAGGCAACGGAGCCGTTCGGCTCCCTCAAACGCTTCTTTTTCAGTCGTTTCGGGCATGAGCAAAATAAACTCTTCCCCACCAAATCGAGCCAAAATGTCACTTTTGCGGAGGTTTGTTTGCAAGCGAAACACTATTTCCTTAAGCACGTCATCCCCCGTCAAATGACCATAGACATCGTTCACAGCTTTGAAGTGGTCAATATCTAGCATTACTAAAGCCAGAGGTCGCTGGAACCGAACTGAGCGGGCCAACTCCCGCTGTGCCAGATCCAGGAAATGACGGCGGTTAAAGATGTGGGTCAACGAATCAAGGGTTGCCAGTTCTTCTAGCACCTGCTGCACTGCTTTAGTCTCCGAAATGTCTTCCATGGCCCCCTCGTAGTACAGAGGGAGACCATCTTTCTGATAAACCAGGCGAGTGTGGAGTCTGACCCAAATGAAGAGGCCGTCGTGGCGACGCAAGTGCACTTCGCAGTTTCTTAAAACACCATCTGCATCTAGGGAACACTGCTTTGTCTGCTGCACCACTGAGCTCATATAGCGATCAGCTCCTGGGGTACGGATAAAGGTTTCCCAATCGGGGAACCCCAGCAGTTGGATCAAGGCTGGGTTAGCTTCTAATAGTGCTCCATCGGGTCTAGCCCGATACAGGCCAATGGGAATGGAGTTAAACAGGCTGTGAAAGTGTTCTTGAATCGTGCCCAGTAACCCATCCCCACCTGCAGAGGAGTGGGCCGAAAAGCCCAAAGGACTGGTGGCAATTAACCGAAACCAGGGATGGGCTTGAACTTGAAACGTTTCCTCGCGAGCAGATTCGGCAGCTTCCAGGTGGTGGAGCGCAGCCTTAAAGTTGTGGGTGGCTTTGTGAAGGTGAGCGAGTTGGCGGTGGCATTGGTATAGCGCGTAGAGATCGGCAGTGGCTAGGGCGATCGCAACCGCCTGCTCCAAAGTTGCGATCGCAGCTTCTACCTGATCCGTTTGCTGATAAGCCCTACCTAGAACTTGCAACACGCTTAGTTGGTGACTGAGGTCATCCTCTGTGCGAGCAAGCTGCAAGGCCTGATGCAGGAGGTCAAACGCTTCTGTCGCATTTTCACTCAGTAGCGCCTCACCACTGCTTAGCAGGACTTCAACAGCAATCGGCTCACTTACCATTTTGGAAACGCTGAGATGGACTGATTAAAACTTCTTAAAAATCTGAAGAGGCACTTGAGCATTTTCTTGTCAAACTCACGGCTGAGTTTGGCAGAAGGTAACTCCTTATTACAGCGGTCATGTCTTAAGAAGACCCTCTATTTCTTTGAGGTGGTCTAATAATCAGCCTTTACCCGCTTTTCAAACTCCTGGCGAACTGTTTCAGCCAGATCAACTGCCTCTTGGTAGATTTCTGGGTGCTGGTCTCTTAACCACACTAAAATTCGGCTCATTTGAGCATTTCGCAGTTCCAAATCAGCTTGAAAAATTGTGGCAGTTGCCATTTGCTGTGCATACTGCGGAGGATGTCCCTGCTTAACGAACTGAGCTGTAAGGGCGATTAAAGCTTGCTTCCGAATATCTTCCTGCTCAGAGTTTAGGGGAAATGGCATAGTGGTTCCTATTGCTTCTCAAGGTCTAACATCAACATCACATTGCTTAGGACACTCCCTTCAAGGGAAAACCAAACTCAGCCATTGAGAGGTCTCTTACTACTTACTTAGAGGGATGAAAATTTGTTTACATGCGTAAGAATAAATTCTCAAAAAGAAGATAGTCCTGAGTGCTCCATGACCATCAGCTTATTCCTTAATATTTACTTTAGATTCTTTAAGTTCTCGCAAGTATAAGTAGATACATCCTCGCAGTAAAAGTTTAGTGGTAGAGATAAGGTTCTACATTCCTTAATGCTGTCGATACAAAATGTTGTTTACAAAACTCAACAGAAACAGGCTAAAAGAACCCCTGAAATGAAACAAATCCAAAGTTTTCCCCCCGGTTTAGAATCTCGCTTCTAGGATCCGAATTAGTGCTGTCAGGCATTTTTCTGTCTCCAGCAAATATGATCAATGTGCGACCTCCCTTAGTGGAGAACGGTTATGAAACAGATTCCTGCTCCCTTCTGGACCCTGATAATTGGGGTGGTCGTCACCCTTATTAGTATTTGGGCCGGCCTAAATCACCACATGCTGCCCGAGCAAGCCTCAGCAGCAGCACCGCTGCTAGATGACTTCTTCAATGTCATGGTGATGATCGGCACTGCCCTCTTTTTGCTGGTTCAAGGGGCCATTATTTTTGCCTTGATTCGCTTTCGCCGTCGTGAAGGTGATGACACGGACGGGTTGCCCATTGAAGGCAACTTACCCCTAGAGGCGCTTTGGACAGCCATTCCTTCCATCGTGGTCATCAGTCTTGGAATATATAGTGTTTACGTTTTCCAAGAAATGGGAGGCTTTGCTCCGGGTAGTCATGACCATGCTCATGGCGCATTGATGGCCCAAGCACCACAAACAGTGGTCACTGACGTGAGTATGCCAATGCTGGCACAGGCAGAGCAGGCTGTTGATTCAAAAATTCCAGTGTATGGGTTTGGCGCTTCTCCTGATGAGCAGGGAAACCTAGCTGACTTAACTGTGAATGTGACAGGTCTTCAATTTGCTTGGGTCTTCAAATATCCAGAGAGCGGCATTACGGATGGAGAACTTCATATCCCCGTAGGGCGTGATGTCCAACTCAACATTACGGGTCAAGACGTCATCCACTCCTTCTGGATCCCACAGTTCCGCCTTAAGCAGGACGCTCTTCCCGGTCAAAGAAGCGAGCTACGGTTTGTTGCAAGTAAAGTGGGCACCTATCCCATCGTCTGCGCCGAACTCTGCGGTGGTTATCACGGTGCAATGCGCACTCAGGTCATCGTTCACAGCGAAGAGGACTTTGCCCAGTGGGTTGAGAGCCGGACTGCTAGCGCATCTACTAATGATGCGATCGCACTTAATCCTGCCGAACAATCGGATGCTGACTACCTAGCGACCCACACTCAAGATCTAGGCATTGACAGGCATCTAATTTCCCAACTCAGCCAACCCTTGCAGTAATCCAAACACGGCAATCCCGACGCAACCATCAACGGTATATATTCAACGCATATGGCTCAAGCGAATATCTCAGCCCCAACAGACGCAAGCCTTGCCCTCGGTGCGCTGAAGGATTATTCCTACCCGAAAGAACAGTGGAAGTGGTACGACTACTTCACCTTTAATATTGACCACAAGGTTATCGGCATCCAATACCTGGTCACGTCTTTTATCTTCTACCTGGTTGGGGGGGCCATGGCTGTCGCCATGCGGACAGAGCTGGCGACCCCTGACTCCGATTTTCTCAGCCCCGACCTGTATAACGCCTTTCTCACCAACCACGGGACGATCATGATCTTCCTGTGGGTTGTACCAGCCGCCATTGGTGGGTTTGGTAACTACCTGGTGCCGTTGATGATTGGGGCCAGAGACATGGCCTTCCCAAAGCTCAATGCCTTAGCCTTTTGGGTCAACCCGCCAGCAGCACTGCTGATCATAGGGAGCTTCTACTTTGGCGGTGCCCAAGCTGGATGGACCGCTTACCCACCGCTTAGCCTAGTCACACCCCACGTCGCCCAAACGATGTGGATTTTGGCAATCATTCTGGTGGGTACGTCCTCTATTTTGGGATCGGTCAACTTTATTGTGACCATCCTGAACATGCGAATTCCCAGCATGAAGTGGGATCAGATCCCTCTATTTTGCTGGGCAATTTTGGCGACCTCCCTGCTGGCGCTATTTTCTACCCCGGTATTAGCAGCGGCAATGATTTTGCTGCTGTTTGACATCAACTTTGGCACTTCCTTTTTCCGGCCTGATGCAGGTGGGAACGTCGTGGTTTACCAGCACTTGTTCTGGTTCTACTCCCACCCAGCGGTATACCTGATGATTCTTCCGGTCTTCGGCATTATGTCGGAGGTAATTCCGGTACACGCCCGCAAGCCGATCTTTGGCTATAAGGCTATTGCCTATTCCTCATTGGCCATCTGTGTGGTGGGACTGTTTGTTTGGGTACACCACATGTTTGCCAGCGGCACTCCACCTTGGATGCGGATCTTTTTTACGGTTTCAACCTTAATTGTGGCCGTTCCAACTGGGGTCAAGATCTTTAGCTGGGTGGCAACGCTGTGGGGAGGTAAGATTCGCCTAACCAGCGCAATGCTGTTTGCCCTGACCCTACTGTCCATGTTTGTGTTTGGGGGCATCAGTGGCGTCACACTGGGTGCCGTACCCTTCGACATCCATGTTCACGACACCTATTACGTAGTGGGGCATTTCCACTACGTACTCTTTGGCGGCTCTGTTTCAGGTCTCTATGCCGGGATCTATCACTGGTATCCAAAGATGACCGGGCGGATGCTGAATGAGCCCTTGGGGAAAGTTCACTTTGTATTGAATTTCATTGGTGGCAACCTAACTTTCATGCCGATGCACTGGTTAGGAACGCTAGGCATGCCCCGCCGGATTGCCATGTATGATCCTCAGTTCACCCATGGCAACCAGTTGGCTACAGCAGGGGCTTACATTCTGGCAGTTTCCATCCTGCCACTGGTGTTCAACCTGGTGTGGAGTTTCTTCAAAGGGGAGAAAGCTAGCGGCAACCCTTGGAACGCCATGACTTTGGAGTGGACAACTTCGTCGCCTCCTCCAATCGAAAACTGGCCTGTGCTGCCCGTTTTGACTCGTGGCCCGTATGCCTATGGTCATGTTGAGGAGATACCCCCCTCCGACCGGCCTACTATCGAAGATGCGATCGCATCTCCCAAGTAGTTTCAGAACTCCACAGCTTAGAGATGTCGTGTACGGCATCTCTAAGCCCTAAAAGCATCCCAACACCCTTTGTCGTTTTCTAAAAACCCACCATGCAAGGCGCAATCGAACCTGATCAAACTACCGCTGGGGCGCATGCGACAGCACACCATGAGGAACACCCTGACTTTAGGGTATGGGGGCTGATTACCTTCCTCTCCTCAGAGTTCTTGATGTTTGGCGGCTTCTTTGCCGTTTACCTGGTTTTCCGTAGCACGATTGCACAATGGCCGCCTGAGGGCACCGAAGTTGAACTTCTGCTCCCAGGCATCAACACCATCATTCTGGTGTCTTCGAGCTTTGTCATTCACTATGGCGATACTGCCATTAAAAAAGGCGACGTAGCAGGGCTGCGCAAGTGGTACATCATCACAGCCTTGATGGGTGCCGTGTTCCTCGCAGGCCAGGTGTATGAATACATGAATTTGGGCTACGGCCTGCGTACCAATCTGTTTAGCAACTGCTTCTACTTGATGACAGGCTTCCACGGAGCCCACGTCTTCATTGGGTTGCTGCTCATTTTGGGCGTACTCTGGCGCTCCCGTCGGCCTGGGCACTACAGCGCTGAGAAGCACGTCGGGGTTGAAATGGCCGAGATCTACTGGCACTTCGTTGATATTGTCTGGATTGTTCTATTCGTCTTGATCTATGTCCTGACGCTTTTTTAAAGTAGGCAAGCCTTTTTCCAGTCTCGCCATCAACTTTCTCCCAAGTTTCATAATTGATCGAAAAGACGGGCTTTGCAGTCCGTCTTTTTTGTGTTGGCGTCTGGAATCAAATCGGGTGCGATCGCACTCTAAGTAACACCCTAGAAGCATTAGCTCAGCAGTTGATCAACCTTCTCTACGAGCACATCCAGGTTGACAGGTTTGGATAGGAAGGCTTGAACGCCAGCTGCGATCGCACTTTGCTGAGTGGAGTCACGCACATCAGCAGAGCAAATAATTACGGGAGTATCGGGGGAAAAGGTGCGAACCTTACCCAGTAGATCGAATGCAGTGCCATCTTGCAAGGACACATCTAGTAAGTACAGATCGGGTGGTTTGTTCTTCGCTAGGCGAACACCCTCAGCCATTGTTTGAGCGACCTCTACGGTATAGCCGGAGTCCTGGAGAACGAAGCTCAGTAGTTCACAATCGTCAACCGAGTTATCAACACAGAGAATTCGCCCTTTTGTCACAACAGTCCTTTTTGTGCAGAATCTTGATAAGATCCCCCTTTGGGTTGCAGACAATTCAATCACTTTAAGTGATGTATGTCCGTTCTCCAGCGAACGGAAGCCGCTCACGGTAAGCAGTCTAATGATCTAATGGAGGTAAACTCTACAAAATTCAATATCTAGGAGGATGCGTGCCTAACTCAGAGGAACGTCGAATTTCAAACAATTATGTTTTAGATTCACTCCCTCAAGAGGAATACGCTCTTCTTCAACCCAATTTGGAGGAGGTTGAACTCCAACAGGGAGAAGTTTTGCATGAGGTTCGGGAGCGGATTACAGAAGTCTATTTCCCAACAGCGGGCTTATTGTCGTGGGTCAATTCGACACCTCAGGGGGAAGAGGTTGAAATGGGGGTAACTGGCAATGAGGGGATGGCCGGTATTCCATTGTTTCTCAAGGAGGAAGGTTCCCCTTGGAAAGTGCAAGTGCAAATTAAGGGTCGTGCCCTGAAGTTACGGGCCGACAGTTTTACTGAGGTCTTAAAGCAAGCCCCCGTTCTACAGCAAAAAGTGGCCG
>DATNQF010000033.1:0-13222 GCA_036702855.1 Trichocoleus sp. | reverse complement strand
GTGTACGGACGCTGAGCCACGGGTTAACTTTCAGCGTTAGTCGTTACAACGGCTTCAACCACCGCTTTTTGATTCTCTTCATCAACAGTGGTGACGGCCCAGCGCAGGGGTTCGCCCCGTTTTTGCAGTTCGCTCTCAATGGCCTCTTGCAGGTCTTCTGTAGATTCGGTGAGGTCGATCTCAGCGGTGATGAAGTGAGTGGTCATGGGTGATCAATCGCTTAAGGACTAGGTGAATGGAACGGCAGTCTTAGGATTGGCCAAACTGCTTTTGGTAGACGATGTCTTCCTTTTCGGTCTCAATTTTCAGGTCAGAGCGGGGATAGGCCACGCACAGCAGGGCATAGCCTTCAGCCTGAAGGTCGGGGCTCACACCCATTCCGTCGGTCTGATCGACTTGTCCTTCGAGGACTAGGGCCGCACAGGTTGTGCAAACGCCAGCGCTACAGGAATAGGGTAGGTCTAGCCCCGCATCTTGAGCAGCAGCTAGCACGGTTTGATCTTCTGCAACAGTAATGGTTTGGGTGTTGCCCTGGTGTTTGATTTCGACGCTATACGTTGTCGCCATTGCCTGCTACTAAGTGGAATAGGGTTAGGAGTTCAGCCATTGGGTGGCCTGTGGAAAGGGAAGTTAGCCGTTTGAGGCATTGGGGAAGGCCCGATCAAACTCTTCAAGCAGATCGTCCATTTCTTCGAGCGCCTGGTTAACGTCAATCCGCAAGGTGCCCAGGTCGGGTTGCTCCAGCAGACGAACTAGAGCGTCCCGCTTACCTTTGATTTGTTCGATGCGATCGCGAATCGTTTGTAAGTCCATGCTGAGGGCCTCTGCTGAACGTTCCTTAAACAGAATAAGCAACTTTGCGGTCACTTGGTACAGCGCAATTGGGAGATTTCTCTACCCTTCCCTCCCACAAAGCGGCATCATTAAAAATGGATTCAATACATTTTGTGAAATCTCATGCTCGGCAAAGCCTCTTTGGGTTCCATCTTGCTCGTCGTCGGTGGCATTCTGACGGTCGTTGGATTTGTTGCCTATTTTCAAGACAACCCAACCTTGAACTTAGCCGGATTTTTCTACGGCATTCCTGTTCTGTTGGGAGGATTGGCCCTACGAGCGTCTGAGCTAAAACCGGTTCCTTATTCAGTCCCTTCCTCGCCAACCGTAATCAAGCTGCGGGAGGAGCAAGCAACCCCTACTCTGAACCAGGTGCGTAAGGACGTCACTCGCTTTCGCTATGGGCAGGAAGCTCACTTAGACGAAGTGTTGGAGCGCTTAGGTTTAAGCCCTTCTGATGCGGATCGCCCCGTTTTGGTTGGCGTTCGGGAAGCGGAGATTGGGGGTGCCTATGCTTTGATTTTGGAGTTTGCCTCTGAGGTCATTCCCTTTTCTGTGTGGCAGGAAAAGCAGGGCCGTTTTGAGACATTCTTTGGTCCTAGTGTTCGGGCTGAAGTAACCCAACCCGCAGAGAATCGCATTGACCTAGCCTTGATTGCACTACGAGAGCCTACTCCTGTGCAAGCATGACAGTCTTCGACGCCAGGAATACCAAAATTACCCATTTTTGCCATTCGTAAGCGAAATTTGGGAAGTTCTGAATTGCCGCTCGCAGTTTCAGGGTTCTCTGAAACGACGGGAGCTTGACCGGGGCGATAGACATGGACAGTACAGTTTTTCCCGGTCAATTAGCCATCCGAGTACTGCCCCATTTTTAACACGAAAATTCCTCCACGAGTTTTCCACTTTCTAGTCGTACCTTTAAGGACATAGAGAGATTCACCTTTACCTGCCCGGAGAGCTTACATGGAACCCCTAGTCATCAACGAAAAAATGGTTTCGACCTTTAAGTTCTGGGCTGATGGACAAGTTCAAGACGGCATGAACTGCCGTAATGAGATCTTTGGTTGTCTCAAGAGTACTAACCTGCAGGGACGCAACTACATCTACGAATTGGCTTGGTCACTGGCCCAGAAAGGAATTGAAGTTGTGATCACAGTTTCTGAGTATAAATACACCCTCTGGAGCAATCTCCGTTCTCTGGATCATTCAGAAGCATTACTGGAGCTAGCTGCAGCTTAACCGTGTAATCTTGAATCTCTCTTTTTAGTCGGTGTGTGTTTTCCCACTTTCTCTGCCTGCTCTTCCCGTAATCTGCAGTTACAACAGACTCCTATTTGGGAGGTGAGATCTTACCTCTCCACCTGGGAATTCTAGGGAAGGCATTTATAGATGCATTCTAAGGCCCATTAGCTTTCCGCTAGTGGGCCTTTTATTGATCAAAACTACATTGCACAAACTGCAAAGAAACCCTAGTGCGATCGCGCTAGAGGATCAGAATCACTAAATGAGAAACCGGGTTTCTTCAAGAAACCCGGTTTTTGTCCGTAGCAAATGTTGCTTGAAATCCGAGATCAAATCGGATAGCATTTGCAGCTATAGCTGTTTCGCGGCAGCTGGTTCAACCCCGAAAGGTGGTCTGCCGGCACTGGAAGATGCGACCAACATCCGCCAGCGCCTAACCCAAACGACAGTGAGTGCCTGTCGCACGGGCTGTGCTTATTTTAGCCGCCCTGCTTCTCGCAAACGTCTAGGGTGGCCATTTTTCGGGGATTCCTAACCCATATTTCAAAGGAATCCCCTTAAATGCTGCAAATTCAATACTTTCTGTCGTCTCCTCTGACGGAGACGGCACAGCCTCCTGTGTCTGTAAACCCCACAGTCCAGTCGAGGCGAAGACGGTTGCGCCTGTATCTAGTTGGCTCCGAGGCCGATACTCGTAGTGCCATCGATAGCTTGCACATTCTTGGTTATGCTGAGCGCTTTGAGTGGAGCCGCGTGATCGACATTCCCGAAAACGGCTTAGTGATTCGCCCCGATCCCGGTGATGTGCTGCGCTACCTGCAACGCTATCGATCCTCTAACTAGTCCACCCAAGTTTGACTAGGGCCAAAAAATTTGGCACTGCCGAATGTTTAACCCTGTTCGTAGGGGCAGACCCAAAATCTGCCCCTACCGCGAAAGCTGTTTTCCAGAAATAGAGAGAACTAGGGCGCGATCGCACCTTGTTAAAATTCAGATGGGCTTTCTCTTAGAGGGGTTGGGCAATTATGCAAGCGCAAGAGAAGCAGACTTATACCCCTGAGGAATACCTAGCACTAGAAATTTCCTCAGAAGAACGGCATGAGTACATTGACGGAGCCATTGTGCCGATGGTTGGCGGAACGCCCAATCACAACAGAATCGTAGGCAATTTTTATGCAGCTCTCAACTTTGCCCTCAAGCGGCAACCCTACGATGTCTTTGTCACCGATCAGCGCCTCTGGATCCCTAATCGACGAATCTACACTTACCCCGACATTATGGTAGTGCAAGGAGCCTTGCAATTTCAGGAGGGGCGCAGAGACACCCTGATCAACCCCTTAATGATTGCTGAGGTCTTGTCAGAATCGACTCAGGCATACGATCAGGGTGAAAAATTCAAGGCCTACCGCACGATTCCCGGTTTTCAGGAGTATGTGCTGATTGACCAATACTCCCTGCACGTTGAGCAATACACCAAAACTGAGCCTCGCCACTGGCTTTTCTCAGAGTACGACGGAGAAGAAGCGGTTTTAAGACTGGCCTCGCTACCTTTTGAAATCTCCCTAGCTGATATTTACGACAAAGTTGATTTTGTAGCGGATTAGTAACCCTGGCGCAGGTAATCGAGAATGCCGGCTGCGATCGCATTTCCCATTTGTGCCTGCCAGTTAGGATCCCTCAACTTTGGCGCATCAATGGCTCCTGTCACGTAACCCGTTTCAACGAGCACCGCAGGCATCGACGTCCGCCGCAGCACAAAAAAGCGGCCTTGCCGTGTGCCTCGGTCGGCCATTCCACTCATGCTGACCACTCGACTGTGAAGCACTTGAGCAAAGCGCTCCCCCATATCCGAGTAGTAGTAAGTCTCGACCCCGTTTACCTCAGGCCGATCCATACTGATGGCGTTGGCGTGGATGCTGACAAATAGCGTGGCATTGGCATTTTCGGCAATCTCTACGCGAGGCTGCAAATCAACATCCTCATCGCCCTGGCGAGTGAGCAAGACCGTAATGCCTTGCGATCGCAACACGGCTGCCACCTGCTGAGTCACTGCTGTTACAACCCATTTTTCTTGCAGTCCCCCAATCCCAACTGCGCCCGGATCTGGCCCACCGTGTCCCGGATCGAGAACCACAACGGGTTGCCCTTGAGGTATGGGCTGATTGAAAACGGGTTGGCTTTGAGGCATGGGAGTGCCAACGGGGGGTGGAGTCGCTGGAGTGGGCACCGGAGCTGTTGGGCGAACGGTGGGCTGTCCTTGAGGTGGGGGTGTGTTTAGCGTTGGTAAGGAGACAGGCCGAGGGGATTGCGTTGTAGGTACCCCCCGTTGAATGGTGGGCGAAATCGAAGAAGCGTTCGCTGCGCCGACGGGTAGTAGCACAATTCCCCCCTGCCGAATCGGGGTCACTTGCCACTCAGGCGCACCATCTTCCAGAGCTAGGGTGATGCGGACGGCAGGTGGTGTCGTTCCAAATTGGGTCAGGCTCCAAGCGTTAACGCCGTACTGGTTGCGAGGTAAGACTTCAGGCCGGAGCGTGTTGGTCACTTGCGCATTGAGCACATCCACCACCAGTTGGCGGGACTGGTTGCGATCGCGCACTCGATACACCTGCACCTGAGGCGCTGCCCCCGCAGTTTGAATAAAAAAGCCATTGGGCGTTGTGACCACATTCTGAAGCTGGGTTGCCGCAGGGAGCACGTACGCTGTCGTGATCTGCTTGACCTCTGGCGAGGATGGCTCCACAGTTTCCCCGGTTTGCCCTCCAAACTGGGGCAATTGAATGCTCGGTCCCTTGATCGGAACGGGCGGAATCACAGGTTTCGCTGATGCAGTCGTCCTTAGGGGAGGTGGCAGAGGGGTTAGGGCTGTACCAGGCTGTCCAGACGCATCCGGCAACTGCACCACCCACTGCTGCGAGGTAATCCCCCAAACCTGAATTTGCCGAGAAGTAAGGCTGTAGTCAGGGCTGAGTTCTAGCACCATGCGAGTGGTCTGTTCGTCAGCCTGCTCAACTCGCACAATCTGCACACTGCCGCCCACAACTTGATTTGCTTTAGCTTGGTCAAAGCCAATGCCTGGTAACTCCACAACCAGCCGATTAGGATTTGACAGCAGCCGGGCGCGAGGTTGAACGCTGCTATCCGTCTTAAAGGTCAACCGATTTTGACTGGCATCAAATTGCCAGGATTGCAATTGAGCTGCTTTGGCAGGCACACCTACCACGCAGGCTCCAGCCAAGCCCATCAGACTCGCAACTAGCCGATTCAGCCGCACCCGGAGGTCTCCTCACACACCACAGATTGACTCAGTTTGAGAGCCTGGGTGGGAAAAGCATCAGCCCAAAGACGTATCCGTTCGCTAGACCAATTGTAAATCCCGGCCCTCAGGCAAAATTGCCTGTGTCCTACCGAATCGGCTTTGATATTAGCTCAATATGGCAAAACGTTACCGCTCTATCTCGGCTAAAGATTTGGGCACACCTGCCGTGAGAATCTCATGACCTGTTTCCGTCACCAACACGTCGTCTTCGATGCGAATGCCAATACCGCGCCAACGCTCCTCTACCTGGGGTTGACCCTCAACGGGTTCATAGTCAGGCGTAATATAAATGCCCGGCTCAACCGTCACCACATTGCCCGGTGCAAAGGGTTTCCAGGTCTTGTCAGGATTCCTGAGAATGCCCGTATCGTGAACGTCTAGACCTAGGAAATGGCCCGTACCGTGCATGAAGAACGCCTTATGCTTTTTCTCTTCAATCAAGGTATCGACATCGCCTGTCAGCAGACCTAGCTCTACTAAGCCCTCAGTAATCACCCGCGTTGCCGCGTCGTGAAACTCGTTGAAAGGGCGACCGGGCTGTACCTTCTCAATCGCCTGAAGCTGCGCCTCTAGCACCAGCTCATACAAGATGCGCTGCTCTTCGGTGAACTTGCTGCTGACGGGGAAGGTGCGGGTAATGTCGGCGTTGTAATAGCCGTAGGCGCACCCCGCATCAATTAGCAGCAGATCGCCCTCCTGCATCTGCCGATCATTTTCGATGTAGTGAAGAATGCAGGCATTAGCCCCAGACGCGACGATGGAGGGGTAGGCTGGTCCCATCGCCCCTTCCAGGCGGAACAAATGCTCCATTTCTGCCTGAATCTCGTATTCGTAGCGCCCTGGCTGGGCAATCGCCATGGCATGATTGTGGGCTTTAGTGGTGATCGCAATGGCTTGCCGAATCAGCTCAATTTCCTCAGCAGACTTGACCCGCCGCAGGGTTTGCAGCAGCAGGTGAGAGTCCTCAATTGCAACTGGCCCTGTGCCCCGTTTGGTGTAAGTGGCGAGCAGCCGCTGCCAGAACTTGAGGATTCTGGTATTTAGGGCTTCATCATGGCCGAAGTGGTAGTACAGCCGTTCAGCCTTTTCCAGGTACTTTGGCAGGTGCTCGTCTAGTTCACCGATGGGGTAAACCGCATCGGCTCCGTAGAGTTCCTTTGCCTTGTCCACGCCGACCCGATAGCCCGACCAAATCTCTCGCTCCCTGTCCTTGGGCCGAACGAACAAGATGAAGCGGTGCTCCTCGTGGTGAGGGGCTAGCACTGCGATCGCATCCGGTTCGTTAAATCCCGTCAGGTAGTAGAAATTGCTGTCCTGGCGGAAGGGGTGTTCCACATCGTTGTGCATCACAGCCATCGGAGCGCTGGCAAAAATTGCCGTGGCGTTCCCGATCTGGGCCATGACCTGTTCGCGGCGTTGTTGATAGGGAGTCGGCATGAGAGGAGTTAGCTGAAGGAGTAATTCATCACCTGAATTCTGGTGCCATCGGCGGGCAGGCTGGAGGCTTGCAGGGTCACCGTATCGCCATTGGCCCGAACGACAGGGGTTCCTTGCATCAAACTAAGGAACTCATCGAGATTGGCAATGTCACAGGTTGTCGCATCAGCGGCCTGGGTCCGGTAGTGGGTCGGAATCACCATCTTGGGTTTGAGAGCTTGCACCACCTGAACAGCTTCTTGCGCAGTGTAGGCCTTGGGGCCACCCCCCACAGGCAGCATCAAAACGTCAGGACGCCCCAGAAGAATTTGCTGCTCTAAGCCCACAGGCGCTGCTGCACCCCCCATGTGAACCAGATTGAGCCCGCCCTGATTCCACTTCCAGATGACGTTATTGCCAAAGCGGCGACCGCCATTGCGGTCATGTGCGATCGCAATGCCTTGCACCTGCATATTGGTGAACTGATAGGTACCGGGTTCTGCCAAAACGCGAGGGCTGCCCGGAATATCTTGCAGATACCCTTCATCAAACAGGCGGCTGCTGATCATGACCAGGTCAGTTTGAACATTGGGTGCCCGATAGTTGGCTGTGCAACCAATACGCCGGAAGGGGTTGACCAAAATTCTGCGACCATCCCCTGTGAATTGGAAGCAGGTATGCCCCAACCATTTCACAGTGACACCTCCGCTTTGAGCTTGTGAGGCCTGCCAATTGGACATTACCCCCAATCCCAAGGTTGCTAAAAAGCTGGACCCTGCATACTGAACAAGCTTTCGCCGCTTCATACCCTTCCTGGCTCCTTCCTCAACACAACCATGTAATACAACCACTAGGGAGTTGAGTTCACTTGTCCCAACCTCGACCCAGAGGCACCTTTTGTTCTAACGCTCTACTCTAGCGCTCAGACTGCTCATTTGGGCAAAGACCCAATGCCAGTTTGTTTAATAGACGCTAGCAGCAACGGGTTGGTTCAGTGGAATAAGGAAGTTTTCTAGGAGCTGTTTCCCTGATTGGGTTAAAACGCTCTCTGGATGGAACTGAACGCCCTGGATGTGAGGATAGTCACGATGACGCACGCCCATAATGGTGCCATCCTCAACCCAGGCAGTGACTTCTAGCATGTCTGGGCACGTCGCCTGCTCAATCACCAGGCTGTGGTAGCGGGTTGCTTGAAAAGGATTGTCGAGGCCTGCAAAAACGCCCTCACCCTTGTGGTAAACCAGCGAAGTCTTGCCGTGCATCAGTTCAGGGGCTGAGGTGATTACCCCACCAAAAACTTGACCAATGCTCTGGTGGCCCAGGCATACGCCGAGGATGGGAAACGTTGGCCCCAACTTTTGAATCAACGCCAGGGAGATTCCGGCCTCATCTGGACGACCAGGGCCCGGAGAAATGACAATGCCATCGGGCTTGAGATCGGCTACTTGCTGCACGCTCACCTGGTCGTTGCGAAAAACCCGAATATCTTGCGCAACGGGCAAACGCTGTCCCAGTTCACCCAAATATTGCACCAAATTGTAGGTAAAGCTGTCGTAGTTATCAATGACGATGATCATGATTGGAGCTAGGCCTGCAAAAGAATCCAGAGAGGAGGAAGCAGCAAACAGGCTGCAACAAAAACCGCAATCAACGCAGAGATGAGTACGGCGGCAGCGGCACAGTCTTTAGCGATCTTAGCGAGTTCGTGGTACGTCTGCTGCACTGTCAGATCAACAATCGACTCCAGGGCAGTGTTGATCAGCTCCATCGTCAAAACGGCCCCACAGGTCAAGCTGATAATGGCGATTTCAACAGGACTGAGTCGGAGCCAAAGAGCTAGGCTGACGGCCAGGGTGCCAACGCTAACGTGAATTCGAAAGTTGCGCTGGGTGCGAAAGGCGTAGGTAACGCCTTGCCAAGCATATTTGAAACTGACAAACAAATTGTTGGCTACCTGCCAGGACAGGGACCGCTCCACATCCGTTGCAAGCTCTGTCACTGGATTAGAGATTGGCTGGAGATCTTCGTGGGAGGTTGCCATAGAGAGTAAACCTGAGGAACACAGTTGGCAAATGGGCGTGCCACACAAAATGTGTTTGTCACATCATGGCTAATCTAACTCGATTCTCCTTGTGAAAGACCGATTTTCTCTAAGAGTTCCGCTTGTTTAGCAAGCATCTTTACCAAACTTTCATCGTCAGGATGATCCCACCCGAGTAAGTGGAGAAAGCCATGTACGCTAAGCCATAGGATCTCCTGGCGCAGGCTATGTCCTTGTTCGGCGGCCTGTCGTTGGGCTGTGTCGAGGGAGATAATAATGTCCCCCAGATAGAGCGGCTCAGATTGGAGCAGTTCTTGAACTTGAGGCGCTTCGTTCTCCAGGGCTGCAAACGACAGGACATCAGTCGGTTTGTCTTGCTGGCGGTAGGTGGCATTTAGTTGATGGACCGTTGCATCGTCTGTCAACTGCAAGCCGACTTCGTAAGCTCTAATGGGAGAACGATTGACCTGCATGGCCTCTAGCCAGGTTTGAAACCAGCTCTGCCATTCAGCTTCGGTTGCGATCGCACCCTCAGGATGCTCCACCTCAACCATCACCTCAATTTGTGGCTGGATACCCGAATCTGCTTCTGTTTGAGCAATCATAATCTAGCGCGTTAAGTAAGCCAGCCCTACCAGCAGTCCCAATAGTCCTGTGACCGTCAAAGCAAAGTGAAAAAGGGATTTCCCGCCCTTGCGTACCATGTTGCGCATCGCCAGCTTGACATAGCTAGGCGCAGGTTCAGTGGCCTTTGGGGTAGCTGTTTCTGTCTCATTAGGAGACGGAGTTTCGAGAGTCGAGTCACTCATAGCCGAATCCAAAATCCTGTTTTCAAAAATACGGTTAATGCTGTTCTAAGTTGATGCTGTTCTAGACCGACTGCTCTTGCAGCACCTGACTATCCTGCCGCAGGTACGCTTGAATAAAGGGATCGAGTTCCCCCGACATGACATCTTCGATGGCAGTGGTTTCAACCCCAGTTCGCAGATCTTTAACCATTTGATAAGGGTGGAAGACATAGTTACGAATCTGGTTGCCCCAAGCGGCTTCTACCATGTCGCCTCGGATCTCTGCAATCGCTTTGGCGTGTTGCTCCTGAGCGATAATCAACAGCTTGGCTTTCAAGATCACCATTGCTTTTTCGCGGTTTTGAAGTTGCGATCGCTCCTGCGTACACCGCACAGAGATTCCCGTTGGTAGGTGGGTGATGCGGACTGCCGTCTCCACCTTGTTCACGTTCTGACCGCCTGCGCCCCCCGAACGCGAAGTCTTAATTTCCAAATCCTTTTCGGGAATGTCTAGCTCAACGGATTGGTCTAGAATCGGCATAATTTCAACCCCGGCAAAGCTAGTCTGTCGTTTGCCGTTAGCGTTGAATGGGGAAATTCTGACCAGACGATGAGTGCCCTTTTCAGACTTGAGATACCCAAAGGCGTAGCGTCCCTCAATTTCCAGCGTGGCTGACTTTAGCCCCGCCTCTTCCCCCTCAGAAATTTCTACTAAGTGGGCTTTATAGCCTTGCTGCTCTGCCCAGCGGGTGTACATTCTCAGCAGCATTTCGGCCCAGTCTTGGGCATCTGTACCACCAGCTCCAGCGTTAATGGTCAGAACAGCCCCTTTTTTGTCGTAGGGGCCAGAGAGCAACTGCTGAAGCTCCCATTGTTCGAGTTCATGACCCAGCTTGCTAACGTTCTCCTGCGCTTCCTGGAGCAGGGATTCGTCGTTCTCTAGCTCAAGCAATTCTAAAATCGCTTGGGTGTCTTCAATGCTAGACTTCCACCCCTCTAATTGGGCAAGGTGAGACTTGTAATCGCTGAGTTCTTGTAGGGTCTCTTGCGCTTTAGTCTGGTCGTCCCAAAAATCGGGCTGGGCAGCAACCTGCTCCAAGTCTCCAATTTTGGCTTCTAGAGCAGGAATGTCAAAGATAGTCCTGGGTTTTACCCAGGCGATTAGCTAACCCGTCGAGTTCTCGCTTAATTTCGGCAGTATCGAGCATGAATGACTGACAAATCTAATGATGGGAAGGATAGAAGAAGCCAAAAGCCAGCTTCAGCCCAAAAAATGTTCGGCTAACCGCTGGCTTTTGAACTCAACTGTTTCTACTTTAATCCCGATTGAAGGCGATCAGTAGTCGCAGAATGAAGATGAACAAGTTGATGTAAGTCAGGTACATCGACAGGGCTGCCGAGAGGTACTGCTCATCTTTGTAGGAGCGAGGCAGGATAAAGAAATCCACCACCGCGGCACCCATAAAGACCAATACTCCAAGGCCAGAGATGGCAATGTCGAGGAATTGGGGAATTGGGCCACCAAACAGGCTAAAGACAAACTGGCCTAGAACCGCAATGACAACGGCCACAACCCCTAAACCAACAGTTTTGGTCAGGGCAAACCCGTCTGCTTCCGACAAGTTTGAACCAATCTGACGGGCGGCGATAAAGGTGACACCGCAGGCTAGGGCAGCGGCTCCAATCCCGGTGATGCCAACACCGGCTAGGGCCACGTACAGTAGCCCACTCATGGTGTAACCGCTCAACAAACTGTAGGTTGCTAGCAGCGGCAGAGCTGTGCTGTTATTGCCCTTGGCGGCTACGTTTTGAGCCACAAAGAACAACACGAGTTCAGCAATCAACGCCACCCAAAAGGTGGGCATGAAGATGCCTGGATTGCTGGCTAAAACATTTAGCCCGCCAAAGGCACCTACGGCTGTTAGGACAAGGCCGCCTCCGACATAGGGCAAGGCCTTTTGAATAACATTGGGGCCAACGAGCGCCTGACCTTGGGCCTTGCGAATGGCTTCTCGAAAATTACTGGTATTACTCATCGCTGCGTTCTCCGGTACCGGTATCAGACGGCTTTGATGAAATTACATTACCTATCATTTTAGCCAAAACGGCCTGGGTTCGGCATTTCTATAGAGTTCAGCGTTTCCTGACACTGCCGAAGAAAACTAGGGCAGCCTGCGTTGACCGTCCCCGATAGACGTATCCTTAACTATCGGGAAGCAAAGAAACAGACATCCATGATTGACATTCTCGACACGTCCATCGAGGACATACAAGCCCGCGAAGTTCTAGATTCACGGGGTAAGCCCACGGTTGAAGCAGAGGTATATCTCTCTGGTGGCGCAGTGGGAGTAGCCCAAGTCCCCAGTGGTGCCTCTACGGGTACGTTTGAGGCTCATGAATTGCGGGATGGCGACCCCAATCGGTATGGCGGCAAAGGTGTTTTGAAGGCGGTTGAAAACGTCGAGCAAACCCTGGCTCCCGAACTCATGGGGCTCAATGCCTTGGAACAAACCATTGTTGACCAAGCCATGATTGAGCTAGATGGGACTCCCAACAAGGCAAAGTTAGGAGCGAATGCAATCCTGGCGGTGTCTCTGGCCAATGCAAAGGCAGCGGCACAATCTGTTGGCTTGCCCCTATACCGCTATTTAGGTGGCCCGCTTGCTAATGTTCTGCCCGTACCCCTGATGAACGTGATCAATGGGGGTGCCCACGCTGACAACAATGTGGACATTCAGGAATTCATGATTGTGCCCATTGGTGCGCCCACTTTCCGGGAAGCGCTGCGCTGGGGGGCTGAGGTGTTTGATAGCTTAAGCAAAATCCTCAAAGAGAAAGGCCTGCTCACTGGAGTGGGTGATGAGGGAGGCTACGCACCTAACCTGAAATCCAACCAGGAAGCGCTAGACATTCTCATTGCCGCTATCGAAAAGGCGGGATACAAGCCCGGAGACGAAGTTGCTTTGGCACTAGATGTTGCGGCCAGTGAGTTTTATAGCAACGGCCAATACACCTACGACGGGACAGCCCATTCCCCGGCTGAAATGGTGGATTATTTGGCTAATCTAGTGGGCCAATACCCCATTCTTTCCATTGAAGATGGACTGCATGAGGATGATTGGGACAACTGGAAGCTTCTGACCCAGCGGCTGGGTGGGAGTGTGCAACTTGTGGGTGATGACCTGTTTGTGACTAACCCAACCCGTTTGCAGAAGGGAATTGAAGCTGGGGTAGGCAACTCCATCTTGATCAAGCTGAACCAGATTGGATCCTTAACAGAAACCTTGGTCACTGTGGATTTGGCGACTCGCAAGGGCTACACCTCCATCATCAGCCACCGCTCTGGTGAAACTGAAGATACGACGATTGCTGATCTGTCCGTAGCAACTCGGGCAGGGCAAATCAAGACGGGTTCTCTTTCTCGAAGTGAGCGTTTGGCTAAGTACAACCGTCTGCTTCGAATTGAGGACGAATTGGGTGATCAAGCAGTCTATGCAGGTACCATCGGCATGGGGCCAGGACAGCGTTAGTAGCGCGTCTATGCTCAACTGTTTGTCTGTCTAAAGACATGGAATCGTT
>DATNQF010000028.1:0-5756 GCA_036702855.1 Trichocoleus sp. | reverse complement strand
ACCGACATCGCCTATTGAACTGCCCCTAATTCATCCACCGTTTGTGCGAGTGGATGAGCAGTGCGATCGCATTCTTCAAAAACGCTACTACGGTTATATTGCTCAAAAGCAAAACCGTCCCCTCACCTATCGAGTTACCCGCAAGATTCATCGAGCAAAGATACTGTTGACTGCTTTCCGCGAACAACCAACTTTGAGGGGCTTGCCCAACCTCGTCAAAACTTTATTAAAAGAGTAATTTTGCAGCGCAGAATCGGTTCGGTAGCGCAGGGTTTCTAATGCTGGGTTTAAAGTCACAAAAAAGGGAGAGTAGCATTGCTATCTCTCCCTCAAAACGCTTCAAACGGAAATTGGAGTAATAACCTTAGTAGCGGTAGGTGTTGCCGCTGCCGGGCTTGTGCACGATGAAGCTGAGAACCTGGCACTGCTTCACGTTGTCGAAGCCAACAACGCGAACAAAGCAGTTGGGGTATTCGGAGCGGCAAGCCTGAACTTCGCTCAGCACTTCAGAAGTGCTCTTAGCGTTGAACAGGGGCAGCTTCCACATGGTCCAGTAGTAAACTTCGGGATCAGAGTTCTCGTTGAACTCGATCGCAGGAATATAACCCTGACCGAGAATGTAGGCAACTTGCTTCTCAATCTGCGCGTCAGTCAGCGGCGGCAGATAGGACATCGTTTCGTAGCGACGCTCTTTGGGAAGAGTTTTCATGGTTCCTCGTCTTGTTGTACGAATGTGCAGAAATGGTTAGGAAAGGTGTCGTAGACTGCCCTCAAGGCAAGGGAGAAATGCCCCTAGCTGCGTGCTGTTGACGCAACGCGGCAGCCTACGGATTGGATGAACTCTCAGAACTCGAATCTAGGCTTTGGCCCGACTCAGACTCAGCAGCGAGTTCGCTTGATCCCATCTGAGTAATGCGTTCTAGGTGGCAGCGGCGGTGCTCCATATTGGCCTGCTGAATGCCCATAATCACCATTTCTGGCAAGAACTCACAGATCTCCTCGGCAATGGTTTGCCGCACGGTCATAATCCGGATTGCCAGATCGGCATTCTCCTGAAGGAGCGATGCTAAATAAGCTTCGCCATCTTGCATCGCTTCCTTAGAAGAGAAGGCATTGAGCCAAAACGCCTTGGAAGGATTAGTTTCCTTCAACTGGTTCAGCACAGTTTTCACTGCCTGAAACGTCAGATAGCTAGTGAGCACCTTGGCAGTGTCTTTAGCCGCTTGCTTGAGGTCCATTAGTGTCTCTCGAACGGTTGACATAGACCCCGCCTGAGGCGGTTGGTAGACCCGATCTAAGCCCGAAGCCCTAAAAGATTCGGTAACTTACATCTCATTCTTAAAGTTTTTTAGGATTTGTCTTCAAGAACGGGTTGAACAGCCTGCCAACCTACCCTAAGCCGCTGCCAGAGAGGTACCGAAGTACCCCTCAGCAACCTTAGATGGTGTCAACGGTGTCGAACTCGAACTTGATTTCCTTCCACAGTTCACAAGCGGCAGCCAGTTCAGGAGACCACTTGCAAGCTTCACGGATGATGTCGCCGCCTTCACGGGTAAGGTTACGACCTTCGTTACGAGCTTGTACACAAGCTTCCAGAGCCACACGGTTAGCGGTTGCACCAGGCGCGTTACCCCAGGGGTGACCCAGCGTACCACCACCAAACTGCAGTACAGAGTCGTCGCCGAAGATTTCCACAAGTGCGGGCATGTGCCACACGTGAATACCACCAGAAGCAACGGCCATGACGCCTGCCATAGAAGCCCAGTCTTGGGTGAAGTAAATACCGCGAGACTTGTCTTGCTCGATGTAGTTTTCGCGCAACAGGTCAACGAAGCCCAGGGTGCCAGCGCGGTCGCCTTCCAGCTTGCCGACGACGGTACCGGTGTGAATGTGGTCACCACCAGACATCCGCAAGCACTTGGAGAGAACGCGGAAGTGGATACCGTGGTTCTTCTGACGGTCGATTACAGCGTGCATAGCGCGGTGAATGTGCAGAAGCACACCATTATCACGGCACCAGTGAGCCAGGGTGGTGTTGGCGGTGAAGCCAGCCGTCAAGAAGTCGTGCATGATGATGGGCATGCCGAGTTCTTTGGCGTACTCAGCCCGCTTCAGCATCTCTTCGCAGGTAGCGGCAGTCACGTTCAGGTAGTGACCTTTGATTTCGCCGGTTTCTGCTTGGGACTTGTGGATTGCATCAGCCACAAACAGGAAACGGTCGCGCCAGCGCTGGAAGGGCTGGGAGTTGATGTTTTCGTCGTCCTTGGTGAAGTCGAGACCACCCCGGAGAGCTTCGTAAACAGCACGGCCGTAGTTCTTAGCGGACAGACCGAGCTTGGGCTTAATGGTACAGCCCAGCAGAGGACGACCATACTTGTTCAAGCGGTCACGCTCAACCTGGATACCGTGGGGAGGACCTTGGAAGGTCTTCAGATAGGCAACGGGAATCCGTAGGTCTTCCAAACGCAGAGCGCGCAGGGCCTTAAAGCCGAATACGTTACCTACCAAGGAGGTCAGCAGGTTGGTGACAGAGCCTTCCTCAAACAGATCCAGAGGATAGGCGACGTAGCAGATGTACTGGTTGTCTTCGCCGGGAACGGGCTCGATGTCGTAGCAGCGGCCCTTGTAGCGATCCATGTCGGTCAGCAGGTCGGTCCACACAGTGGTCCAAGTACCTGTGGAGGATTCTGCGGCTACAGCAGCTGCGCACTCTTCGGGGGGAACCCCAGGTTGGGGGGTCATCCGGAAAGCGGCCAGAATATCCGTATCTTTAGGGGTGTAGTCGGGGGTGTAGTAGGTCAGTTTGTAATCTTTTACACCAGCCTGATAACCAGATTTTGACTGAGTCGTTGTCTGAGAGTAAGACATGTCTCCCTTCCTGTGAATCTACGAAATCTCCTCAAGAACTCCCACGTACCCATCCAAGTAAACCTCTCAGTGGCGAACTGAGAGTGAACTACTCAGACAAGTATGATCAGGCGTTCATATTGCTTGAGATGGCAGCAAGAACAAAGCGAACTCTTAAATGGTCGCTTCGCAAGCACTTGGGTATCCTGCAGTACCCCATGACTTAGAATACTACCAGCCTTTGGATAAGGTTAATTTTGGAAGTTCTGTATACATTCATAACCATAAGTTATGAATGGTTGTATTGCCGAGTTTCACTTTCTCTCGTTATGTAACGCCCTTCGTTGAAGCGATCCGAATTGGCGTATTAGCGATGATGAACTACCTTTAAATCTGCCACCAAGAGAAAAAAGAGGGGTTGTTCTTACGGTTTTCTTAGCTTTCTAGCCGTAATTCTCTAAGAAATTCTCTAGAAAACGCGCTCCAAGTCTATAAAAGTTCGGTTGATGACTGAAATTCAGTGTGTCTCTGACTCCTAGTGCTACCCTTCTCAAGGGTTGGGTGCAGGTTATGGGTCGCTCATGCCTGGTTATAGAAAATTTCTATCGCTCCTTGCGAACTCACGCTTCAGAGGTTAGAGGCAATGCTTAGAATTGGAAATAGTCTGTGACGATTGAAGGTAATTTTAATGGCAACGCTTGCGCTGACTCCTGACAATGTGGAAACCGTATTGGATGAGATGCGGCCTTATCTAATGGCTGACGGTGGTAACGTTGAGCTAGTTGAAATTGATGGGCCTGTAGTGAAACTACGTCTACAGGGAGCCTGTGGGTCTTGCCCTAGCTCGACAATGACGCTGCGAATGGGAATTGAGCGTCGCCTGCGTGAATTTATTCCGGAGATTGCTGAAGTCGAACAAGTCATTTAGGTCTCCCTAGCGTTTGCTAAGACCTTCATGTCAAATCCCAAAAGAGAGCCGCAAAATTTTGCGGCTCTCTTTGCTGTGGTGGCAAGGGCTTTTAAGGTTTGCTGCTATTCTGGTTTATTGGCTAGGTGCAGGGGCGTTAGCATTTGCGGATGTACCTTGGTTTTAAGTCCATAAGCTGGAGTTTTACTCAAGGAAAAGCTTCAGATCTTGGAATGGGCTGTTTATAGATAACTAGACAATAGTGGGTAAGGCTGCGAGGAATTGCTGTGCTGGATCTAAAGCAAATTCGAGAAAACCCAAGCCAAGTGCAGGAGGCACTGGCTAAGCGGGGCGAGTATGATTTGCAGCCGTTGTTGGAGTTGGATCGGCAGCAGCGGGAATTGGAGACGGTGCGATCGCAACTTCAAGCCCGCAGTAACGAAATTGGCAAACTGGTGCCTCAGCAGATTAAAGCTGGGGCCGACCCTAAGGGGCCAGAAATTGCAGCTTTAAAGGAAGAGGGCAACCAGGTTAAGGCTCAGCTCAAAGATCTCGAACCCCGCGAACGGGATTTGAAGCATGAGATCAACAGCATCTTGCTGACGTTGCCTAATCTACCCAGCGACACCACCCCGGTTGGGAAAGACGAAGAAGAGAACGTTGAGGTGCGCCGCTGGGGCGATGATTACTTACCCAAGCACGAAGTCAAGCCCCATTGGGAAATTGGTGAAACGCTTAGCATTCTCAACTTTGAGAAATCGACCAAGGTGGCTCAGAGCCGCTTTGTAACGCTTTTTGGCGCTGGAGCTGCCTTGGAGCGAGCGCTCATCGCTTTCATGCTTGATCGCCACACCCAAGCAGGATATACCGAGGTTATTCCGCCCTATCTAATTAATTCAGAGTCGTTAACCGCTTCGGGCCAACTGCCAAAGTTCGCAGAGGAGAGCTTTCGCTGCCAGAACGATGATCTTTGGCTAACACCTACTGCTGAGGTGCCTCTAACTAACCTGCACCGGGACGATATCTTTTCTTCAGAAGATCTGCCTGTGTATTACTGTGCCTACACTCCCTGCTTCCGGCGGGAAGCGGGTAGCTATGGTAAGGACACGCGTGGTCTGATTCGGCTGCACCAGTTCAACAAAGTGGAGATGTTCAAGTTCGTTCATCCCGATGGGGCCTTTGACGAACTAGAGAAGTTGGTCAGCGATGCAGAAGACATTTTGCAAAAGCTGAAGCTGCCCTATCGAGTGCTGGCGCTCTGCACAGGGGATTTAGGCTTTGCCTCCCGTAAAACCTACGACTTAGAAGTTTGGATGCCTTCTTCTGGTAAATACCGGGAGATCTCTAGTTGCTCTAACTGTGGAGATTTTCAGGCCCGCCGAGCTAGCATTCGGTTTAAAGATCCAGGCAAAAAAGGAACTCAGTTGGTTCATACGCTGAATGGCTCAGGCTTAGCGATTGGTCGCACAATGGCTGCGATTTTGGAAAACTACCAGCAGGCTAACGGCGCAGTTCAAGTTCCTGAAGTCCTGCAACCTTACCTGGGCCGAGAATATTTGTAGGGGTTGGAAGCCGGGTTTCTTGCCTAGAAATTCATTCACATTTCTCAAGACAGGAACTCGGTTTTTCCTGTGCTTGGAAGATTGTGTATACCTTTCAGTGCAGAAACCTGGCTTCTGCTCACGCTCCTATATCTAGAAGTAGAGATCAGCCTTAAAACCCCAGGGGCGTTGAGTCTGAACGTTAGAATAGGAAAATCTGTCGTTTGCTCATCTGGGAAACTATGTCCGTTTTGGCTGCGATCGCAGTATTAGCCCTCCTGATTGTGGTTCATGAGCTGGGGCATTTCTCAGCGGCTCGGCTTCAGGGAATTCATGTCAATCGTTTCTCTATTGGCTTTGGTCCAATTCTCTGGAAATACCAGGGGCCCCAAACCGAGTATGCACTGCGGGCCATTCCGCTGGGTGGTTTTGTGGGCTTTCCCGATGACGACCCCGACAGC
>DATNQF010000108.1:0-25083 GCA_036702855.1 Trichocoleus sp. | reverse complement strand
GGGAAATCACTTCGATAGGCGCTCTCAAAGCCCGTTTGAGAAACGGCAGGGCACCCATCGCAATCTGACCGCCGCCGCTGTAGCCAATCAAGGTGAGGGGAACACCGCCTTGAGGAGGATAGCCCTCGCTCATTAGGTTGGTGTAGATTTGCTGGGCAATGCCTCGGTTAAAAATGGGGCCATACCGAAGATCCGCCGAGACCGTAACAGCCAAAACGTTTCGTAGGTTGATAAACAGGGCAGGCAGCCATCCTCCTAGTTCCGAGTCCTTAATTTTGTCCGCCAAGCGCCAGAAAAAGGCCAAGGGCCGATCTTCGGTGAGCGCCCGGTTGAGAACTGAGTAAGACATCAAGCCTTGGATCAAGCGAATGTCGTCAGGCAGGATCTTGTCTAACTCTGTTAAAAAGTGGTCTACGGCAGGCTGATACTCGGTACTGGTCTGCCCAATACCATCTAGATAAACTGCATAACGATGGCAGTTTGCTGCTGCTTCCGGCAAAGGATCGTCGGCTGCTGCCTCCACAGTTTGAACATCGTCACCATACCAACCGGCCCACCAGCCCAGCGCCTCAATAGGGGCTAGCAATCCACCAATGGCTAGGGCTACCAAACTGATCCAGAGCAGATCAAACAGCAGACCCAACAACGGATCGGCCTGGGTGTACCACCCTGTTAACGCTCCCCGCAAGGGATCGAGTGCGATCGCAACTAAGAAGGTAAACCCTCCCAACCCGACCAACTGCAAACCCCGCTGAATGAAGTGCCGCTTGCGCCGTTGTGCTGCTTGCTGACGTAAAGCCGCAGATTGCTCCCCAGAGGACTCCCATCTAGCGCCGTGAGACAAGTGCGATCGCGTTTCTTCCAGGTCTTGCTCCCAATGCGCTTGTAGCGGGGAGTTGCCGTCTACTCCAACTGGGGCCATCTGGGCAAAGGCATTGGCCTGGGGCGGCTTATCGAGGGCTGGAAATGCCCCGTAAATAAGTTCTTTGACGGCTTCTTTATCCCTCACCAGTTTCACCCCAGCCGCTTTGTTAAAAAGCCACTGGCCCAAGTTGGCAATGGGCTGACCCACAGTTTGCTGCACGACAATCAGCACAATCCAACCCAACAAAACGTGGAGAAAGGCAACTCGGGCAGGCAGGTTGGCTAACACAGAAAACCCCACCACCATTGCTAGCAAGTTCCAAACAGCCAGCAACCGCAAAAGGGGGACACCTAGATAAGGCATGGCCCCAAAGAAGCTAAATACTAGCGGTAGGTAGCTAAAGGCCAAAACATCCGCCACCGTTCTTAACGGGATCGGTGGCGAGAGAAATATCAGTCCTGCCAACCAAATACTCAGACCCCAAAAAAGGTAGCCAAATCCAAATAGGACTGCGCCTAAAAGGAGACTGATTACAAATCGAACGGGCTTGACTCGGTTGACGAACAAAATGATGGCTTGGGCCACACTTTGTGAGAGTCCTGCCAGCAGCACAATGAGGATGCTGTAGGTATCAATATCTAAATTAGGAGTTGCCCTGAGCGCATTAAAGGCATCCGGATTCAAGGTCAGGATGCCACTTAAGATGTTCCAAATTGGATTTGCGATCGCCTCAGTCATGCCATCTGCGTATTGCTTGCCCCTATTCTGTCAGGTCTAGATAGCAGGATTCCTCTATCCGAATGTACGGTTCGGCTGCTACAGCAGGGTTTGGTGGGTAGAGAAAATAGGCTGAATCCTCCTAAAAGATGATGTGTGCAGCAAGGGAGTTCAACCCTATAGGAGAAGAGCCTTGTGCTCAGAGCAATTACCTTGAGTCACAAGACAAGAATAGAAAACATTCTTTATTCAGATTCAGCTTAGTAGGAGTTCTCCCGATGAAACCTGTACAGTTATTTGCCCTGGCCGTAGGCGTTGCCTATGTAGGCGTGGGCGCTATGGGATTTGTTCCCAGCTTAGTGAGCCAACCTGCCACAATGCCTGCCTATGTTGATGCTATCGGCGTTCATTCTGGCTTTGGCTATCTGTTGGGAATCTTCCCTGTTAACACTGCTCATAACATTGTTCACCTAACGGTTGGTGGACTGGGAATCCTAACTTCCATTGCACTAGATAGCGCTCGGTATTACTCAGGCTTGCTGGCTGTTTTCTACGGTCTGCTAACCGTTATGGGCTTGATTCCCGTTGCCAATACCACCTTTGGCTTAATTCCTATTTACGGCAGTGATGTGTGGCTGCATGCAGGCACCACCCTACTGGCCGCTTACTTTGGCTTTATTGCTACTCCCGATCTGCGCGAACAGTTTGTTAAAGAAGCAAAAGCCAAACAGCAGCAAGAAGCGTCTTCTCAGTCGAGCTAGGCAACTCGATAAGACATCAGCGAACGTTCCAGGTTATACGCAAATCCTCTAATCAACAAACTTCTCACCCGTTTTGGTACCTCGAAACGCGATGGGTTCCCTGCTTCCTTTTCTGGAAGCAGGGTTTTCTTTTTGCTAGCTTGACCGCCTCAGCTTCCCCGATAGGTGCTGTAAGACCAAGGCGACACTAGCAGCGGCACATGATAGTTACCAGAAGCATCGGCCACAGTAAAGCGAAGCGGCACTTGATCTAGAAAAGGTGGATTTGACAAGTGAGGACTGTAACTCGCGAAGTAGGTCGCCACCTCAAAAACCAGCTCGTAAATGCCTGCCTCAAACTCCTCATCTGCTAATAAAGGTTCGTCGGTGCGGCCATCGCCATTGGTTTCGATTGTTTTTAACGCAGTTTTGATATCGGCATGCGAATTGATCGCCCATAGAGTCATGCGCATGCCAGCAGCAGGTTTCCCCAGGGCTGTATCTAAAACGTGGGTGGTCAGCTTGCCCATTCGAGCGAATTTACCAAGTTGAGGTTTCCACAGACAGTCTGTCTACAGTAATGGTTAACGCTTAAGGGGTGCTGGTCAAGCAGAAAACCCAATCAACTTCAAGTTTTCTCCTTTTCTTCAGGTTTTCTCCTTTTTTTATTTGGGGTTCCGGTAGACACAAAAGGGGTTGCGCCCGCATCCACACCGCTGCACCCTAGAGTGCCGATTCGACCAAATTCCCGTATCAACCCTGCTATTGATAGGCTTGTGTTTGATAATAGATAGTTCAGAGTGTCGTTACGGTTTCGCTTCAGACAGAATTAACCATGCCCAGCGCCTTCCTTGAACACCTGCACAGTCCCAAGCGTCCGGTCATCGTCTTTGACGGGGCAATGGGAACCAATCTGCAAGTCCAAAATCTCACTGCTGAGGACTTTGGTGGTCCAGAGTATGAAGGCTGCAATGAGTACCTAGTATTTACCAAGCCAGAAGCCGTAGAAACGGTGCATCGGGGCTTTTTAGAAGCTGGGGCCGATGTCGTTGAAACCGACACCTTTGGCGGCACTTCAATTGTGCTAGCTGAGTACGACCTAGCTGATCGCGCCTATGAACTGAACAAAGCAGCAGCAGCTCTGGCAAAACGGGTAGCCAACGAATACTCCACCCCTGAAAAACCTCGCTTTGTTGCAGGCTCGATGGGGCCTGGTACCAAGCTGCCCACTCTCGGTCATATCGACTTTGACACCCTGAAAAATGCCTATAGCGAGCAGGCTCGCGGCTTGGTCGACGGGGGAGCCGACCTGTTGATCGTGGAAACCTGTCAGGACGTGCTGCAAATCAAAGCTGCCCTCAACGGCATCTTGGCAGTCTTTGAAGAAAAAGGCGAAAAAATTCCCCTGATGGTCTCCGTTACCATGGAGCAACAGGGCACTATGCTCGTCGGCACCGAAATGGCCGCAGCCTTGACTATCCTGGAACCCTATCCTATTGACATTCTGGGACTCAACTGCGCCACAGGTCCTGACTTGATGAAGGATCACGTCAAGTACCTGTCTGAGCATTCCCCCTTCGTCGTTTCCTGCATTCCCAATGCCGGACTGCCGGAAAACGTAGGAGGACAAGCCGTTTACCGCCTCACGCCTCTAGAACTGCGGATGGCGCTGATGCACTTCGTCGAAGACCTCGGTGTGCAAGTCATCGGTGGCTGTTGCGGTACTCGCTACGACCACATTGGGCAGCTAGCTGCGATCGCACAGGATCTCCGTCCCAAAGACCGCCCTACTCGTACAGCAGATCGACAGCCCCTCAACTACATTCCTGCAGCAGCTTCTATCTACAGCCCCCAACCTTACGACCAAGACAACTCTTTCTTAATTGTGGGCGAGCGGCTGAACGCTAGTGGCTCCAAAAAGTGCCGCGACCTGCTCAATGCTGAAGATTGGGATGGCCTAGTGGCATTAGCCCGCGATCAGGTGAAAGAAGGGGCACACATCCTCGATGTGAACGTGGACTATGTGGGCCGCGACGGTGAACAAGACATGCACGAGCTAGTGTCGCGCCTGGTCACCAACGTCACCCTGCCACTCATGCTTGACTCTACCGAGTGGACCAAAATGGAGGCAGGCCTGAAGGTCGCCGGGGGCAAATGCATTCTCAACTCCACTAACTACGAAGATGGTGACGAGCGTTTCTTCAAAGTGCTGGAGTTGGCCAAGCAGTACGGTGCAGGCATTGTCGTCGGCACCATTGACGAAGACGGCATGGCCCGAACCGCCGAAAAGAAGTTCCAGATCGCTCAGCGGGCCTATCGAGACGCTCTAGAATACGGCATTCCTGCCTATGAGATCTTCTACGACCCCTTAGCCCTGCCTATCTCCACAGGCATCGAAGAAGACCGAGTGAATGGCCGAGAAACGATTGAGTCTATTCGAATGATTCGGGAGAATCTGCCCGGATGCCACATTATCCTAGGCGTTTCCAACGTTTCCTTCGGACTCAATCCCGCTGCGCGAGTCACCCTCAACTCTGTGTTTTTGCACGAAGCGATGCAGGTCGGCATGGATGCCGCGATTGTCAGCGCAGCCAAAATTCTACCCCTAGCTAAAATCGAGCCGGAACCCCTGCAAGTCTGCCGGGATTTAATCTACGACCGCCGACAATACGATGGCGACATCTGCACCTACGATCCCCTCACCAAACTCACCACCCTATTTGAAGGGAAAACCGTTAAGAAAGCCCAAGCCATTTCTCAAGACTTGCCTGTAGAGGAACGACTCAAGCAGCACATCATTGACGGCGAACGTATTGGGTTAGAAGAGGCGTTGGCAGAAGCCCTAAAGACTTATGCTCCGCTAGACATCATTAACACCTTTTTGCTCGATGGCATGAAGGTCGTCGGTGAACTGTTTGGCTCTGGCCAGATGCAGCTTCCCTTTGTGCTTCAGTCGGCCCAAACCATGAAAGCCGCTGTGGCTTACTTGGAGCCACTCATGGAGAAGTCAGACGGAGGATCAGCCAAGGGGACGGTGGTCATTGCCACAGTCAAAGGCGATGTTCACGACATCGGCAAGAACTTGGTAGACATTATCCTTACCAACAATGGCTACAAGGTGGTCAACCTAGGCATTAAGCAGCCCGTGGAAAACATCATCAATGCCTACCGAGAGCACAATGCTGACTGCATTGCGATGAGCGGCCTGTTGGTGAAGTCCACAGCCTTTATGAAGGACAACCTAGAGACCTTTAATGAGGCGGGAATCACGGTTCCGGTGATTCTAGGAGGCGCGGCCCTGACTCCCAAGTTTGTCCACCAAGACTGCCAGAAAACTTACAAAGGCCAGGTCGTCTACGGCAAGGATGCCTTCTCTGACCTGCACTTTATGGATAAGCTCATGCCCGCTAAGGCTGCTGGGGAGTGGCACGATCTGCAAGGCTTTTTGAGCGAAGGAACTGAGTTCCAGCTAGAGCAAATTGAGGGAGTAGAGCCAGCGACAGACAGCACTGGGGTTGAGGAGACATCTGCGACGTCTGCCGCTGTTTCGGTAGATACCCGCCGCTCGGAAGCAGTTGATCCGACCATTCCGCGACCAGTTCCCCCCTTCTGGGGAACGCGCCTGCTGAACCCAGCCGATATTCCCCTAGAAGAACTGTTTGGCTACCTAGATTTGCAGGCTCTGTTTGCAGGACAATGGCAATTCCGCAAGCCCAAGGAACAGTCCCGCGAGGAGTATGATGCGTTTCTGCAAGAGACAGTGCATCCCCTGTTGGAACATTGGAAAGCGCGAGTAAGGGCCGAGGACCTACTGCATCCCCAGATTGTCTACGGCTATTTTCCGTGTTTGGCGGAGGGCAACTCGTTGCACCTCTACGATCCCAGTGTCATGAATGCGTTGGATAGTGAGACAACTGCCCTGCCCCAACCCATTGCCACGTTTACCTTCCCCCGACAGAAATCCATGCGGCGGCTGTGCATCGCGGATTTCTTCTTGCCTAAAGAATTAGCGACGCCCGGACAGTTTGATGTCTTTCCCATGCAGGCCGTAACGGTGGGAGAAGTGGCAACTGAGTTTGCAGCAAAACTGTTCGCCGACCACCAGTACACCGACTATTTGTACTATCACGGTATGGCGGTGCAAACAGCAGAGGCAATGGCAGAGTGGTGCCACGCTCGCATTCGCCGTGAACTGGGATTTGGCGATTTGGAACCGGAGACGCTGCGGGATGTGTTGCAACAGCGCTATCAGGGATCGCGCTATAGCTTTGGCTACCCGGCCTGTCCCAACATTGCTGATCAATATGTTCAGCTTGATCTTCTAAAGGTTGACCGCATTGGCATGCACATGGATGAGAGCGAACAGCTCTATCCTGAGCAGTCCACAACGGCCATCATTGCCTACCACCCAGTTGCTAAATATTTCAGTGCTTAGGCCTGAAGTACCAAACTGTAGGGATGTTATCAACAACATCTCTACGGTTTGGGAAATTACCCGTTGAGCGAAACGGGTTCAAGCAATTAGAAACTACGCACTCTCAGAAAAAGCTTTGATCAGGCTGTCCAAATGATGATTGATGAGCTGGGCGCTTTCAGCAGGCAGCATTGCCGCAACCTCAGCTTGAAGCAAACGGTATGCCTGAACAGCAGAGTCTTCCTTATGAAGTGCCCGCGTAATGTTCTGCATCCAGATCACATAGCCCTCTATAAACCCTGGCTCATCATCCAGCAAAATGGCTTGAGAGATGCACGCTAAGGTGTAGGCCATGTCTCTTTGGCACTTAGAGCTATGTTCTTGAACCGTTCGTCGATGGGTTTGAACGAGTTTACGAAGGGTTTGCAATATCAGAGTGTCGCTTTTCTCTTGCAGCAGATTGTAGGTATTGAACCGGACTGCAAACGAACGGACATACGTTTCTAGGGGCTTGAGTTCCGCATCACTGAGATAACGACCATCGGCTTGACGAATTGATTCAAGTAACAGAGTCTTCATTTATCTTAATTAGTTGCAACAATGGCGCAAAGCCTTATATCAGAATGCCCAGAGCCCTTTTTCAATTCCTATCGCGCGAAATTCCGTTACAAAGCTTAATAGTTTTCGAGATTTATACTCACTGTGCTTGACTTTATTGCCAGTTATCTTCTGCCTGATCTAGGACGTATTGAGCGAGAGCGGTAATCTCTGTTGCGGAGATGCGATCGCGAAAAGCTGACATCACCCCTTTGCCATTAGCAATCAGAGCCGAAATTGCCTCAACTGAATCTACACCATTGCGCTGGAGTGCTTTCTGCTTTAGGGTTTTGCCGCGCCGAATAATGTTGCCGCCATTGGGATGGCAACCAGCACACTGAACTTCAAACAGCTGTGCGGTTGATTCGGCAGCAGGCGCAGCGACCGTTGGTTCGGCTAGGGCAGGTTGACCCCATCCACTAATAACCATTCCTATGACCAGCAGCAGAGGCAGGATTCGCTTCATCCACGATGCTTTCAACAGCGCTATCCTCAACTAGAACTCGCTTCCCCTCATTATCAAGCCTCGCTGAGCAAACGCGCCATCACAGGAAATCACAGTAACAGCCTTTGCTCGTCCGCCTCGTCTAGCAGTTCATAGCAGACCGACACACTTTCGGGGACAGAGCGAGGTCGTCCGGTGCTCATATCAACGAAGACCCAGTCGGTCTCGCCTGTTGCTAAAACTAGACTATCTTCTGCTCGCAGGAACCGATAATTGCGCTTGGAGCGGGCTTTGCGAAAATCAGAGATCCAAGTAAGGATACGCAGGCGATCGCCCAAGAAGCTGGGCCGGAGATATTCGATTTTGTGCGATCGCGCTACCCAGGTTGCCCCCACTGCTTGAGTAGCCTGAGTGCCGCCTACACTATTGGAATGTGCGATCGCAACATCCTGCATCCACTGCACATAGGCCACGTTATTGACGTGGTTGTTCTCATCAATAACCGTGTCGGGCACCACCAGTTCGTACTCGAAAACCGGAGCCATGGCGTTTGTATTGGATGCAGCAACAGCCTCCCATTAAACCATGCCGCTCTGGCCCTGTAGTGGGTTGCAGTGCGAGCATTCTACTAGCCCAATCTGCTCTATCGTTTGAACATCAGTCGGATCAGCCAAACTGCTAGCAGAGTCAGCAGTAGATAAGTGACCATTGCTGCCAACAAATTTACATCAAAAATGTTGGTGCTACCGTTGAAAGTAGGGCTAATAAATAGCGTTGAGAAGGGAGCAACAAAAGGCTCGGACAAACCATAAATTGTGCTGGCAAAGGTATTGTCGGTGTTAGCCGCAAGCAATCGCAGCAAAAAACGCAATCCTAGTAGAACCTCTAGCGCTGTGGCTAGGTAAACCACGGCTTGGATTAATCGCTGAGTGAATACTTGGCGGCGAGTTCTGGCGAGGCGATCCTCCTCAAACCGGAGCCGTTGATATTCTCGTTCTTGGGCAATTTGACGCTGCTGCTGCTGCTCAATCTCGTAATTGTAGGCAGGAAGACGGCTGTGACGGTATGGATTACCTGATGAATCAGCGCCCGTACGATTGCGCTCCGGCGGACGATCAGAATAACTCACGGATGTGCCCTGAAAAGATCACTATTGCAAGTTTGCCAGATTTGTTCGATTTCTATGTCTTCCGGTAGACACATTTTGCTGTTTCCCCTAAAAAGGAGAATGTAAAGCAACAAAAAAGGGGCACCGCCGTACCCCTAAATCAGGAAAAATTAAGTGATGCAAGAGGAGACCCCGAGTTTAGTCTCCGTGATGAGCAAAGCGGTTGTAGAGGAAGTCTAGTGCGTGGTTGCGAAGCTGGTAGTAACGAGGATCTTCCATGATGCGATCGCGATCGCGGGGTCGCTCAAAAGGAATCTCCAGAATTTCGCCAATGCCAGCAGCGGGACCATTGGTCATCATCACCAAACGGTCAGCTAGGAACAGCGCTTCGTCGATGTCGTGGGTGATCATCAGCACGGTACAGCGGTGGTCGTTCCAGATCTTCAGCAGTTCTTCCTGAAGTTCCTCCTTAGTGATGGCATCGAGTGCCCCAAAGGGTTCATCCAGAATCAGCACCTCAGGCCGAATTGCCAAGGCCCGCGCAATCGAGACCCGCTGCCGCATCCCACCAGAGATCTGACCAGGTTTTTTGTCCGCCGCTTCGGTCAGACCCACCATCGCTAGGTGATCTCGCACAATGGCCCGCTTCTCAGCTTCTAGCTTATTGGGCCACACCGCGTTCACCGCCAGATACACGTTCTCAAACACCGTGCGCCAGGGCAGCAGCGCGTAGTTCTGAAACACCACCATCCGATCTGGGCCGGGTTCTGTGATGGGCTTGCCGTTAAGCGTTACCGACCCTTCGGTGGCTTGGTTGAAACCCGACACTAGGCTGAGCAGGGTGGATTTACCACAGCCAGAGTGACCGATGACGCAAACAAATTCTCCCTCGCCCACGGTCAAGTTAACATCCTTAAGCACCGGGAAAACTCCCTTTTTAGTCGGGAAACTGAGGTGCACATTGGAGATGTTTAGGAAGGCGTCCTGGGACTTATTGGCCCGAGTAGCAACACGTGCTTGAGTTTGAGTGGGGATTTTGATAGAAGAATTTGCCATGGATCTGTCCAGTAAGAAGTGAGGGGGTAAAGAGGGGGAGAGAAGGTTTAAAGACCCGATTTCTTCTGCAATGCGAGAAATTAACGTTGGCTCCTCAAGAAGGAAACCGGGTTTTGAGGAAGACTGGAGGTTTACGCTGCGACAGGTGTTGCTACCCGGCTCGGGCCATCCAGCAACACCTCGGCAATGGTGATGTCGCGCTTGATAGTAAGGCTATTGAGGTAGGCAATGGGATCTTCGGCATCGAAGTCGGTACCGTCGAACATGTGGATACTGCCACGCGTGTACTTCACATCCAGCAAACCCAGCTCACGGGCAGCGGTGCTATAAACGTTGGCTCGAACCACACGCTCTAAAATTTCCAGCCAGTTGCGAGGGAAGGGTACCGTACCCCAACGAGCCAGTTGGGTCATGTGCCACAGATGCTCGGTGCGGCTGGGGCGGTTGGCACCATTGCCGAAGAACAGATGGTGGGCGTATTCCCGCATGGGCTGTTCCAGTTCGCAGATGGTGGAATTGGGATTACCCAAATGAATGTACTCAACTGGGGTAGCTAGGTAGGCGCGGCGGGAGAGAATTTCGCGCACTTCCGGCTCATTTTCAGGGTCGGCGCAGAAACGGGCCGCGTCTAGCAGGGCCTTGACCAGGGCAATGTGGGTATTGGGGTAGGCGTTGGCCCAGTCTTCCCGCACGCCCAACACTTTGCCGGGGTGCCCATCCCAAATTTCCCGGTCGGTAGCAATGGTGAAACCATGACCATCCATTGCAGCTCGAACGTTCCAGGGTTCACCCACGCAGAAACCGTCAATGCTTCCCGCCTCCAAATCGACCACCATCTGAGCCGGGGGAATAGTTTGCAGCGACAGGTCTTTGTCGGGGTCAATGCCGCCAGCTGCTAGCCAGTAGCGCAACAGCAGATTGTGCATCGAAGAGGGATGCACCATGCCCATACGATGCTGGGTATCGGGTGTGGTGTACAGCAGCTTTTTGAAGTCGGATAAGCTGTGAACACCCTGCTCATAGAAGCGGCGAGCCAGAGTAATGCCGTTGCCGTTTCGGGTCATGGTTAGAGAAGTAACCACTGGCAGAGGCTTTTCTTCATGGCCACCTAGCGCAAACCAGAGGGGCATACCAGAGGGCATTTGAGCCGCATCCAGATAGCCTCCAGCAATGCCGTCCACGATGCCGCGCCAGCTAGTTTCGCGCACCAAGTTGACTTCATCTAGACCGTGCTTTGCAAAGAAACCTTTTTCTTTGGCAACCGCGACCGGAGCGCAAGCGGTCAGAGGCACAAAGCCGATGTCGAGGTTGACTTTTTCCAACCCGTGACGAGCCACTGCGGATGTCTTGCGAGCCCGCAGCTTTTTAATCCGCTTTTGCTGGTTGAGGAAGTAGATGATCTCACTGCGCAGGCTGTAGTAGCTGGGATGCTCTACCACTTCCATCCGCTTGCGGGGGCGAGGAATGTCCACTTCTAAGATGTTGCCGATTTCTGCACCGGGGCCATTGGTGAGCATGACGATGCGATCGCTCAGCAGCACCGCTTCATCCACATCATGAGTCACCATGACAGCAGTAACCTTGTTCTCATCGCAGATCCGCATGAGTTGCTCTTGCAGATTGCCCCGAGTTAAAGCATCCAACGCACCAAAGGGCTCATCTAGAAGGAGAAGCTTGGGACGAATGGCAAGGGCGCGTGCGATCGCAACCCGCTGTTTCATCCCTCCAGAAAGCTGACCTGGCATTTTGTCAGCCGCTTGACTGAGGCCTACTAAGTTGATGTGCTCTTGCACAATCGACTTGCGCTCACCCGCAGGCAAATCTTTGAAAACTGTATTTACTGCAAGCGCAATGTTTTCACGGACTGTTCGCCAGGGCAGCAGCGAGTAGTTTTGGAAGACCACCATGCGATCGGGGCCGGGTTCTTCAATCTTTTCGCCCTCTAGCGTAATCACCCCATTGCTGGGCAAAGACAGGCCCGCAATCATGTTTAGTAGGGTGGACTTACCACAGCCAGAGTGTCCGATAAAAGAAACGAATTCACCTTGTTTAATTTGGAGGTTAACTCCCTTGAGGGCGATATATTCACTGCCACCACCCAGGGAAAAAATCTTATCAACCTGATCAACTGCAACCAATAAGCTCATGACCCATCCTCTGTTTCGGTATAGGGATTGTTGTGTTGGGATTGGCTTGAGAAACCCGGTTTTTCTAGAGAGGTTTTAGTTGCCCTAGCGGAGCAAGAAAAACTGGGTTTCTGAATAATGTCTAATCGCAGCAATTACTTCTGCTGGGGCACGATGAGGTTTTGAATAAAAGCCACCACTCGATCCAGAAGCAGACCTACCGCCCCGATGTAGAACACAGCCAGAATGATCTCGCTGATGTAGTTTTGCTGGTAGGCATCCCAGATGAAGAAGCCGATGCCGACAATACCAGACATCACGATTTCAGCTGCAATAATTGCCAACCAAGCCAGACCAATCGCAATCCGCAATCCGGTGAAGATGTAGGGCAAAGCGGCAGGGAAGAGAATATTGGTATAGTACTCGCGGCGGGAAAGCTTCAGTACCTTAGCAACGTTGTTATAATCTTCAGGAATTTGCTTAACGCCCTCAATCGTGTTGATTAAAATGGGCCAAACTGCAGTGATGAAGATAACGAAGATAGCAGCGGGTTGGTTTTGTTGCAGCGCTACCAGTGCAATCGGAACCCACGCCAGTGGAGCAACCATTCGTAAGAACTGGAAGATAGGATAGGTTGCCTTGTTGATGAGTTGATTAGTACCAACTAAGACACCCACGCTAATTCCCACCAAAGCCGCCAAAGAATACCCTTGAGCCACTCGACCTAGACTTGCCAAGGTTTGCCAAAATAGTCCCTTATTCAAACCGCCCAGGTCAAAGAAAGGATAGAGCAGTAGTTCACGGGTGCGAGTGTCAGTCCAGAGGCTCAAAGGGCCGGGCAAACGGGTCAAACCGGAAGAGGAAAAGATCTGCCAAATGGTCAGAAAAACCAGCACGCCAATGACTGGGGGAAGGATATCGCCGCCTTTCTTCTTCCAAAAATCTTGGAGAGAAGCGACGAAGGTGTTGTTGCTGCCGGAAACACGGGTGGATGTGTTACTAACCATGACTTGTCCTAAATCTATTCAGTGGCTTAAGAGACTTTGAGTTGAAGCAGGGGTGGGGTTTATTCTGAGATGAGGAAACCTACCGGGCTCCCCCCTCCCCGAGCAGAAAGGGAGGAGTCGGCAGGTGGGTTCAGGCAGCAAGACCGGAAAGGATTTTGGGAGACCTAGGAAATTTCCCTAACATTTTTCTGGTGCTGCTAACCACCCTCCTGAACCCAAGACTGAGGGGCGTTGTAGAAACGTCACTGAGCATTTTGGGCGTTTCTACAAGCGCTCCCTAAACTCGTTTGATCTTGAGGCTGTTGAGGTAGGCCTCAGGATTTGCCGGATCAAAGGTGACTCCGTCAAAGAAAGTTTCTACACCGCGAGAATCGCCGCTAGGTAGACTGTCGGTAAATCCGGCTTCTTTCGCAGCTTCTAGCCAGAGGTCGGCTCGGTTGACTTTATCAACGAGAGTTTTGGCGGCACTGACATCTTGGAGCCCATCTTTGTGGAAGCCCCAGCGCATTGACTCAACCAAGAACCAGAGGTCGTGGCTCTTGTAGGGATAAGACACGCTACCTTTGGGATCTTTCCAATAAAGCGGGCCAGCGTTGACGTCATCAACGTCAGGCTTACCATCACCCATAACGTATTTCCCGGCCAGGGGATCTTTGAGCACTTCTGCCGGAATGTTGAAGTAGTTACGGTTGGCACAGAGCTGAGCCAATTCGCCTCGGTTAGCGGGGTTATCGCACCACTGCTGAGCTTCCATCACCGCTTTCAAGATGGCTTTCGTGGCTTTGGGGTTCGCATCCACCCAGTCAGCCCGCATAGCTAGATACTCTTCTGGGTGGAAAGCCCATAGATCGTGAGTCAGGACCGACATAAAGCCGATCTTTTCGGTAACGATGCGGTAGGGCCAAGGGTCGCCAGTACTAAAGGCGTCCATTGTGCCATTGCGCATACCCTGCAATGTTTCAGCGGATGGAACTGCGAGCAGATCGATGTCTTTGTCGGGGTCAATACCGCCCGCAGCGAACCAATAGCGAATCCAAAAGTCCTGGTTAGCGTTGGGGAAGGTGTAAGCTGCTTTGAACTTGCGGCCCTGTGTTGAGGGGAAGCTCTTGATGTAGTCTGTGGCTTTGGAAAGATCTAGACCAATGCCTTTGCCAGCATTGCTACCGGAAATTGCGATCGCATTTCCCTGTGTGTTGAGTTGAGCCAACACATACATCGGAATCTTTTTGCCGTTGGTGATAATGCCTTCGTTGATCAAGTGAGGCATGGGCATCTGCCACTGGCCGCCGTCAATTCCACCACCGCTAGAGCCAATAGTGACGTTGTCCCGTGCAGCTGCCCAGCTAGCCTGTTTAGCAACCTCTACCCCCGTCATGCCGTACTTGGCAAAGAAACCCTTTTCCTGAGCAACGATCAGAGGCGCGGCTTCCAGAATGGGAATGTAGCCCAGCTTTACGTTGGTAACTTCGGGCGCTTCACCTGCTGCAACGGCAGGAGCCACCGCGTTTGCCGCTGGAGCACTAATCTGAGCTGAAGGTGGATTGCCCAAGCAGCCCTTGAGCAGGATAGAACCAGCGGCGGCCGTACCAGCAGTAAACAAAAACTTGCGACGAGACTGATGAGACGAAAAGGACATAAAACCTCCTACAGTGTCCGGGCAGAAAGGACCTGCTAACAGCAAATTTGAAACGGGAAAAGCCGTGGCTCGCTAAACTAGCGGGGCAAAAATTGGTCTCTAGCCTTATCAACCAAGGCAGAAAGGCTTATGGGAGAGCGCTATCAATGCTAAATATTGTATTGACTTGAGTCAATTGCACATTTGCTTTTGATGAATTTAAGTCTATATGCAATTTTCAAAAAAAGATAGTAGTCAATACGGTAATTCTGAACGATTTATTAAAAGCTATGAATAAGCCCGGTTTATGTATAGAGGTTATTGAATAGCTAGCCCTAATCTTTAGAAAGGTTTTACGGCAGCTCTAAACACCCCTCGCCAAGATAAAAGCAGGCAACAGGGCGATGGACAGAGGGTTGCGGCATGACAATGACACGTTGGCTCGGGGCAGGGCTAAGCACGGGCAGTATTGCCAGCCTCACTGCGGGCCTGCTTATGACAGGGATACCGCCACAGCAGCAGGGGGATACTACACTGACACGGTTTCAGGACTGGTGTGAGAGGCAGGAAACGCTTTCTGAAGCAGCAAAGCATACGGTGAGCGTGCTGTACGAGGCGACGGGTGCCGAGAGTTGCAAACAGGCAGAAGCAGCTTTGCTAGAGCAAACGCAGCTTAATTTGGAGCGAACAGGTCTTTCCGATCTGCGGCCTCTAGCAACCTTGCCGCAACTGACTTGGCTTTCCCTGAGCGTGAATGAGATTACTGACCTCAGCCCCCTCAAGGAATTGACTCAGTTAGAAAGCCTGTTTCTCGATAGCAATCAAATTAGCGACTTGCAGCCACTGTCTCAGTTGCGATCGCTAAAGACTCTCTCGCTCTACGACAACCAAATCAGCGATCTGCAACCCCTAGCTCAGCTAAGTCAGCTCCAGTCCCTCTCGCTCTACAACAACCAGATCAGCGACATTCGACCTCTCGGCCAACTCAAGACGCTGCAAACACTTTCTCTAATGAGCAACGAGGTTAGGGATATTAGCCCCTTAGAAGCGCTGACCGAACTAAAGTGGCTTTCTCTAGGAGCGAACCAAATTCAGAATTTAGCTCCCCTCTCCGAGTTGAAAAACCTGGTGTGGCTAGCGCTGTTTCAAAACCAGATCACCGACATCACGCCAATTGCAACGCTACCGAATCTGCAAATGCTCTCTCTGGGTAATAACCGGATTCAGGATGTAGTGGCCCTCAGGTCTCATCCGACTCTGCAAGAACTGCTTTTATTTAATAACCAGATTAGCGATGCTAGCCCTTTGCAGACTTTGACGCATCTAAACTGGCTCGATCTCTACAACAACCAAATCACTAATGTGCAAATGTTGGAGACTTTAGACAAGCTGAGATGGCTTGATCTAAGGGGCAATCCACTGCGCGATCGCACTTGTCCTGTTACCCCCCCTAATGTCTGCCGATTCTCTAGCGATGTAGAGACAATGTCATTATCTACCTGGATTCCCAGTGCTTGAACAGCTTTTCGCCAAAATGAGAATTGCTGTCAAAACCTAACCGATCAGACTTAAAAAGCCGGGGCATGCCCCGGCTTTTTAAGTCTGCATCATCTCGACTCAACAACCGTCTGGACCACAGAAACTATGCCCGTACAGTACCTCTGCGTCACAGATATAGGCAATGCCTGCATAATCGTTGAAAAACTTTATTGCGATATGGTCCGCAATATTCTCGGCCATATCCCGATTGGGGGTGAGCACCTCAAACTTTATATTCGCCCGGGTGTCAGAAACGTTGGGTTCTCCCGACGATCGCACGTTGCGACTGCCTTTACCGCCAGTTTCTAGAACCGTATAACCAGTTGCCCCGGATTCATCAATGATATTGGCGATCTTTTTCAGCAGAATCTTTTCCGTGACAATGACAAGCTTTTTGGCTGGCTTAGCCATGTTGGTTACCTCCTTACCATAACTGACTTGTATGTTGATCTACTTGGTTTGCTGGGTCAAGGGAGCGCTGACAGACCTCGCCCCCTCTAAGACTAGTTGCCGCCGATCGCCTGGGCAAGCCCGAGGAAGAGCGGTATACACAAGCCGATCGCAACAGGCGTACCAATGGCTGTGGAGGCCCCAATGTAGGCAGAGGGATTAGCCGACGGAATACCGGCTCGCAACGTGGGCGGGCCTGAAATGTCTGAACTGGAGGAGGCGATGACGGCCAGTACTACAACACCGCCCATGCTGAATCCCATAGTGTAGTGGGCAATCAGGCCGAGACCGAAGGCGATAAGCCCATGCAAAAACGGTGCCACCACGCTATACACAACGTACCACTGGGCCACCTTGCGCAATTCGCCAATCCTTGACCAGGCTTCCATACCCATGACCAGCATCAAGATCGAAAGCAAGCCGCGAAAAGCGGGATCGTAGAAGCTTTCATAAACACTTTCTGGTCGAGCGAACAGTCCAAGCGCAAGGCCGAGCAACATTGCCGATAGGGCAGGACCCTGGAGGCTTTCCTGAACGATCGGCCATATCTTGACCCGATTATCCGCAACCCGCTGCTGGCTGAGATACTCTTGCCGGGTGCTGGGATAATCCTGCTGATTGGGATAGTCACCTGCCGCAACAGGCTGCTTGCTGAGATACTCCTGCTTGCTGAGATACTCCTGCTTGCTGAGATACTCGCCTGCTGTCTTACGTTTCTTCTTGTTGAGATAAATGTTGGCTACCACAATCGCAGTTACGAGTGCTGGGATATCCATGAAGGGATAGAGTGCCCCAGCCCATGCCTCGTATTGAATGTTTTGTTCTTCCAGGAGTGTCAGGGCGGCGGCCATGGTAGAGCCACTCACAGCACCAAACAACCCCCCGGTCGCAATCGCATCCACGGTTTTGACCTTCGGCAGTTTGGCCAACGTATAGCGCGCGATGAATACAACAAGAATCCCGATTAATACAGAGAACAAGGCAGGTAAAACCATCTCCGTTAGGTTGGAATTGCGGATTGCAATACCACCGGTCAGACCGATTTTGGTGAGCAGCATGAAGATGATGATCTTAGAAATCGACTCTGGAATGACCAATTCGCTACCAAGAGCCGCAATGACCATACCCCCAATCAGAAAGCTGAGTGTTGGGGACTGCAACTGCTTAACGAAGTCTACTAAAAACAATGAAAAAAAGTCCACGAATACCTCCTTGAGCAGATACTAGGGGTCAGGTCAGCAAGCAAGCGCAGCTTCAAATCACTTTCACGGCACAGGTGTTACGTGAGAGCACGTTGACAGGGTGTCCAGAGGTAGCCGCTCTCCAAACGGGGCTGAAAGGTGATAGCTGTCCTGCGACACCTTTATAGATCTTTGTCTATGAAAGGTTGAATTTCTATGGCATTAAGTCTATCCCGAAAACCGCATAAATTTTCACTGACTCACATGGATCTGCTAAGTAATGTCCAATTCAAGTCATAAGTTTTTCTTTATGTTTCCAGACGGCCTGTATACGCCTGGTTAACGTAAATTGCGATCGCAGAATTTTCTCTATGCCTTGTTATTGAGAAGGGCTTTTTACCATCACGGATATTGCCCAACTCTTCTAGGAACGGCTGAGCTAATCAACCCGTATTTCGGGAGGAGTTGTGGCCGGTTCATACGTCGTGGACGGACTAGCACTGGCGAGGTTAAACCACCCCACTGCCAGTAGAAGACCGAACCCACAGCCCAAGAAGAAAGTCCAGGCGTGAGACGGTTCAAGCACGCAGAGCAGGCGGCGATCGCCGTTATATACCTGCACTAGCCACCCTTCGCTGGTGTTGTCAAATCTGGTTCGCAGTTTAGTTGGGTCAAACTTGTTCATGGTTTCTGCTCCATGCTGGTCAAATACGTGTGGCGTGGTGGGCAAGTGGCCGATGCTACGGAAACACCTGTTAGAAATTCACCTGTGAATGGAGAGTGCTTAAAGGAGAGAGACTGGGTCGCTCAAACTTGCTTGATGCCAAACATAGATAAATTTCTATTGTTTTGACATTAACAATATTTTTTAGTCTATACTTAAATTTGCTGCGGCGACCACATTTTATTCAGTGGTGAAGAAGCTTTTTCTTTTGCGATCAGCGCACAAACCGTCAGCGGCACAAAGCCCATATCCAGACTGACTTTTAATCTGAGCAATCTTTCTCAGCAACGAGGAGTGGATTCGCCGTTCCTAAAATCATTGACGAAGCCGGAGCCAGCGGGTATGAGGTGGTGGCCGCTTAGCATCTGGAACACAACTTTGGACAGGGCAAACAGCATCCCGCAGCTTGCTAGCTACCGTGAACATCCTGTCCCCACTCTTCTACACCGGGCTGGAATTGCTCGGTCAAAATACAGCCTGTTGCGATCGCACCTGCCCACCTGCAAGCCCTTCTTTGGACTTGAACTAGAGATCCCGCTCAATAGCAGTTGAATTTCCAAAATGGGTTGTTGGGATTTGAACTGAAGCCGTTTTTTCAATCCCACGACATCATAAAAGGAGGAATTTGGGAGCATTCAGGTGGCAGTTGAATATGACTTGGTGGTAATCGGCGGCGGATCAGCAGGATTAACGGCTGCTAGTGCTGGAGCGCAACTCAAAGCCAAAGTCGCCCTAGTCGAAAAAGAAGGCAAACTGGGAGGCGACTGTCTGCATTCCGGCTGTGTCCCGAGCAAATCCCTCATCCATGCCGCGCGAGTTGCCCATACCGTTAGGCAAGGCTACCGCTTTGGTGTTCATACCAATCCACCTGAGATTAATCTGCATGAAGCCTTAGGCCACGTTCATCGCGTCATTGACACAATTCAGGAATACGACTCACCTCAGCGGTTTGAGGGCTTAGGCGTAGAGGTAATCTTTGGCGAAGGTCAGTTCACCGACCGTTGCACCTTTACAGTCAATGGTCGTGACCTCAAAGCCAGAGCCTTTATCATTGCCACCGGATCACGTCCTGCCACACTGCCAATTCCGGGGCTGCAAGAAGCGGGTTACCTGACAAATCAAAACGTGTTTCAGCTTCAAGAACAGCCTAAATCAATGGCGGTGATTGGCGGTGGCCCTATTGGATCAGAGCTAGGCCAATCCTTTTCACGGTTAGGGACAGAGGTCACTATTATTGCTAGTCGAGAGACGATTTTGCCCAAGGAAGACCCAGAAGCAGCCAAAGTTGTGCAACAGCAGATGGAGGCGGAAGGGGTTCGCATCTTGACGCACACACGGGCCGAGCGAGTGGACGTTATCGACGGCAAAAAGCACGTTTGGGCAGGCGATCAGGAAGTGGTGGTAGACGAAATTCTCCTCTCTACTGGACAAGTGCCCAATGTGGAATTTCTCAATCTGGAAGCGGCTGGAGTTGAGATAGGCAAAAAAGGTATTACGGTTAACGCCAAGCTACAAACCACCAATCCCCGCATTTATGCCGCTGGCGACGTGATTGGCGGCTATCAGTTCACCCATGTTGCTGGATCAGAAGCAGCGGTCGCCCTACAAAATGCCCTGCTGTTTCCCTTCAAGAAGATGAACTATCGGGTCATTCCCTGGGCCACCTTCACCGACCCAGAACTGGCGCGGGTGGGCTTGACCGAAGCAGAAGCACGAGAGCAATACGGCGATGACATCTGTGTGCTTAAGCAGGAGTTTGCCGAGGTAGACCGTGCCCTCGCTGAGGCCGCAGGCTACGGTTTTGCCAAGGTTATCACTCGCTCCAACGGGGAAATTTTAGGTGCCCATATTGTTGGCCCAGCGGCTGGAGAAGTGATCCACGAAGTAGTTCTGGCGATGAGCCAAAAGCTCAAGGTTAGTACGCTGAGGATGATTCATATTTATCCAACCTTGACAGAGGTTAATAGCAAAGCTGCCCTGCAACTAACCAAGCAGAAATATGCAAAAAATAGCAGACTTCAAAGCATCTTAACTAAGGTATTTGAGGTGTTGCGATCGCTTTCCTAATCCTTTTCAAGGTTGAGTTGAACCTTGGTGAAACCCAACCAGTCGCTCTAAGTTTTTTTGGGTTTTGCTCAACCAACCTACTTCTACTAGATGAGGCAAGTAATCCTGTTGAGGAACTACGCTAATGACTGTTGCTTTTCACTGAGAATCTACCAAGAATGGCAAATATCACTGTTTACGGTACTCCCATAAGTACTTATGTCCGTACCGTTCGGTTGCTGCTTGAGGAAGCGGGTGCAGACTATAACCTCAAAGACGTTGGTATCTTCAATGGTGACAATGGGACAGCAGAGTATTTAGCCAAAAATCCATTTGGTAAGGTGCCTACCCTCGAAGTAGATGGGGAAGTGCTGTATGAAACAGTCGCTATTACGGACTACCTCAACACTACCGTAGCAGCCAATCGGTTTAGCCCGTCCGATCCTCTGCAACGGGCTCGGATGCTTCAGATTATTGCCATTATTGATAGCTACTTGTATTCTCAGGCCATCACAACCATTGTGATTCAGCGGCTCATTGTGCCGAGTCAAGGTGGCACGACGGACGAGGAAAAAGTGAAAAATGCCGTTGCGCCTGCAAAAACAGCAGTAGAGGCTATCGAAGCGATCGCAGTCGGCGCTCCGTATCTTCTTGGCAGCGACATGACTCTCGCTGATTTCTTTCTCATTCCGATCTTTATCTATCTCTCCCAAACACCAGAATTTAACTCCATTACTGCCCAAGCCCCTAAAATTCAAGCTTGGTGGGAAAGGGCTAGTCAGCTTCCCAACGTGAAAAAAGTATGTGCATAAAGGCATGCGCATAAAATAGTGCAGCCCTCTTCCCTAGCTATCTCTCTGAAGGATCTGTCTGCTTTCATTCTTTTGGTGGAGGATCAGCCTTTCTATCGGTAGTAGGTATCCCCCTAGAGTGAGCATGAGTGTGAAGCGAGTTCGTTAAAACAACGATATTCAAAAAATCCTAGCGCTCCTAGACGGATTGGGGTGCCGGGAGCAGCGTAGGGAAGATTATGGATTTAAATCAAACCGTGCCCCCGCTGGACAGAAGCGGGGTTCAAGTCGCGCCGCCTATGATCTCTGTCGAGGAGCGACGGTTTTTAGGCATTTTTCTCGATCGCTTGAGTCTAGAGGCCGCCCTAGATGCTTTAAAACAAACAGGCTTTCCTATGGAGAAGCTTTCTATTTTGGTGAAAGAGGACGACCGGCACACGCTGTCAAGTCCCCTAATGCAAGGTTTTGGACAGGCGGACAGTCCAGAGAGCGAATCCCTGTTGCCCTCAAGTGTCAATCGAGTTTGCCTGCCTGAAATGGGTATGGCGTTTATGGTGGGGCCAGATCTTGACCGACTGGCCACAGTCACCCCAGACCACAACATTCACTACGACGCCGAAGCCCTGCAACACTTAAGTATTGCTGAAGAGCCTGCGCGCCTGTACAGTCGCCATCTCAAAAATGGAGCTTACCTAGTGACTATGCGCGGTAATCGAGAAGACATTCTCCCTGCGGCTCTAACCCTATGCCCACATGGCATGCGGGACTGGGGAATTTTTGATTTGGAGTATGTACAAAAGGTTTAGAAGCAGGGAGAAGAAAAGTTGGTGATGGGCTTGAATTGAAAGCCTAAATTGAAGGTGATATCTGCCACCCTCCACCTCCTTTAATAAATCTATCTTGTGGTCGTGCATTTAGGCAGAGGAGAAGAGCTGAGTTAATCCGCTAACTTTAACTTAATCGGACCATGGTTTGAATGGTTTTTTGAAGAATCAGGAGGTTTCAGTGAAGACTTTCCGGCATTTGCGGTCGGCTTTGGTTGGCCTATTTTTAATTCTGACGTTAGTGACGACGGCTTGTAGTGCAGCACCGACCGCCGAGCGTAGCGCTGTGCCTACCACAGGTTCTTACAGTCAGCTTGAGCGAGGAGATACTGCCTCTGGTCAAAGCTTTGGCAACTGGGTGGTACAGACTGCCAATGGCTTGGTTAAAGATGCTTACGTTCGCGACAACGATAAGTTGGGTGTCGTAATTTCCTCAGATGTCCAGCCAAAGGAAGTGCGTCCGCTAGCAAAATCTCTCCTTCAAGGGTTTCAGCGCAATTTCCCCAATCGAGATCTAGCAGTACTGGTTTACGCCCCTGATAAAAAGCTGATTCTAACAGCCAAATACGACCATTCAAATCGACAAGTTGTTTACGAATAAAAAGCCTGTAAATAGGTAGATATTGACTAAGTTTTTTCACGAAAGAACCGTTTTGGCTTGACGCCCAGCGGGGCATTCAGAAGCTTATTAGATTGTTTTTTGATAGCTTCGGAAATGCCTTTTAAGCAGATGTAAATTAGGAGTTTTCCGATGCCAAGTAGCGACGAGTATAAGCGCCAAATTATGCGCGATCTAGCAGGCGGCAATGTCGAATCATTGGACAGCACTGCTACCAATCCCAGCAATGAATACGCTAACTTTGATGACTTTGCCAATCGCTCTTCTCGCGACGAACGGCGTGAAGTGTTTGGCCGAGCCTTTAACCACAGCCGCATTCCTCCCACTGAGATGGAGCCTGATCTGCGGCAAGCGATTGCTCACATCAAGCCCAACGAGCGGGATGATGTGGCACGAGAGTTTGTTCAACAACTGGGCAAACGGGGACTGAGCGATCACGATCTGCAAAACAACTTGGGTCTTGCTCACCGCCACCCCAACCGCATGACCGAAGATGACGTAGCTAAGCTAGCAACCTTTACCTACCACAACCATCCCGACATCTTCCAAGAAGTGCTAGCCGATCAGCCTGCCATTCTCAAGTTCCTGAGCAATCCGTTGGTGGGTGCAGCGTTGGGTGCGATCGCAGCTAAGTGGATGGGTCGTCGTTAATCCCAGCTTGATTCAGTCCAACCTTTGATAGAGTTTGGGCAAATTTGCCTATTTTGCCCATCTCCCTCAAGTAAAGTAAAGCGTAGTTGCGGCTTTCTAGTCTTAACCGTACCTTACGGTTAGTTGCCCATACTGGGCACTCAAGACGTCTGAAGCCGCAACTGGCTTTCTTAGAGCGAGATCATACTCATGACGGTTCAAGTTGTCAGTACACAACCTTATCTAGACCAGAAGCCAGGAACGTCAGGTTTGCGCAAGAAAGTACCGACGTTTCAGCAACCGAACTATCTCGAAAACTTTATTCAATCTATTTTTGACAGCCTAGAAGGCTATCAAAACCAGACGCTTGTGGTGGGTGGCGATGGTCGCTACTACAACCGGGAAGCTATTCAGATCATTCTTAAGATGGCGGCGGCTAATGGCTTTGGCCGAGTGCTAGTGGGCCAAGGTGGCATTCTTTCGACGCCAGCAGCTTCGTGCGTCATCCGTAAAAATAATGCCTTCGGCGGCATCATTCTGTCAGCCAGTCACAACCCTGGCGGCCCCAATGAAGACTTTGGGGTGAAGTACAACATTGGCAATGGAGGACCTGCGCCGGAGAAAGTCACCGACGCCATTTTTGAAAACACTAAAAAAATTACTTCTTACAAGATCCTCGATACCTCCGATATCAATTTAGATCGGGTGGGTATGACACAGCTTGGCAACATGCGAGTTGAGGTGATCGATTCTGTCAACGACTATGGAGCGTTGATGGAAACCCTCTTTGACTTCAACCAGATCCAGCAATTGCTCGGTTCTGCCAACTTCCGGATGTGCATGGACTCACTCCATGCCGTAACCGGACCCTATGCCAAAGCCCTGTTTGAACGGCGGCTAAATGCACCTGCTGGCACCGTTATTCACGGTGAACCCTTGGAGGATTTTGGCGGCGGTCACCCCGATCCCAACCTGGTTTATGCTCACGACCTCGTAGAGATTTTGTTTGGCGACAATGCCCCCGACTTTGGAGCGGCTTCCGATGGCGATGGCGATCGCAACATGATTTTGGGTCGTCACTTCTTTGTCACTCCCAGCGATAGCCTTGCAGTGCTCGCAGCAAACGCCCATCTGGTTCCCGGTTATCGTTCTGGATTGGCCGGAATTGCTCGCTCCATGCCTACTAGTCAGGCTCCAGACCGGGTGGCTGAAAAGCTAGGCATTGATTGCTATGAAACTCCCACTGGATGGAAGTTCTTCGGCAACTTGCTAGACGCGGGTAAAGCGACCCTTTGCGGGGAGGAAAGCTTTGGGACAGGCTCCAACCACATCCGTGAAAAAGACGGGCTGTGGGCTGTGCTGTTCTGGCTGAATATTCTAGCGGTGCGTAAGCAGTCGGTCGAAGAGATCGTGAAAGATCACTGGCGTACTTACGGACGCAACTACTATTCGCGCCACGACTACGAAGCGGTAGATTCAGATCGGGCTAATACCTTGATGAACAACCTGCGCTCTGCCCTCGGCTCCATGAAAGGCAAGCAGTTTGGTCAGTACACGGTGGACTATGCCGACGATTTTAGCTACACCGA
>DATNQF010000177.1:0-16547 GCA_036702855.1 Trichocoleus sp. | reverse complement strand
CCTTCCAGACTAATTTCCGAAAGCCCAGCGGCAGCTTGAGAGAAAATCGCAGACCAGCGTTTCTCGTTCTCCCGCAGGCTGACTCGAACTTCCTGCTCTCTCTGCAATAAAGCTTCAGCCGCTCGTCGCTGATACATGCTCTGCAATGCGGCAGCCGTAAACTCAGCCAGACTGGTCATTAACCGCTGGTCTTCACAGTCAAACTGTCGCTCCTCACGGTGGGAAAGAACCACAAGGGCTCCTACCTGTTGCTCATTGACACGAAGCGGAAACAGCAGTGCTTCAACAATTGGAAACTGTAGGTGGCGCAGGTAGGTAAAATAGCGCTCAGGTCGGGCATAGAGCTGCGGTTTTCCGGAGTGAAGGGCTGTGTTGCACAGGCTGAAGTCGCCTGGCATAGTCGCTTGCTCCAGCGATTCTAAGGCTCCTGCGATCGCAACCCAGCGAAAAACAGAGGTGCCGTCTGCCGACGTCTCTAGAAAACTGACCCCAGCCGTGCCAGCTTGGCAAAGATTTCTAGTAATGCGCACCAGGGTTTTGAGCATGGACTGCGGCTCGCCCATTAGCTTTTGAGCCAGTCTGTGCAGCGCTTGGTTCTCTGCGGCCAAGTCTGGTTCCCTAGTAGGCCGCTCATCCAAAGCTTCTGTAATTAAGACATCTGCCTCAGTAATCGCCCTCGTTCGGTTCCTAGATCGGTTCCTAGAGCTGTTTTGAGGGCTGTCTTGAGAGAGGCCGCTCCCTGAATGACCAGAGTGATTTTGGAGCCTATCGGTCATTAGTCTCCGCCTTCACACTGAAAAGTATTTGATTAATAAATCGTGTCCACGCTCGCCCATTTCATGCAGCAAGTGTTCAATCTGCTTTAGTGCAACGGGTAGGGGCTTTGTGCGGCCATTCTCCCAGCGGTTCACGCTCTGGAAAGAAACCCCCAACATTTCCGCAAACTTAGTCTGCGAAAGTTCAAGCCGCTGCCGGGTTTCCCGGACAAGCTCTGCCAGCTCTGCTTGTTCAACCTCAGGCATACAGCAAGAACTCCTAAGTAGCTTCAATTAGATATACCAGGTGGTATAAAAGCTAGCCTCCATCAAAAGATATAAAGAAAACAATATGATCTAATGCAAATTCAGGTTTGATTTTGCCACCCTACCCTACTGGACTGACAAGCCTAAAGCTGCGCATTGTCATTGCGTAGCTTGCTTCTCGCAGAGTGCAAAGCATGGCTACGCTTTTTTTGAATGCCCTTGAGCTATGTGCAGGCCCGCAATGACACAGATTTAATGGCTTCTTTTAAGTTTGTCAAACCACTATCGGCTAGACAAGAAGTGCGATCGCTCAAGTCAGTAACGTAGATTTAATGGCCCAAAGGGTTTACAGAGCCTAGCTTCACCAAAAGTTGGGAAGAGCCTCAATTGGTTGACGAGTCGCATTCTCCACAAACTACCGTCCACAGTCCCGACAGCTGCAATCGCTTTGCTTCGAAGGTCGTCGCTGTAGGGGGCTGCCATCTCACTCCCAAGTCGCTCCTACCCCTACAATAACGTCCTAACTTCATTCAGTAGGGCTATAACAGCGGCAAGCGGACAATCAAGGTTGTGCCCTGTTTTTCTCCTGCACTTTCGGCCTGGATAGTGCCATTGTGAAGGGTGACTAGGTGATATGCGATCGCAAGTCCCAGCCCCAATCCCTTTGCTGAATATGCTCCTTCAGCTTGACGGAATCGCTCAAACACATGGGGAAGAAAATCAGCCGCAATCCCAATGCCTGTATCAATCACCCGAATTTCGGCATAGGAGGCATCAGCAGAACAATCATTGTTCATGACTGACAGTTCGACCTTAACACTGCCGGATTCAGGTGTGAATTTGATGGCGTTGGTGAGGAGATTGATGAGAACTTGGCTGAGGCGATCGCCATCTCCCATCACAACAACGGGTTCCGTAACGTTTTTCTGCAAAGTTAAATGAATATCTTTATTGGCTGCGGTTTGAGTGACTGTTGCGATCGCAGTTTCAATCACAGGCTGTAGTTCAATAGGTTGAGGATTGAGCCGGAGTTTGCCTGCACTGATGCGGGAGACATCCAGTAGATCTTGCACCAGTTTGGCTTGCAGCGTGGCGTTACGCTCGATCGTGTCTAACGCTTTGCTCAGCATCACCGGGTTGGGTGGACTACTTCGCAACAGGCGCGTCCAGCCAAGAATCGAAACCAGAGGGGTGTTCAGTTCATGGGAAACGATGGAGATAGATTCATCCCGGCTGCGAAGAGTGCTTCTTGCTTCTTGCAATGCCTCTCCGCGTAGCTGCGCCATTTGCAGATGGGCAATGATGCGAGAGACAAGTTCTTGTGCTGAGAAGGGTTTAATCAGGTAGTCATCGGCTCCAGCCTCTAATCCTTCTACAATCGCTTCTTCTCCCGCACGAGCCGACAGCAGAATGATGGGAACTTCTCTGGTTCGTGGGTCTGCTCGCAATGCCTCAAGCAACTCAAACCCATCGAGTCCTGGCATCATCACATCACTCAGGATGAGATCGGGTACTTGTTCTTGAGCCGCTGCTAGAGCCATTGCCCCGTCTGCGACGGCTTCGACTTGGACGTGTTCATTCAAGATACGGGTCAAATACTCCCGCATGTCAGCATTGTCGTCAACGATGAGGACACGCGCCGAAAGGGGAGTAGAGGGTAGGGAGTAGGGAGTAGGAGTAAGCTCTTCCCTATTCCCTCCTTCTGGTAACCATCGCTTGGCTTCTTCCACATAAGCGGCAGTACTCATTGCAGTGGAGGACAAGGTGCGGATTGGGGAGCGATCTGGTACGGTTCCGCTTCGCGGCGCGCCTTCATTTTGAAGGAGATTGCTCGGTAAGTGGTCTGTCCCGAAAGGAAGGGCGATCGTAAAACAGGTACCTTCTCCTACGGTGCTACTAACCTCAATCGTGCCGCCCTGTAATCGAACCAGTTCATTGGCCAGAGCAAGACCAATTCCTGATCCTTCATGAGTCCGTGCCTGGGTGCCCTGAACTTGATAGAACCGCTCAAACAGATGAGGCAGATGTTCGGGCGCAATTCCAGTGCCAGTGTCGTGGATTTCGAGAATGACGTGCAGGTTTGAGGTCGTAGTTTGCTTTTCCAAAGGAGGAGTTTCTAGTTCAGAGCTTGACGTTTCAAGTTCGGAAGTCAAAGTGTCGAGTTCCGAGGTCGGCGTGTCGAGTTCGGAAGTCAAAGTTCCAAGTTCCGAAGTTGAAGTCTCAAGCTTAGAGGTCGGGATTTCAAGTCCAGAGCTTGACCCTTGGGGTTGAGAGGTCGAAATGTCGAGTTCCGAAGTCAGTGTGTGAGGATCTGAAGTCAACTTGTCAATGTTTGAAGTCGAAGCTTGCCGTTCTATTCTCGATTCTATTCTCATGGAAACGGTAATTTCGCCCTCAAAGGTGAACTTGAAGGCGTTGGAGAGCAGATTCAAAACAATCTTCTCCCACATCTCACGATCTACGAAGACAGGTTCGGGTAGCGGTGGGCAATCAACCATCAACTGTAAACCTGCTCGTTCGATCGCAGACCGAAAGACACTGGCGAGTTCTGCGGTATATGTGGCTAAATCTGTCGGTTCATACACCGCTTCCATGCGTCGGGCTTCGATGCGGGAGAAGTCGAGTAGGGTGTTGACCAGTTTCAACAGGCGCAAACTGTTGCGGTGAATGAGTTCTAACCGTTCTCGCTGAACGGGGTCGAGGGGATGAACTTGATCGCTCAAGGCATCTTGCAGCGGAGCCAAAGATAGCGTTAGCGGTGTGCGGAATTCGTGGCTGACTTGAGTAAAGAAAACCGTTTTGGCGCGGTCGAGTTCTGCCAATGCCTCCGCCATGCGTTTGCGTTCGGTAATATCGGTAAACAGAACAGCTACGCGATGGCTCCCCGCTTCACCCAAGCGAAAAGCATAGAGGTCAAAGATGCGATCGAGGGTTGCTTCATTCGCCTCAAAGCGTATGGGTTCGCCCGTTTGGGCCACCTGACCATAAATTTTTGCCCAGGCTGGATTCGGCGTTCCCAAAATCTCGGTGGCTTTGCGTCCAACCGAGTTGACCATTCCCGATTGCTGCTCAAAGGCGGGATTGACTTCTAAAAAGAGAAAGTCGTTCCACTCGCCGTTGTGGTCTGCCAAGACTTCGACGACGGCATAAGCTTCATCCATCGAGTTGAAGAGCGATCGATATTTTGATTCCGACTCACGTAGTGCTTCCAGGGCGACCCGTTGCTCATGAATATCGGTCGCCGCACCGTACATCTTGATGACCTTGCCCCTCTCATCCTTGAGCGGTGAAGCCTTGACGACGAACCAGCGATAGGCTCCATCATGCCGACGAATGCGCTGTTCCTGTTGCAGCGGCGTTCCCTGTTCGACAGCTTCCCGGTAACACCGCGCTGACCCTTCCCGATCGTCCGGGTGAATGGCATCCATCCAACCCCAGCCAATCGCCTGCTCGAAGGTTTGCCCTGTGTATTCCAGCCAGCGCTGGTTATACCAGTTGGTTGAGCCGTCCGGTTCGCTATCCCACAGCAGGTCGGGAACGAGGTTGGCGATCGACTGCAAGCGGGCTTCCGACTCCCGCAAGTCACCTTCGGTTTGACGCTGCTCAATCAAATCGGCAACTTGTCGTGCCAGCAACTCTCTGGTTTGACGCTGCAACAGCAAGGCAGTGGCGGTGAAGTCTGCCAGACTCGTCATCACCCGCACATCTTCTGAATCAAATTGCCGCCCCTCATCGTGCGACATGATCCAGATCGTGCCGAGGACGTGACTGTCGGCAATCAAGGGCAACACTAGCCCTTCGACAATTCCTACGGAGTTGTGCTCTGCGCTAGGTGGCGTGTTTGCTTCCTGAAAGTAGGTGAAATAGCGTTCAGGATAGGAGAAGAGGACGGGAGAACCCTGTTCTAGACAAACCCCGCAGGGACTAAAATCGCGGGGGATGCTACCGCCAACATAGTGTGCTAAGGTTCCCGCTAAGGCTTGAACGCGAAAGATTTCTGTTCCATCGGGTGTGGTTTCCAGCAAGCTCACTCCGGTTGTGCCTGCCTGGCATAGCTCCAGAGCCGTGTCTACCAAAGTTTGCATCAGGATTTCCGACGCTTGCGCCATTTGCCGCCCTAGCGATCGCATTGCCTCGGCTTCCGCCTGCCAGTTGGGTGGGCGAGGAGCACGTCGCGATAGCTCCTCCGTAATCAAAATGTCGTTGAGGGTGACGGTTTCAGGATTGGGGCGTTGCATAGAACTGCCTCCGTAGTTGATTCTACTCTTAACGAGAAGTACCGCCCGCTAATTGAGCGACCATCTCCAGCCACTCACCGGGCTGAACCAACTTGTACAAGTGCTGCTCAAATCCAGCTTCCAAAGACTTTTCTCGATCTGCGTCGTGATAAGAGGTCATTGCAGCAGCAGGAAGATGCCCTCCTTGCTGGGCTTCCAAGGCTCGAATCTGCCGAATCAGGTGATAGCCATCGCCTCCTGGCATCCGAATGTCGCTGAGCAATATATCTGGACGAAATCGGTCTAGCTCGTCTAACGCTGCTGCTGCACTGGCAACCGCTCTCACGCCAATCCCCTGCGCTTCCAATAGGGCGCTGATAAATTCACGAATGTGAGCTTCATCATCTACCACCAGCACTCGTAAACCGTCGAGAGATTGAGGTAATTGCAGCATCGGTATTGCCTCTTCTGCTCGAATCTCTCCTAACGTTTGTTGGGCAGTTAAGTGAGCACCCTCTCGCCGGAATTGGCTCAAGTCATACACTGCAATTCGTAGGTTTTCAATCAGTCCATCAGGATTACGAACAATTCCTACATGCAACTCAACCCCAACTGGTTTCCCATCACGAGGACACAAGCTCATCTGCCAAGTTTGGATACCAATGCTTTGGGAAAGCCGATTGAGACGAGTCCGAAAGGTACGGCGATCGCCTTCTGCCATAAACACCGCCAGGGGTTTCCCGACAAGGTAAATATGGGGCACATTCAGCAAGTGAGCAATCGCCTGATTCGCCTCCAAAATTAAGCCATCAGCATCGGTGAGTAAGTAGGCGATCGGAGAGAACTGAAACAAATTCTGATAATGCTGCTTCTGCTGGGAAAGTTCCGCTTCAACGACCTCGGCTGCCTCTAAGCTCGTTTGCATCTGCTCAAAGGTCATCTGCAAGTCTTCAAGGGTGGCATCCATTTCCTTCCAGGCGGCTGAATCTTCCAGTTGCAGGGTCGCCAGCAATCTTTGAATGGCTTGAAAATGGTTTGGAATCCGCTCGTGACTCATACAGGATGCCTAGTAATTGTGCATATCTGCTACAAACTTCACCCAGCATCTGTTTCAAGAGTTTTCACTTCTAACAGAAAAACAGAGAAAATTCAGCAGAGATTTTTCTCTCTATTTCAGTCAATGGATCATAAAGGCATTACAGCCAATATCAACATTGGGCAAATTGGTGTGAATCTATCTCCAGTCTAAATCTATACAGAAAAACATGCGTAAAGGCAAAATTAGATACTTTTGTGCCCTGCTTGCTAGAAATCTCTTCCAGCAGTCTACGCTTGCTTCAAACGCTGCATCAGCCTTTTGCTGGAATCAGAAGTTCTCACCGAAGCCAATGGTAATGGGATTAAAGAACTACTTTGCTCGGCACCTGGCACCTTTGTAAAGGTGCTGCTCTGTCGATGCATTGATGTGAACAGCGGTCGATAAGGACGAGTGACTAGGGTTTCTACTTTGCCCAGCAACAAAAACCCATTGTTCTGCAAACTGGAATAAAAACCAGCAAATGTCTGGAGTTGAGTTTCTTCTGTGAGGTACATCAGCAGATTGCGGCAAACGAGCAGGTCAATCTGAGGCAGGGGAGGATCTTGAATTAGATTATGCAAGTGAAAACTAATTCTTCTAGAAATGGGGTGACGGGATTGGAGCGAGGAAAATTAAGCATCAGTAGCAGCAACCTCGATTTAGGATCCATCTCAAGTCCCCTAGCTCCTACAACTTAACGCCTGCCCAATTAATTCTCTGCCCACTTTCGTACATAGCCAGGGTCACTTATCTAGAAGATGAGCTGCAATTGAAAAGCCTGCTGTATAAGCTTTGTCCCGCTCAGCCGAATTGATATCTCCCCGCTTTACAGTAGTGGACTTTCTCCCAAAACACGAAATCGTACACAGACCCATCTCGATAATCGTTAGACTAGAGATAGTTCATTCATAAAAACTTATTGCCCTACTTAGTACACCGAGAAAACGCATCGGTCGCTTTTGCGGTGTCGCGTTTCACTCCTTGGAGTGAACATTTCCCTCCAGCTATGTGTTACTCAACTTCGCTGCAAAACGAGTTACAGGTGCTGGTGGTCGATAGCGAAAACTTTAGAAACGACGCTTCACGTCCAGATTCCAGCGATCGCCCTGACTGCGATGTTTATTGGAGAATGCGATCGCATCCACAGTCTTACGGCTGGATTTTGCAGACACCTGTTGAAGCCGTTTGATATGGATGAGTTGCTTGCAGCAGTGGCTTCCCTCACCAGACTCAAGCAATCGCAGCAAGTGCCTGCTATTAAAACAGATTGACCTTTTATCCTGAGATGCGTTCTACAAAGAGCCTCTCCCGCAATGCCTTTGAGGCCGTATGAACGCCCACAATCAAATACTCACTTCCCTCTCTGCCGATGTACGCGATCGGCTGCTACCTCATTGCAACTCAGTCACCCTAGCGCAAGGTGACGTTATATATCGACCTGGCGAGACGTTGACCCAGCTTTATTTCCCGATTAACTGTCTCCTTTCCGTCACTATCACAATGGAGGACGGTTCGGTCGCCGAGGTCGGGATGGTTGGTAGGCGCGGGATGTTGGGCATTCATGCCTTTCTCAGCAACCAGGAAATTATTCAAACCGAATGTGCGGCTCAAGTTCCCGGTGAGGCGGTAAAGATCGCAGTTCCGGTCTTGCGGCAGGAATTCGATCGCAATGGCGAGCTGCGCGATGTGCTGCTTCGATATGCTCAGGCATTTGTGGCACAAGTTTCCCAAACGGCAGCTTGTAACTCCCTGCACACGCTCGAACAACGTCTACCCCGCTGGCTACTGGAAGTGCAATCCCGAATTGGTTCTGATGAACTACCCCTAACGCAAGAATTTATCGCCACAATGCTGGGTGTGCGACGGGCAGGAGTCACCCAAACGGCCCAAAGACTGCAAGAGCGAAAACTGATCCAATACCATCGGGGGCACGTCCAAATTTTGAACCAGGCTGGGCTAGAAGCGTCTGCCTGCGAATGTTTCAAAACTGTCCAAGGGCAATACAATCGCCTGCTGGGAGAACAATAGTGGCGGATTCATTCCTGCCAATTCTGTCGCCCCTCCCTAAAATATTGGCTCAGCTACCCATGAAAGCACCTTTTATCTTCGTCCTCGAACCAGATGACGATGTTCGACCTGCATTGAAGCAGAACCTACAACATTGGGGGTACGACGTAGTGATGGCGATCGATGCAGGAGATGCCATCCAGTACCTACGGGGAGGACAGACCCGCTTTGACTTGATTTTGCTCAACCAGAACAACCAATCGATTGATGAAATACTGGCGATCGGGCAGCAGATTCGCCAAAGCACAGAACGGGACAGCCAAACACCGATTCTCGTTATGGCCGAACGGTATGGAGCAGACCTCGAAGGGCAAGATATCCAGGTGGGTGGTCACGAGTATGTAACCTATCTGGAAGATGGGGAACAGTTAAAGTCCATCCTCCAAAAACTGTGCCCAATTCAGGAAGACTGATCTTGTTTCACTAACTCGGCAATCATCTTGATTAATGCTTCTGGATCAATCGGTTTGGCAATATGTTGCTGGAACCATACCGCAATTGCCTGCTGGTAGTTACTCTCTCTGGTGTACGAGGTTCGTGCGATCTCATCAAGGCTCCCATTTCACCACTGCCTGCAAACAGGGTTTCCGATAACGCCCCAAAGTAGTATCAAGTCTTGGCAAGACAATTGAAATTGCTATAGCTAAGGGGATCTAGGCACGACATAGGGCTGAGCGTTAGCTACTGGTTACCCATCTGACCAACCCTCATTAACTGCCTTGGAAAGGTTAGTCAGTTGTAACGGCAGTTGTGACTATAGCTGTTTTGGTTAGACATCCCGTCCTGTACGAGGACACGCACTGGTTCATTAAAATCCGTCGTCCTCCATAATTGATAGTGAAAGTCATTTAGTGCTAAATTTTGATGGCAAAAATGTCGCTAAACGAGTGTCTCCTACCGATTGTTGCTAGGAAGTTTGACTTGTCCCAGTCGGATTTGGAAGACACGTTCTTCAAAAACACGGGTTGCTTTGCTTGGTGCCTGACCAGCTGATATGACATTTGTACTTTCTGAAGCGGACTACAAGGGTCTGGGCCTGCAGTTCAATAATTCAAAAAAGCCTGACTCAAAGCTGCCAAATAGCGGCACAGTTCACTGGCTGCCTGCTGTTTTAGGGTGTGGCTACACTCATAGCCTGGAGCTACTGCCCGGTGTTTGGCTGGATGTGATTGACAAGGAATTTAGCCAGTCCTGGGCATTAAAAGTACCAGTTCACGACCACCTTGTCCAAATTACCGTTTTGCTGTCGGGGAGCGTTAACTATGATGGCAGCTACCCTAGCCTAGAACCAAAGCGTAGCTACTTTTCTGGCTGCGGCATTTCTCCAGGCTATGTAGCCTGGTATCAGCAGTCGCAGCACTTGCAGGGTGTCAACATTCACTTCACTCCGGCAGTGCTAGAACAGATGCTGGCAGATCAATCGCCCGAACTGCGCCAAGCTCTACTTTGTTACGGGGACTGGAAGAAAGCTTGGTTTCCTAAGGTGACCCCGACAATGCGAGCGGTGGCGCAGCAGATAATACATTGTCCCTTCGAGGGGGCTACTCGACGTGTTTACTTGCAGGCTAAGGTCTTTGAATTGCTAGCGCTGCAGCTTGAGGAGGTGCTAGCTGCAACCAAACAGCAGCCAGCTTCTCAGCTTAAGCCCGGCACCTTAGACTGTATTTATCAAGCCAGGGATTTGCTTACGGTTCAGATAGAGAATCCCCCCTCAATTTTAGAGCTGGCTGAGCAGGTAGGCGTGTGCGATCGCACATTGCGGCGCGGCTTTCGCAAGCTCTTTGGCACGACTGTAATCGGTTATCTGACGCAGCAGCGAATGATTAGAGCGGAGCAACTTTTAAGGGAGCAGCACAACACCGTAGCCGAGGTAGCCAACAAAGTCGGCTACACCCACTTGGGTCACTTTGCAGCCGCCTTCAAGCGTCAGTTTGGCATTACCCCCAGTGAATGCATTGCCGGACAAAACGTTTCTACTGATTGAGGTAATGGCTGCAACTGAATCCGTCGCAGATTCCAGCTGGCAGAGCTAACAGTGCATCTAGCGCAGAGCTTTGATTGCATAGCTAGCTCAATTGCCTTGCCTAGTGTGTCCTTGGCACCCTGGTAGCCAAGCCATTTTCCCTTTTCCTCAGTCCATAAGTCCGTTTCGGGATCGCGGTTGCCGTTTTCGGATAGACAGGTTTACCTCCATCTCCCTACACTAATTTTCTCTTCTAGTTAAGAAGTATTCTCAACAAACGATTTAGTGGGGTTAGGAGGAGTAGACATGCAAAGACAGTCAGTCCGTTTAGGGTTGATGATAGCCCTGGCTGGAGGGTTAATCGGGGGTTTGCAGCCACCTGTAGAAGCGTATGACCTAGGCAGAGAAACTCAAGCAAGCGGAGTTGACGGTTTCCTAGCAATAGTTCAGCCGAGCCCCATCCATGACAGGCTGCTTTCTCAGGCTGGTACTAATGTCAGCATTACCGGAGTGCGGCTAGAGACAACGTCAGCAGGCTTAACCATTTTTGTCGAAACCGATGGTGACACTCTAGCCAGCCCCACGGCGCAAGCGGTTGGCAACGCTACTATTCTCGACATCTCTAATGCCACCTTGGCTTTACCGGAAGGTGCAGAGTTTCAGCAAGCCAGTCCTGCCCCTGGCGTTGCTTTTATCAGCGTTACTCAAGTTTCGGAGGATCAGGTAAGCATTGCCATTACGGGAACAGATGCTGCTCCAGTTGCCCAGGTTCAACCCTCTGCCCAAGGACTCACGATTGCAGTGGTGCCAGGCGTTGCAGGCACTGTAGCCCCAGGAGAAGCCATTCAAATCGTGGTTTCTGCCACGCGCACAGAGGCAGCTATCACCGACGTACCCCGCTCCGTCACCGTGATTGAGCGTGATCAAATTGAGCAGCAAACGCAGGTTTCGCAAGGTTTGGGCGACATTTTGGGTCAGCTGGTACCGGGCATTGCACCCTCAACGGGTAGCTCAAGCCAGTTTGGGCAGTCTCTGCGGGGCCGCAACATTCTGGTGCTGATTGATGGGGTGCCGCAAACAACCAATCGCAATGCCTTTCGTGATTTGCAAACGATCGACCCTAGCGCTATCGAGCGCATTGAGGTAATTCAGGGGCCGACTGCCCTCTATGGGGATGGGGCAACGGGCGGCGTTATCAATATCATCACCCGCGCTCCGGCTGATGAGCCAATGGTGCTGCGCACGCGGTTAGGCGTCACGACTGACTTGGACAACGTTTCGGGCAGCTTGGGGGGGACGTTCGAGCAGTACCTAGGCGGCCGGGTGGACGATACAGACTACGCCTTTACCGTCTCCTATGACTATACAGGTGGCTTTTTTGATGCCTTGGGCAACCGGATTCCCCCAGACCCCAATGCTCAGGGTGGACTCGCCGATACTGGCAGCTTCAATTTCTTAGGCAAAATTGGGGTAGATCTCACCGAAGCGCAGCGGCTCCAGCTTACGGTCAACCACTACAATGCGGTTCAAATCACTGATTTTACGGTTGATCCGAGTATTCAGGCGATTCCTGGGCGGCAGCGATCGCAAGCTCTTGCGGGCCTCGATCTAGATACGCCTCAGACCAACAACAACACAGTCCTCAGCCTTAACTACAGCCATACAGACGTTCTAGGAGGCGACCTTGAGAGCCAACTCTACTACCGCGACTATCTGACGCGCTTTTTTCCCTTTGATGGTCGTGCCTCGGCCAGCTTAGGCAATAGTATCTTCCAGTCCCAAGTAGATTCTGTGGAGTGGGGCGGACGTCTGCAGTTCGATACGCCTCTAGCAAGTAACAACGGGCTGCGACTGCTCTGGGGAGCCGATTACAACAACGAACGCACCTCCCAGCCCGTTTCTATCTTCGACCCGGCAGCTTTTGATGCCAGTCGAGGACTCACCTATCGCCTTAGTGACAAACGCACCTGGGTGCCTCCTCTGGATCAGGAAAGCCTGGGCCTGTTTGCCCAGCTCAACTGGGAAGTTAGTGACCGCTTCGCGGTGTTAGGCGGCGTTCGTCACGAACGGGTTGGGCTATCGGTAGACGACTTTGTCACCCTGGCCGGCAATGCTATACAAGGCGGCGACTTAACCTACGACGCAACGCTGTTTAACCTGGGCGGGGTATTTGATCTGACCGATAACCTCAATTTGTTTGCCAACTTTGCCCAGGGCTTCTCCCTCTCAGACGTAGGTCTGGCGCTGCGCAATGCCCCAGCCGGTTTTTCCGTGACAAGACTGCGGCCTGAAGCTCAGCGAGTTAACCATTACGAGGTGGGGCTGCGGGGCATATGGCAGGGCCTTCAGGCTTCCCTGGCAGGGTTCTACAACACCTCCACCCTCGGTACCACCTTCACCGCACCGGGCGAGATTTTGCGAGCGCCAGAGCGTGTGTATGGCGTTGAGGCCACTGTAGATGCTCAAATCGGGGAGGCCTGGGCTTTGGGTGGCACGCTGAGCTGGTCTGAGGGCCAGATTGATCGCACCAATACAGGCAACTACACCCCCCTCGACGGCTTCCGCATTGCGCCGATTAAACTAACGGCCTACCTTGAGCACCAGACTACGCCTGGCTGGAGCAATCGTCTGCAGGCGCTTTACTCTGGTGGTCGCGATGTCTTTGCCAACGATACCGTTTTTGGTCAGCGGGCAGTAGAAAGCTACTTCACAGTAGACTACCTGAGCAGCGTGCAGCTAGGACCGGGCACGCTGGAAATTGGTATTGCCAACCTGTTCAATACCGACTACTTCCCCGTGGTATCTCAGCTGCAGACCAGCGAATTGAGCAACGCTGCTGGTCGAGGGCGATACGTGCAGATTGGCTACTCGTTTACCTGGTAGGGCAGGTGACTGAGTAAAAGCTCCGGCATAGAAATAGGTGTCTGGGTTGGCTAACCCGGACATCTAGGGCCAAATGCTTGAAGTCTTGAAACTAAAGCTCCAAATACCGCTCAAGGTCATCCAACAGCAAGTTGGCGGCTTGAATGCCTCCAGCAGTCGTCCAAATCACATCGCTAACCGGGTAAGCTTTGTCCCTTTTGGTAACCTCTAGCTGTTGCCATAGAGGATGATTGAGCCAGGTCGCAGCGAGGGGGCTACTGGCTGTAGCGCTGTCGCTGCTGTTGCTGGCGAAGTAGAACAAAATATCCCCATTCATCTGCGGAATCTGCTCAAAGGAGACCTCCTTGGCAAATCCTGCCTCAGCTTGAGTGGCTGGCCGCTGTAGGCCTACTTCTTGCACGATTTGACCGGGAAAAGAGTCTTTCAGGTAAATACGAGCATTACCTGGTAGAAAGCGAATTAGAGACACTTGAATGCCTCGATCGCCAATACGCTGACGCAAATTGGCTACGCGGGCATCCCAGTCGGCCAAGAGCTTTTCAGCAGCAGCTTCGCGGTTGAGGGCTTGGGCATAGAGCCTCAAGTTGTCTTTCCAGGGAGCACCAATGGTTTCTGAAAAAATGGTGGGTGCGATCGCATTGAGCTGGTCATACACCTGCCCTTGTCGCACCTTACTGCCAATGATTAAATCCGGCTGAAGCGCCACAATCTGCTCTAGGTTGGGCTGCATTTCGTCTCCCAGCACAGGGACATCCTCCATTGAATTGGCAATGTAGCCGTAGTAGGGGTCGCCTGCCCAGGATTTAACTGCACCTACAGGGGTAATGCCTAGTGCCAGCACCATGTCGGTCGCCTCATTCGTCAGCACAACAATCCGCTGCGGATTGGTAGGTACAACAGTTGTGCCCATCGCGTGTTGAATGGGACGCTGAGCAGCCGTCTGGGAAGGCGCTTTAGGAGAACTTTCGGGATAAGAGGTGAACGGCTGACTAGCACAGCCTACACCGACGAAACAGATCACGAGGGAGTGGATGAGAGACCAAATAATCTTCATGTTTAAGGGTTTATGGAGTCCGGCAAGCTTGCTACCCAGCAACAGAGTCTGAAATGGCAAAGGGGTAAAATCGTGCGACTTAAAGCTGAAAGCCTTTTCAAATCAAGCTTTCAGGATCCCTGCGATGAGACGTCTACACCCCACAGCAGGTAATAGGTAGCCAGAATAAACACTCACTTTCATCGGTTAGTCTTAATTGCTTTTACTCATCCAGCAGCCTACTGATTAATGAGATTTAATGTCAAGTAAAACCACCTGAGAAAAAATAATGTCACTCATCGCTTAAAGCTCACTCAGCAGACAAAGAGCTTTTAACGTCATTTTTAGACCATTTTTTTGCTACTTTTCAAAAATTTATTAGCTCACCTACTTGACATTGCATTTCATCTGCCCTAAAAATTGCTATCAGAAATTGCAATTAAATCGCAACAAGAGCGCAATAAGAGGCGTAACTCCGTAAGAAATCCACAACAGACGGTCAGCTCTGACTGCTATGTCAACTGACCCAACTAAAGAGCTTCTCACCTGCTGAAACCGGTTCTGCACGTTATGACTTGCTACTGCGAATTCTCGCTAATAGCCTTGTTTGGGCGAACAGTAGGCTCATCCGCAGTCTGCCGATTGAGGGAGCAGCCCCGAGCATGCAGTTCCCTGTAACCTATAAGGGCATCTCACTATGCAACAAATTCAGATAAATCTTGAGCAAGAAACATCATCCTTGCTGTGGCTGAACCAGAGCAAAGCCTATCCAGTGGGCAGTTCGCTGCCTGGGCCAGGCTCACGCCCCTACCTGGAGAGGCAGGCGCAGCGGGAGTCAAATGCTCGCACCTATCCTCGCCGCATTCCGATCGCAATTGCAGAAGCCAAGGGCATTTACGTCAAAGATGCTGATGGCAATCGCTATCTAGATTGCCTCTCAGGAGCAGGTACGCTGGCTCTGGGGCACAATCACCCGGTGGTGATTGAAGCGATTCAGCAGACGCTCAGCGCTAGCTACCCGCTGCACACTCTGGACTTGACCACGCCGATCAAAGATCAGTTTGTAGAAGAGCTGTTTGCTAGCCTGCCGCCCAGTTTTGCTAACCATGCCCGCATTCAATTTTGCGGCCCGACTGGGGCTGATGCGGTGGAAGCTGCGATCAAGCTAGTTAAAACTGCCACCGGACGGCGGAGTATGCTCTCATTTCAGGGCGGCTACCACGGCATGACTCACGGCGCTTTGAGCCTGACTGGCAACCTAACGGCGAAGCTAGCTGTGCCAGGGTTAATGAGCGATGTACATTTTTTGCCCTACCCCTATGCCTACCGCTGCCCATTTGGAGTGGGTGGGACGGGACACCAGATCAGCAGCCGCTATATTGAGCACATTTTGGATGACCCTGAGGGCGGCATTGTGCCTCCAGCAGGCCTAATTATGGAAGTGGTGCAGGGTGAGGGCGGCGTCATTCCTGCCCCTAATGATTGGGTGCGGCAAATTCGTCGCCTCACTCAGGCCCGCCAGATTCCGCTAATCATCGATGAAATTCAAACCGGATTAGGTCGAACGGGCAAACTCTTTGCCTTTGAGCACGCTGACATTACGCCGGATGTGGTGGTGCTCTCGAAGGCGATTGGCGGCAGTTTGCCCCTAGCGGTGGTGCTGTATCACGAGTCTTTAGACCAGTGGCAGCCCGGTGCTCACGCAGGTACCTTCCGGGGTAACCAGATGGCAATGGCGGCAGGACTTGCAACCTTGCGCTATATCCAGGAGCACCGGCTTGCTGATCATGCACAGACGATGGGCGAACGCCTCATGATTCAGCTGAAGCAGATCCAGACAGAGTTTCCCTGCTTGGGTGAGGTGCGAGGACGGGGCCTGATGGTGGGGGCCGAGGTAGTGGATGTCAACACCGCTGCCAACGCCCAGGGCAGCTACCCGGCCCATCCAGTTCTGGCTAGACGCATTCAGCGTGAGTGTTTGCGGCGTGGACTAATTCTGGAGCTTGGGGGCCGCCATAGCAGTGTTGTGCGGTTCCTGCCGCCGCTGATTGTGACAGCTGAGCAGATCGATCGCATCTGTGAAATTGTTCATGCGGCTGTGCAGGCAGCCAATTCTGCGCTGGCTTCTGAGGTGAACTAATGCTGCTGAGTGAATCTTCCTCAACTATGGGGGTCAGCTCTTCTGCACCTTTCGATTGCTACTTTCTGACGAATAGCGAGGAGAGTATTCGCGCCTACCGAGATGCGATCGCACTCGCCCAAACCGTTCTAGTCGAGCAGTTTG
>DATNQF010000171.1:0-35655 GCA_036702855.1 Trichocoleus sp. | reverse complement strand
ATATTCTAATTCCCCCTTCAGTTTGCCCTTATTACGCTTTAGAGTCTCTATAGCCTCCCTTAAAAGAACAAAGTTTTACCGTGACTTCATATCTGCGATCGCACCTCGTGCCATCGATGCGATCGCTTGATCGGTTGCTTTGGGAAGCTGGTAATACTTGCCAGCAGCAGCCTTAGCCAGTTCTTTCCCAAAGCCAGTCGAGACAAACTTCCGCTCAGTATCGATGATCAACAGCTGATAGCCTACGGCTCGGATACGACCCGCAATGTCGAGCAACTCCTGCTTAATATCAGGCTTTTCGTCGGGCTCTACCGGATCTCCTAAAGACCTCGCCAAGGGGACATTACCCCGACCATCCGTGATCGCCACAATAATGACATTACCAATATCACCTGACTGCTGAGCATTGGTGCCCACTCGGACGGCTTGAGTGAGACCATGGGCCAAAGGCGAGCCGCCCCCACAGGGCATACGCTCCAGCCGACGACGAGCCATCGCAATCGAGCGAGTTGGTGGCAGCAGCACTTCGGCTTGCTCTCCCCGGAAGGGAATCAGGGCGACCTCGTCCCGATTCTGGTAAGCCTCTGTCAGGAGTTGCATGACTGCGCCTTTAGCCGACTGCATTCGGTTTAAAGCCATAGATCCTGAGGCATCAACCACAAAAATAATCAACGAGCCTGCTTTTCGAGCTAGCCGTTTTGCCCGGATATCAGCCTCTTCGACCACCACTTTACGATTAGGTTGCCGTTCTCGCCGTGCTTTTTGGTAGGGAGCCGCCGCCCGCAGCGTCGCGTCTACGGCAATCCGCCGCACCGGCCCCTGGGGCAAAACAGGCTTGATATAGCGACCCCGATCTTCAGACAACACCAAACTTTGGCTGCCTGATTTGCCCTGACGGCTCATGGACTGAGCAAATAGCAACATGGATGGGTCAAGAATGACCCCCTCTGGGTCAAAGATAAATTCTTCAGGGACGGAGGGAGGTGTTTCCTCTTGATCCTCTTCTGGCTCATTGGACTCATCTTCAGAATTGTCCTGGTTATCCTGGGGGTCTTCTGGCTCGTCTGGGCTTTCCTGGGGTGGCGGCGGTGGCGGCGGTGGGGGTTGCTGCTCATCTGGGGGCGGCATCATCAGAGAGCGGGGAAGGATTACCAGTTCCACAGCCACCCTGAGATCATCAGCCGTGACGGTTGCTCGCCCCTCTAGAGCAGCATGGGCTTTAGCAACTCGCACTGCAAAGAGTTCTGCCCGGTGCCCTTGCACGCCACCCCGCACGGCCTCTGTCACCAGATATTGAATCTGCTCCCGTGTAATGCGCACTTCTTTGAGCCACTCGCGGGCCAGAATAATCTGAGTTCTGAGGGCATCAATTTCTTCGGCATATTCAGCCAGAAATGCTTGAGGATCGTTGGCAAACCGAGTGGTTTGACTCACGACTTCAACCCGATTTTCCAAACTGAGGACCGCATCAGCAGAAAGGGCAATGGCAATGCGATCGAGCAAGTGTTCGCGCAGCACGCCCTCTTCTGGGTTGTAGGTCGCAATCAGAAGGGGTTCACAAGGATGCTGAAAGCTAATCCCCTCACGCTCAATTTGATTGCGCTTTTCCGACAATGCCCCCAGAAGCAGGTTAGAGATTTGGTCGTCAAGCAGGTTGATTTCATCGATGTAAAGAACGCCCCGGTTAGCATCCGCGAGTAGCCCCGGCTGAAACACCGTTTCGCCTGATTTGATCGATTTAGCCACATCTACCGAACCGAGAATTCGGTCCTCAGTTACGCCCAGAGGAATTTGGACAAAGGGAGCCGGAATCACCTTTGTCGGCAACTCTGTGACCTCCCGCGGCTCTGTCCCTAAGCGTTGCAGGGTTTCGTCGTCCCATTTACGAGGATCGGTTGGATCAGCGTTGCAGCAGGAACCTTCAACGACTTCAATCGGCGGCAACAACTGATGCAGTGCCCGTGCCATGACAGATTTAGCCGTACCGCGTCGCCCCGCAATCACCACACCCCCGAGGCCTGGATCGACGGCAGCCAACAGCAGCGCCATTTTAATGGCCTCTTGATCAATAACTGCGGTTAACGGGAAAACCGTAGGTAGGGAAGGGTTTGCGGCGACAACCATTGGGGAAACGAGTAACGTTCGATCTTTCAGGTTATCAGGTCTTGAGAGGCAGTGAAGAAATGGAAATCATTAGATCCAGATCATCCGACGCCTGGGTGTAAACATTGTTCTAACCCAGGGACAATCATTGCTTAAATTCTCTGCTGGGAACGTTCGTAACACCGCAAATTGGGCACTCTAGCAGAAGAAAACCAGCCTTAGCTTTACGGCCTGGGCACATCTCCTTGTTGCAACCCATCCTGTAGAGAACCGCCAGTGATTACTCAAGCTGCTACTCATGGCCCTGCGATTACCTCTGCTCATGCGATCTACTGCAAATTTCTAGTTGATCGCAAATCCTATATTCCCTGTCACATTTCTGTGCCTGATACAGCCCAACGCTTGCCTGCGATCGCACTTGATGGCCGCTTCTACAGCTTCTTTAGAGTTATTCAAGAGCCACAAAAAGCGCTGGCAGTCGCTACCCGTCTAGGTAAGCGGGATGATGAAGTGGCAATGACAATCACCAAGCGGGGTTATATTCTTTGGGTTTACGAGGCCCAAGCCAGCTACGCACCACCTGCTAGCGCTCCTCAGCATTCCCTCAAACCCGCTTTTGGCCCTCAAGCCTGTTTGATGCTAGGGGACAGCACTAGCTATGTGGCCTGTCCTATCAAGCTTCTCGACGGCGATAGCAACATTCCAGGAATTTGCTACAACGGCCATTACTACAGCATCTTCCGCAAGGAAACAGATGCCTTAAAAATCATCTCAATGGTGGCCAAACTGTCTCGGAAGGGCGATGAGTTGCTTTTAGCACTAGCAGACAGCGGCTATACACTGGCTGTTAGAGAACCCAACGCTTTTCTTGGCTCTTAAGCAATGACAAAAAAGCAAAAGCGCCCTATACGGGCGCTTTTAGCAATCTCGAAAACCACGCTTCAAATAGCTAACGCAGCCCACCGTTACCCGGCAGAATCGGCTGCTCAACCGCCTGACGGTAAAGCTCCACGTCTTCGTTAAAGTCAATGGGCAGAACCGCCACCACATTCTCATGAGGTCGGGGAATAATAACCCAAGTTTCTAGAATGCCGCCTGGTGTATTTTCAGCTGCCTCTACTCCGGCTGCCATCGCAGCTTTGACTTCAGATACGTCGCCCCGGATATTGACACAAAACCGGGCACTTCCGGCCCGAAGATAACCGACGAGTGTAACCCGTCCTGCCTTGACCATCGCATCAGCGGCGGCCAGAACCGGGGGAAAACCTCTCGTCTCAAGTGACCCGACTGCCTGTGGCATTGCCGATCTCCTCAGAAAATCCTGTCAGTTTGAAAAATCCATCCTCAATTGTACGAGGCTTCTGTCTCAATCAAGAGGAATCCTCGCTTTCGGGTAAACGACCCCTTCAATTCTTTAAGCTTTGTCAGATTTATCAATATAGCTCAGACCCAGAAAGGCTCTGATTCTGGCGTAAACTCAATCGGCAACACAGCTTCAATATTCTCTTGGGGGTTGGGAATCACAATGTGAGTTGTCACTTCTGCTGCCCCGGGACAGGCATCAGCCGCCGCCATCCCAGCTTCCATAGCCCGCTTAACCTCTGCAACAAGACCCCGCACGGCTACAAACTGACGCCCACTCTCGGAGCGGTCATACTTAACCAAGGTCACTCGGGCCGCCTTTACCATCGCATCAGCCGCCGCTAACACCGCTGGAAAGGTTTGCGTTTCAATCACGCCAACGGCGATTGACATAGAGGTTCTCCTTAACCTGGATGCAAAAAATTGAACTGAAGCGTTTCCCTATTAATAGGAGGGTGATCGAAACGGCGAACGTATGTCGGCAAAGAAAATGCCTAAAGCAGCCACATCCGATTCTTTCGATCTTCAACTATACCTTGATCTCACTGGGCTCAGATGCAGTCGCAATGATTCGCTCACAACCAGAATCAGGCCTTGCCCAGTCACAATGACATTCCTCAGGATTACCCCAGCACAGACCCAGGTAAAGTTCTGTGCGAGTGGCTGTGACTTCTGCCCATTCAGCCTGGGCCACTAAGTTCTCCACATGATCTAACGTGGTGGGGGTTGGTGGTCTACCCGCTAGCCAAAGCCGCATATCAGCAATCGACTCATGCCAGAAGTCAATAACAGAAGCCTTAGCGGCCATCAAAGTTTCCTTATCTTGAGGAATAGCTGCTAGCTGAGGATGCAGTTCTGGCAGACGAATAGAGCGGCCTTGAAAGTGACAAGTATGCCAGATCAGGCCAGAAACGCTGTGTTCCTGTTGGTACTGATGAATCTGAGCTCGGAAGTCTTGGATGGCGTAGACTTTGCTGAGTTTTTCGGTCCCTAACGCTTTAGCAACGACCGGATTCTCAAGCCGCTGCGAGGAGGAAAGTACTAGGCGTTCCCCTTTCCAAGTTGCCCGGAGTTCCCGGTCAAGGATTTCGAGGAGCTGTTCGGTGGTGTAGCTCATCCGCCAACCCAGTAAAGTGACTTTATTCTATCAATCGATTTCTTGCAGTTCGGTTCGCCTTTATAGTTTTGCCAGACGATCGACTAAAAGATCGTAAATTCCATCAACACTCACCTGCTCTATTACTAGGGCATTTGGTAATTGGGCTGTGGTCTGCCAGCAGTCCACTACGGTTTGTCCTAGCGTCAACGGACTAGCCGTTTCAACTGCCACAGGCAGCAACCTTCCAGAAAACAAGTCAGGTTGAAGTAGATAAGCAATCACGCAAGGGTCATGTAGGGGAGAGCCCGGTAGGCCATAACGCTCGGCATCAGCCGTGCCATAGTAGGTCAGCAGATCAGCCGCCGCTTCACTCACGGGCGTTCCCAAAGCACGGATACGGTTAAGGCGCTCGGGAGTCGTCAGCACCCGATGTGTGATATCTAGACTGATTAAAGTGAGGTCAAGCCCAGCGGCAAAAACAATTTGGGCTGCATGGGGATCAACATAAATATTGAACTCAGCCGCCGGAGTGACATTGCCTTGGGTCATTGCTCCACCCATCACTACAATGCGCTCAATCTTGTCTGCGATCGCAGGGGCCTGCACTAGCGCCACTGCAACATTCGTCAATGGCCCCAACGTTGCTAGAGTAATAGGCCGTTCAGCATGGCTCAGCTGATCAATTAGAAACTGCACGGCATGTTGGGATTGCAACGGCATGGTGACGTCAGGAAACTTAGCCCCTTCCAGCCCAGTTACACCATGAACATGCTCGGCAGTAAGCAAGGGACGCAACAAAGGTCGGGGGCATCCTGCAAATACCTTGGCTTCTGGATGTCTAGCTAACTGACAGATCTTGCGGGCATTGAGTTGGGTCAAGGAAAGGGGCACATTCCCAGCAACTGTTGTGATTCCCAAAAGATCCAGCTCTTCTGGGGAGGCCAAGGCGAGGAGCAGTGCGATCGCATCATCGACCCCTGGGTCACAATCAATAATCAAAGGAATGGCCGTCATATATGTCTCCATAGGGCGGTTATCCCCAGTCTAGGGGCAACTGCGTTAGCGTAGAATTTGTAGACTTGATGCAAATTTGCTAGCTCTGTGACCCGTTCCCGCCACACGCTTACTGCTTGTTTATTGGGCTTCAGCCTACTTGCTGCTGGCTGTGCAGGCAGCCCCTTGGGAAATTCGCTACAACGATCCCTAGAAGCGGACCCTCAACTAGCCCAAAATCCACCCTTTGGCGGTGAGCCTGGGAATGAAAACCTCTCGACAGGGAGCAGGGCCTCGACCCCAACCACAGCATCGGCAGAACCCTCTTCAACTGCGGGTTCAATCCCCGAACCTGGACAGCCAGACTTTGTGGGGCCAACTCAAGCGCCTTCTGGCAATGCCCAAACGCCAACCACAGCGTCTTCAGAAACGTCCTCAACTACAAGTCGCAGTGTTTCTGATGCTGAGTTGACTCAAGTCCCTGAAGAATTGCGGCCTTATGTCGGAGATCTGTTAGCCCTGGATCTGCTTAAGAGTTCCCCCGCGCTCACTAGCTCCGGCAAGGACACTAGCAACACTGCATTTAAACCTAACCAAACAGTTAGTCGCAGCGATTACGCCCGTTGGCTGTTTACCATCAACAATCAGTTCTATCAAAACCAGACCGATAAAAAGATTCGGGCCGGAGTCAGCAGCTCACAAGCGGCCTTTAAAGACGTGCCCTCATCTCATCCTGATTTTGCAGCAATTCAAGGTTTAGCCGAGGCCGGAATTATTCCCAGTGCGCTCTCAGGCAACTCTACTGCCGTCAATTTTCGGCCAGAGGATCCCCTCACTCGTAAAGACCTGATTCTGTGGAAGGTGCCTCTCGATACTCGGACAGGTTTCCCAACAGCTACTGCCGAAGCCGTTAAGGAAAGCTGGGGATTTCAGGACGCTGGCAAAATTGATCCCTTAGCCCTGCGGGCGGTGTTGGCCGATTATCAGAACGGTGAATTTTCAAACATTCGCCGCGCCTTTGGATACACAACTCTCTTTCAACCCGACAAAGCGGTGACTCAGGCAGAGGCAGCGGCCGTCTTATGGCGCTTTGGCACTTTAACTGAAGGGGTTTCAGGACAACAGCTTCGGCAGGAGAATAGCCCAACTCCAGCCAGTTCTGAGGAAAGCTCCTCAGGCAACAGCTCCTCCAGCGGTCGGTAATTCGCTGCTACAACTTCTATAAACAAAGAAACTTCTTGGTTAATAAAGAAAAGAGGGGGTACTGCGGTCGCAGTACCCCCTCTTTTACAAGTTCTGAGTTGGCAGTCCTAGAGAACGCCCATATTGCTGAGGCCCAAAATCGCCCCTGCACCCAGAATATGGCCGAAGCTAGTGGTTGCTAGCAGCGCCGGTAAGCTCAGGCCCCCAAAGAATTGAGGGGCCGGAAGCTGAGGTCCTACATTCGGGTACTTAATGGTCAATCTGCCAATTACGATTGCAATGATATTGGCGATGAGCATTACTGCACCCACTTTAGGACTCCAAGGAGAAGTGTCAGCCATCATTGCCAGCAAAGGTAGAAAATTCAAGATACCGCCTCCTCAAAAAGCACAGCAAAGGGTGAATTTAGACCCGCTCCAGGGAAAACGAGCAGTCCCAACTATAAGGTAAGCTCTCCCAGAACAGTCTTAGCCATACTTTTCCATGCCCCTCTAAACCCCTGTTATCCTTTGTTGTAAGAATTTACAATCTTCTCATTTACTACTTGCTGGAATTAGAGGAGAGTTGGAGCAAAGTCCGTCTCCTCAAGCCTCACTTCTCACGTTCTTTCATCCCTACCGATACAATCAAAAAACATTTCCTCTGAACATCGCATGGAACGCGGTTTACTCTGGCTCCCCTTACTGGTTGTTTTTAGCTGGCTGGCCTGGGCAGGCTGGAATGAGTATCAGAAGGTTGAGGCTTACAAAACCTGGGCTCAACAGTTTGAGCGGGCTAAGTACGACATCTTTGCAGCCTTAGGACAATCAGGCTCAAATCTAACCTGGGGCATTCCCACCCGAAAAGGGCCAACTAACCTGCAAACCGTGACGTTGACCGAAGTTGAAGATGTAACGTTGCAGGCTGATGGTAAATCTGTTGACCCAAATCAGCCTCCCCCAAAAGCACGTCGTAGCACCCTAGTACTACACCTGAAGAGCAAGCCCCCCCAAGAAATTGCCTTTACCGAACTTCCCCTAGCAATTCGGTGGTTCAATTATTTGCGCCAAGAAATACAGACGCTACAATCAGCATCAAATTAGTCAGTCGGTACAGTTTATCAGGGTGAGGGGAATGGGTTCCTTCAGGCAATTCGGGCAGGTATGACAGATCTTTCATCTATTTCAGCCAGTGAACTCAGAGATCGTAGAAAGACGCTCAGACGACAGCGTCGTCTGCACCTGCTACAAGGTCTATGGCGAATCCTGGCAATGTCGGGGCTGACTGTAGGTATTTTTTGGGCAGCCACCCGACCTCTGTGGCTTATCCGCAGCGCTGATCAAATTGAGGTCAGCGGCAATGAGCTGACTTCAGAAAAGGCTATTCAATCCCTGATTACCCTCGACTACCCACAGCCACTGCTGAAAGTGGAACCCGCTGCGATCGCACAGCAACTAGAATCAAGGGCACCCATAACCCAGGCCACAGTAGTTCGCCGCCTGCTTCCACCTACACTAGAAATCACGGTTCAAGAGCGGGTTCCTGTAGCTGTTACCCTGCCACCAGCCAATGCAGTTGATCCGACTAGCTATATTCAAGTCGGCTTACTAGACGCTGATGGAGTCTGGATGCCGCAGTCCAGCATTACCTTTCAAAATGAGAAGCCCAAGCTACCTGCCCTTAAGGTCCAGGGGATGCAGGAGCAATATCGCGTCTATTGGCCCAAGATTTATCAAGCCGTCACCCAGAGTCCAGTGGGTATCTCCCAGCTAGACTGGCGAGACCCCAATAACCTAATTCTCCATACTGATTTAGGAGTTGTTCATACGGGTCCCTATTCTGAACGCTTTGGGGCAACTCTAGCAACTCTCGACAAAATGCGTGATTTAACCAAGCAGTTTGATCGTAAACAAATTGCTTACATTGATTTAACCAATCCTGAACAACCCTCTATCCAGGTGAAAGCTGCTAGTAAGCCAAATCCAACTGTGCCTTAAAGCAGAAGCAGGCTGACTCCCCAGAAGAAATGCTTTTGTAGGAGCCATTTTTGATATTGGGAGACTCTACAGATGAAATAGGGCTCCTCATGCTGGCTTAGAATTTAATGTTAGAGATCCTCTAAATCAAAAGGCGGTTTGGTTTTTTCAACCGAAGTACCTTATAGTTGTCTCAAATCGGCCAGAGCTTGGCACGTTGGAGCTGAGTCTTATTGTCTTTACCCCCCTGTGTTTATGTCCGATGTATCCATGCCGCCTGATGGCCAATTAGACAACAACTTATATAATCACGATTTTACAGATAGCCAGCCAGACGTCGTGTCGTCGGCAGACCCTATGACTAACTCTGTTTCCCATTCCAACCCCTTTACAAACTCCAGGCTGATCCATCACCCATCCAACGACGCCAGAGTCATGTCATCAGAAATGGCCAACAATGGAGATATTTTTCCCAGCAGTATTGCCCGTATCAAAGTCATTGGGGTAGGTGGAGGCGGCTGCAATGCTGTCAACCGCATGATTAGCAGCGGGCTGTCTGGCATAGAATTTTGGTCTGTGAACACGGATGCTCAGGCGTTACACATCGCAGCAACGAACAACTCTCTCCAAATCGGGCAAAAGCTAACTCGTGGGTTGGGTGCAGGTGGCAACCCTGCTATTGGCCAAAAAGCGGCTGAAGAGTCCCGAGACGAACTCTCTCATGCATTGGAAGGCTCTGATCTCGTTTTCATCACCGCAGGCATGGGCGGTGGGACAGGAACAGGGGCAGCTCCCATTGTTGCTGAGGTTGCTAAAGAAGCTGGGGCTTTGACGGTTGGAGTCGTTACTCGCCCGTTTACGTTTGAGGGTCGTCGTCGAATGGCGCAGGCCGAAGAGGGCATTGCCGCTTTACAAGGACGGGTAGACACACTCATTATCATTCCCAACGACAAGCTGCTGTCGGTAATTTCTGAGCAAACCCCAGTTCAAGAGGCCTTTCGGGTCGCAGATGACATCCTGAGGCAGGGTGTCCAGGGGATCTCCGATATCATTACCATTCCAGGACTTGTCAACGTAGACTTTGCCGACGTTAGAGCTGTCATGGCCGACGCGGGTACAGCGCTTATGGGCATTGGCGTCGGATCCGGCAAGTCTAGAGCCCGAGAAGCAGCCATTGCCGCAATTTCATCTCCCTTGCTGGAAGCTTCTATTGATGGGGCTGCGGGAGCAGTCTTTAACGTTACAGGGGGTACTGATCTAACGCTGCATGAGGTCAACGCAGCAGCTGAGATCATTTACGAAGGGGTTGATCCCAACGCCAATATTATTTTTGGTGCTGTGATCGATGAGCGGATGCAGGGCGAGGTTCGCATCACGGTCATCGCAACTGGGTTTAACACTCTGCCCAATACCCAAGTAGAGACAGAAGCCTCACGGGTAACACCCTTCAAGCGCACCTTTAATTCACCCCCACCCCCGCCACCGCCCTCAGGAGGTTCCAACACAACTGGGCCAGGAGGACTGGATATACCTGAGTTCCTCCAACGACGGCGGCCTACCCGTTAGACAGTGAGTTATGGCGATTGAATCTATTCCTGTGGCCCTGACTATCGCAGGGTCAGACAGTGGAGGTGGCGCGGGGATTCAGGCTGACCTGCGCACCTTCTCCTTTCATCGTGTCCATGGCACGAGTGCTTTGACCTGTATCACTGCCCAAAATACGCTAGGGGTGACGCGGGTTGATGCCCTACCGCCTGAGGCGGTTGTTACCCAGATCCAGGCGGTCGCTGAAGACATTGGCATCAGTGCAGCCAAGACAGGGATGTTGCTCAATCAGGCAATTATTGCTGCCGTAGCTGAGACAGTTCAGCTTCAAGGGATCTCTCATCTAGTCGTCGATCCGGTCATGGTGTCTCGAACTGGGGCACAGTTGATCGACGATGATGCGATCGCAACTCTGCGCCAGTCTCTTCTTCCCCTCGCAACGGTGCTTACGCCCAACCGCTACGAAGCCCAAATTCTGAGTGGTTTTGAGATTCACACGCTAGAAGATATGAAAGCAGCAGCCCAAGAAATTTATCAGCAGGGGGTAAAAGCCGTGCTGGTCAAAGGGGGCGGCATGGTGGGAGACTTGCGGGGTGTTGATGTCTGGTTTGAGGGTGACAAACCTGTGGTGCTCAAGACCGAAACAGTAGAAACGACCGATACGCACGGGACAGGATGCACCCTGTCGGCGGCGATCGCAGCCAACCTTGCCCTTGGTTTTACAGGGCTAGATGCGGTTGAGCGAGCGAAGCACTACGTCACCCAAGCACTTCACCACGCTCTCAGAATTGGCAAGGGGCAGGGTCCAGTTGGCCACTTCTACCCACTGTTACCCTAATTCTCTTAAATTAGGAAACATCACGAGTTGGGCACTAGACCCCTTTGTAACTGGCTCTTAGTTATTGCTTCCTGGATGAGGCCATACCGATTCCCAGTCGGTGCACTCTTCACCCTCAGGACCATAAGGGTGCATAGCACAAATCAGCGTATTGCCACCGTAAGCTTGCCCGCAGTAGTTGCGGCAGCCTACGCAAACAGGGTGGTTTTGCAGCATCGGCTCAACTGTACTGTTGATGGGGGCAGAGACCTCCTCAAACCACTGACCAATGCCAGAGATCAAGGTGTTGAGAATCGGGTCAATGACCTGATTAATCTGGTCAGCCACCTCATCCGCCTGAGAACCCACTGTTGCTTCAAAGGGTTCTACGGTGCGATTGATGTCTTCAACAATTCGGTCTAACTGAGGTTCAATCGCTTCTTGAACCCGGTCAGTCCACTCATCTGTCGTTCGCAAAAAGGTCTCCGATGCCTCGACTAGGTGATCTGCCACCTGCTCAAACCAGCGCTCGGTGTCCTGTGCGATCTCGTCAAAAGCCTGAAAAAACTGCTTAGACCATTCATCCATTTGCTTAACTGCCTGCTATAAACCAGTTCTGCCAATTGCCTGGAATCGCTCTAGGGCTGCCGCTTGAGTTGCTCAAGCTCCTGGCGCAGCGCTGCCACCTGACGACGCAATTCTTCTGCCTGTCGCTCCTCAGGAGAATGAGCAGCCTCCTCATCGTCTAAAATCTCAATTTGACGAGGTTCTGTGGCAGTCCCATTAGTAGAAGTGTTAGTAGAAGTGCTCTCGCTTTGTTGCGCCCGGTTAACCATTTCGTTAACCATTCGCTGAGCCTCCTCAGCCGTAATTTCGCCGCGCGCAACCAGTTCATCTACCAACTTTTGAGCCTGGCCTCGCACGTCTTTCAAAGTACCGCCTGCCTTCTCACCCGCGTAAGAAGCAATACCCACCCCTAAATAAAAAGCTTTCTGGACCAGGTCACCAAAACCAGGCATATCCTAAGGCTCCTAACCTATCCCGTACATCTTCCCAGGATAGGGAGAATCTCAAACACTGACCATCTGAGAAAACCGTCCTCAGAAGTCGTAGATTTACCCAAAAGACTTCTTAAAAACGGAAAGACCCGGAGTCCACGCCTGTCACAAGCATCCCGTAATGCTGCTACCTTCCGGTCCTGACATGATTTGGGCGTTGTGACCGCATGGGTCCGAGTCCTCTACAGCATAACATTATTTTGGGCTGGGTATAGATGCCTTGCCTAATCCAACGCGATGCGATCCACCATGACCCAACGGCTTCAACAACAAATCACTTTTATCTGCGAAATTGATCGGCTCAAGACTATCTTGCGGCAGACCCTGTTAATGGACGGCTCACGTCGGGAAAACAGTGCCGAGCATTCCTGGCACTTGGCACTAATGGCCCTTACCCTAGCCGAGCACGCTCCTACCGGAGTAGACATTGGGCAGGCTATCAAGCAACTCCTGATCCATGATTTGGTGGAAATCGATGCTGGCGATACCTTCTGTTACGATGCTACGGCTAACTTAAATAAAGCTGAGCGGGAGATCGAGGCCGCCGATCGCCTCTTTGGCCTGCTCCCACCCGACCAATGTCAAGAAATTCGTGCTTTGTGGGAGGAATTTGAAGCTCAGGAAACACCGACTGCCCGCTTTGCCGCAGCCCTTGATCGCATTCAACCCCTACTCCATAATCAACAAACCGCTGGAGGCACCTGGAAACAGCATGGCATTACCCAAGAGCAGGTCATGAAGCGGATGCAACCCGTTGAAACAGGTGCCCCTGAACTTTGGCCCTTTGTTCTACAAGTCATTGAAGACTGCGTTGCAGCAGGCTATATTGCCCCAAAAGCGGAAGCCCTTGCACCCTAAAAAATCTCAGGGAAGTCTCAAGTGTGAAGAGTTGAACTACTGCATGCGGTCAATCGTGCGATATTGAATAGCCTCGGCGACGTGATGAGCCTGCAACGCGCTGGAACTATCGAGATCCGCAATGGTACGAGCAACTTTGAGAATGCGATCGGTCGCCCTAGCAGACAAGCCCAGCTTTCGAACGGCCCCTTCCAGAAGACTGCGGCAGGTGTCATCTAATGGGCACCACTGCTTCAAATGGCGGCTTTGCATATCGGCGTTGCACTGGAGGGTGGGCTCAGTCCTAAACCGCTGATAGGCATGCTCTCTAGCAGCATGAACTCGCTGCCGAACAGCTGTGGAATCTTCTCCCTGGGCGTGACCCGTCATTTCTTCGGCTTTCAGGCGACTGACCACGACCTGCAAATCAATCCGATCCATTAAGGGGCCAGATAATCTAGCCCAGTACTGTTCACGATTTCTCGGGGTACAGGTACAGGGTTGAACGGAATCGCCATAGTAGCCACAGGGACAAGGATTGGTGCTGGCAATCAGAGTGAATTGCGAAGGAAAGACAACGGATTGACGAGTGCGGGAAATGGTGACGTAGCCATCTTCGAGTGGTTGCCGCAGGAACTCCAGCACGTCCCGCTTAAATTCCGTCAATTCATCGAGAAAGAGGATCCCCCTATGGGCCAAAGAAATCTCCCCTGGCTTGGGAAAACTCCCGCCTCCAACCAACGATGGGCCAGACGCAGAGTGGTGAGGACTGCGAAAGGGGCGGGTGCTGACCAACGCTCCTTTATCCTTAAGTAACCCTGCAACAGAGTGGATCTGGGTTACTTCCAGCGCCTCTTCAAAAGTGAGAGGTGGCAGGATAGAGGGCAATCGTCGCGCCAGCATGGTTTTGCCGCTACCGGGAGGACCAACGAAAACCAGGTTATGGCCACCTGCTGCCGCAATTTCTAGAGCACGGCGAGCTTGGGCTTGACCTTTTACATCCCGGAGGTCCAGAGAGGGGACTTGCGATCGCACTAACTCCTCCTGTCCATCCAGTTGCACAGGCAAATGCTGCCCCGGATTATTCAAGAAATCTGCTACTTCCGAGAGGTGCTTAAACCCATAGACGGTCAGCCCTGGCACCACTGCCGCCTCTCGTCCGTTATCCGCAGGCACCACTAGCCCTCGAATGCCTAACCCTTGAGCAGCGGCAGCAATGGGCAAAACGCCTGCCACTGGGCGCAGAGAACCATCTAGAGACACTTCCCCCAAGAACAGAAACTCATTCAAGAAGTCGCTACTTACTTGCTCAGAAGCAGCCATAATGCCCACGCTGATCGGCAAGTCAAAAATAGGGCCTTCCTTGCGCAAATCTGCTGGCGTCAGGTTAATCACAATCTTTCGCATAGGAAAGGGAAACCCAGCATTTTTCAGGGCCGCTTTGACCCGTTCGCGCGACTCTTGTATAGCCGTATCAGGCAACCCAACCACGACTACCGCTGGCAATCCACCTGAAATATCAACTTCAACGCCCACCTTGACGGCGTCGATACCGATCAGCGCCGCACTCCAAACCCGTGATAACATCGCACCCTGGAAATTAAGGTCTAGGTTTCAGGGTGCCCAAATTGGATCCGGCCTCAACAGACACTTCTTCTCATCGGCCTCCGGGCCAGCGCAAAACAACGACTTCCTCACGCATATTTTGTTGAGTCACAGACGCTAGGCGCGTGCGAAATAAATCTAGACTTACCACTTCATAGCCCAGCGATTCTGCAATCTCTGCTAGCAATTGCCCTGTAGGAATTAAGACTTGAAAAAAGGAGGCTTGATCTCCTACTACATACCCCAACATTGCCCCAGGTTTGAGATAGGGTTGAAGGGCTAAAAGATGACGCGCCATTCCCCCAAAATAGAGCTGAGTTACTCGCCCATACTTCTTTTCAAATCCTGAGGTCTTTCTCAATTCAATTCGACGATTTTCAATTGTAGAAACAATCTCCTGTAGCTTCTGATAACTCTTCACCCACTGGTCATCCGTATCCTCCCGATAAACATTTCGGGTATTTGACCGTAGCAGACCTTCCTTCAATTGCCTTAGATCTTTCTTAGTTTGTACAAACCCCAACAAGACTGATTCCAGACGGGTCGCTCGGGTGTAGTCTTTTTCGTTCGGATAAGGAGGTGAGGTAAAGACACAATCAATTGAATGAGGTTCTAAAAGCGCTTGCAAATTTCTGGAATCGGCATGATAAACCTTCGATGAGGGGGCAGAGAGTGTATCGCCATAGGATAAATCCTCCACCATGCTTTGAATTTCCTGCAACCAACTTTCAATGACAGGCGCATCTTCATGTCTCTTCTTTCGGATGCTAACCTCTGGCCGAAATCGTAAATTGCTACAGGACAATACAACAGCTTTAGCAAAAGCTAACCTAGCGTAGGGAATTATTTTTTTGTTTGAGGAAGCTTGTATTTGCTCTAATAAAATAATCGCTTTATGGAGCGGCAACGAACTAATTGAGTTTGCCAAGAGCAGATTAGCAGTCTCTTCTGGTAAAGCACGCAGTGTCGTGGGTGAATAAAACTCTTTTTGCTGTCCGGTCAAATCAGCAATGTGGCTTGCCTGTTGACTCAGTAATTCAGGTTCAATAGCCCAATCCGTTTTAATAGAACTGGCAAAGTGAGCAACTGGGTTAGCCTCAATCCCAATGCCTACAATGTCGTTCAATTTCGCCTCGACCAGAGTTGTGCCTGTACCGCAAAAGGGGTCTAAAACAGTCTGATTGGGACCTAAACCGAACTTACAAAAATACTGCCGCACCAAATGGGGTGGAAAGGATAGAACAAATCTATACCACTCATGAAAGGCTTGATCTTCCCGCCTAACTCTATTAGCAATACGGCCTGTTGTATTAGCAGGTGACACACCATCTTCGGGAAAGAGGTCTAGCTGTATTGCGGCCAAAGTAAGTGGAGTTTCTTTGAATAAAAGGATTTCCCCAAGGGGTGTCTCCTCCTGGGGAAAATTCCTAAATACCGGGTTTAGTATAGCAGCGCTCTACCGGTAATTTGTAAACTGAAGTGCAACAGGCCAGTCCTCTTGCTTTACTAGCTGAATGGCCTCTTGCAGGTCGTCTTTAACTTTGGCAGAAACCCGTACCGCATCTCCTTGGATAGAAGCTTGAACCTTCTTCAAGTTGTCACGGATGAGTTTGGAAATTTGTTTGGCAATTTCCTGGCTGATGCCTTTTTGCAGCTTCACCTGTACGCGTACTCGGTTGCCGCTGGCAGGCTCAACCGTACCATAGTCAAAGATCTTGAGGGAGAGATTGCGTTTTGCAGCTTTCTGCTGCAAAAGATCTTTCACCGCATCCAGCGTCATTTCGCTAGCGGTTTCAATCGTGATGGTGTCTTCGCCTAAGTCCAACGTGGTTTTGGTGTCCTTTAAGTCATATCGGCTAGACACATCCCGACGGGTCTGATCCAGGGCGTTGACCAGTTCCTGTCGGTCATAGTCACTGACGATGTCGAAAGAATAGGTAGAAGCCATGGGAAATTTCGATAGGTAGTCCAGCAGGTTACTACATTAGGGCAGAACGGCAACTGACGACAAACAGCGTGAAAATTCCTAAACTGCCAATGCCGAACATGAGCGATCGCAATAGAGGAATATTCAAAATATAGAACAGGGAATAGAACAGGCGCGCCGCCAGATAAGCCAATGCCGCTCCCAACGCCAGTTCTGAATCTTGTCCCGTCACGTAGGCCATCAACGCAGCCGGAGCGAACAATGTTAAAGACTCAAAGCTATTTTGATGTGCCCAGGTTGCCCGCTGAGCATAGGGCGGCAGCTTGTCAAACATTGCTCGGGGAGCAGAAACGTCGTAACCCACCTTAGCTCTGGCATAACCGACTACTAGAAAGGGAAGGTAAACCAGCACTGATGCCGCCACAATAGCTACCAGCAAAAAACCTGGCATAGTCATAGATGCTCTAAAAGATAATTGCCAATCTCGTTCAAGTACCTACTATGGGCTAGTCAAAGTAGAAAAGCGTCACGATCTTGCGCTGGTCCTCCGCATCCTGACAGGTCCGGAGTAACGTATGGCTATCATGAAACGCGAAGCAGATAAGCTGCTGGCACCGAGAAATAATTTCCTGGTTACAAACAGCACTGGCTTCAGCTAACGCCATGCTATCGTTAGCTGAATTTTCTACCAGGTGCATAACCTGCTCTAGCTGGTCCCTTGATTCGCGGGGTTGACGAGAAAGACTCTGAGGCAAGATAACCGTCAGTAGATTGGGATCCGCTTTCATCGCTCCTCGAATCGCGGCCGAGTTGGTACCCGTAGCCCCGGAGGTAATGACGCGGTTGCCTCCCAATACCAGCGCGTAGGTCAGCAGCTCAATGAGTTGCTGATGGGTGATGGGAACGTGACGGGAACCCAAGATGGCAACTCGCTTGGAGCCAGACTGCTGAATCGCTGCCAGCTCTTGCAGGAAAACATCAACTTTTGAAACTTCGCTCGGCGCGTTGATAGACTGACTCAAAGGCTACACCGCTGCAAAACAGACGGGGTCAATTGTATCAGACCTGCGGCGTTCTCGCTTAGCTCTGAGAAGCAGGAACCGGTAGTTCAAGATTGAGAACTTCCAGAAGTCGTTTTAGGTCTAAATGATTCTTCATTAGTTGCTGCACACATTCTACTTTAGCGGGTTCGTGCAGCCGCACTTGACCAAACATCTGGTCAATTAACTCAACCGTTGTCAGGGTGTCAAAATCGACTGAGAGAATAGGCACCTCCAGATCGCTCGCTCGGGTCAAGATTGCTTCTGAGGGAGGCAAGTGGCCAGTGAGCACCAAGCACTGAGTCGAAGTTTCTAGAGCCGCCAGTTGAATGTCAGTGCGATCGCCACCCGTCACCACTGCCATGTTGGTGCCCTTCCGGAAATAGCGCAAAGCAGAGTTAACATTCATCGCCCCGATACTTAAACTTTCCACCATTAGATCTAAGCGATCAGGCCGACATAGCACCTCAGCCTTGAGCCGACTCACCATCTCCCGAACACTGATACTGCGCATCAAGGGAGTTCGAGGCAGTAGTGCCAGCACAGGAATGTCATGTTGTTCTAAATAGGCCGCAACAGACGTCTCTACCATAGCCATTTGAGCATCGGGAACATCATTGATGATCACGCCGACCAACCGTTGGCCCAAACGTTGCTTAGCAGATAACAAAGTATCTACTACCAAAACTGAGTGGAAGCGGGCAACCAGTAGCACAGGTGATTCTACTGCTTCAGCAATCTGTGGTAGTGAGAGATTGAAGAGAGCGGCTTCGTCTAAAGTACCGGGACCTTCAAGCAACAACAGATCCTCTCCTTGGTTTTGACAGTAAAGGCTGAGGTGCTGAAGATAGTTTTGATCCCCATTTCGCCCTAACTGAGCCTCAATGGTATGAACACTTAAAGATACTAGGGGAGAGCGCAAACGGTTGTCTGGCAGGTTAAGCGTTTTGGTCATAAACGCAATGTCTGGATCTTCTGAATCAACAGCCTCGCCCAAACAGGTGCCAATTGGTTTGCCATAGGCAATATCAAAACCCTGTGCCCTCAACTGAAAGGCAAGCCCCAAGACAGTTGCCGATTTTCCACTATAGGCTTCTGTAGATCCAATCAGCAGATGCTTACCTGTTTTGGGCACACCAACACTCCTCTTCAATCACGTTCTCTGTGAAATCTTATACTCACCATTGTGCCACCTGAAGGATATTGCCAACCTTTCTCGTCCTCCCCTGATGACACAAGGAGCATTACTCTGCCAGCGCTCTGGTCACCCGCCCAAACTAGGCGTTTGCTCCTCGAAGGTCTTGGCGAAGCAGTTACTTTGATTTGTTGCTTGCAATAGAAGTAGGTGAATTGGTTAAACCAATTCACCCAGCGAGTGAGTCAACTCAGGGTTAGGAGCTTTGCCCGTAGGATATACGATTCATCCTCTTAATCATCCAGGCGCAGCAGCTTTCGGTAGAATCCTTTGGCAAAGTCAGCAGGCTGTCTGTGTCGCAATGAGGCGACCACATCAAACAGAAAGTCAACGAACTCAAAGGTGGCCATCGTTATTTCGTAGCTGAGATCGGCATCATCGTCGAACTGCATGCGACACCGAGTTAGGTCAGCGGGAAGCATTGACACATTCCAAGTTGCGACGAAGGGGATGCTTTCACCATCTTCAATGTGCCGTTCACCTTCTAAGTTGCCCTGTTTGTAAAGCGCGATGGCATAAGGTAAAGCATTGCGCTTGTTGCCCTGGTAATAGGGCATGTAGACACTGACCTCCTGCTTAGAGGCCGGTTGAATGTCCTCGAATTTGAGACCCATGGGTATTGCTACAGAACGCGTCTTTGAGATTCATCAGCGGGAACTTCACATGTCCCAAGTGTGGGACCAGAGAACTCACCAAAAGTTTTCCCTCATTGGGGCTAATTCCTATCAAATCTGTTGTTAAAGCTGAAAAACACAACTATTTCATAGAACGCAGGGCAAAAGAAGAGATATTGACGCAAATTACTCTATAGGGGATAACAAACCGTTAAGATCAGTAATGATTTTGATCGGCTAGCCTGGGGCAGGAAATTAGCGCATTGCTCAGCAGCAACGCAATTTCCGGGAAATTGGGCACCCTAGGTCGCTGGCAGTGCTCTGACTTTATTTCTTCCAAAGGGTTGTCCTGGTGCATGAACATTCCCGATTGTAACGACGTTGTCTTGACCCAACAGAAATTCAGGAAATGTTTGAATGTGGGCACACCCAATAGACACCTCTGAATGGCTTGACAGGATCACTCTTAAAACCTGATTTGGCAACTCAGCGCAACCCAGCGATTTCATGCGATCGCCCTGACCTTTCTGGAGTAACTAAGAAACTTTCATGTCTGACTTTGTTGAGTCTGCTTCAACCTACTTTGACGAGTTCGATGTTGATGAATTTCCTGGTTATGCCGGGCGTCGCCGGAAAGCCGCTTTTACACTAACAGTACTTTGGGGAAGTACACTCCTACTCCACCTGGTATCTTGGGGCAGCTGGTTGGTATGGGGATTGGCCGTGATGTTGAGCATCCACGCTGTTCGGCTGCTGCTTGCCCGCCCCGTTCCCACACCTCCTCCGCTACCTTCGGTGAAAACCATAGATTTAGGTTCTCAGGAAGCCGGGACTGAGGTAGATGTGGCATTAGCGAACTCATCCAGCGCCTGGGCCAATTGGCCTTTTGTGTCCATCTTAGTGGCAGCTAAAAATGAAGAGGCTGTCATTTCCAAGTTGGCCAATACTCTTTGTAACTTGGATTACCCCAGCTGTCGGTACGACCTCTGGATTATTGATGACAACAGCACAGATCGCACACCTCAAATTCTGAATCAGTTGGCGCGACGGTATCCCCAGCTCAATGTTGTTAGGAGGCCTGTTGGCGCGACGGGTGGGAAATCAGGAGCCCTGAATGATATTTGGCCCGGTACGCAGGCAGACGTGATCGCCGTCTTTGATGCCGATGCCCACGTGCCAACCGATCTCTTGCGGCGGGTCGTTCCCTACTTTGAGCAGACTAAAGTGGGTGCTGTGCAGGTGAGAAAAGCGATCGCAAACGCCAGCACTAACTTCTGGACGCGCGGACAACAGGCGGAAATGGCCTTAGATACCTACTTTCAGCAGCAGCGCATTGCCGTTGCTGGCATAGGAGAACTGCGGGGTAATGGACAGTTTGTGCGGCGAACTGCGATTGAGCACTGCGGCGGTTGGAACGAGGAAACAATTACTGATGATCTTGACCTGACTCTGCGGCTCCACCTTAATGGTTGGTCAATCCAATTTTGCCTTGACCCCGCTGTTAAAGAAGAAGGCGTTACGAGTGCTGTTGCTCTTTGGCATCAGCGCAACCGTTGGGCCGAAGGAGGCTACCAGCGCTATCTGGATTATTGGCGGCTCATCGCCCAGAACCGCATGTCTTTCGGCAAACTGTTTGACCTATTTGCCTTTTGGCTAATGCAGTATGGTTTGCCCACAGTCGCTATCCCAGATCTGTTGCTGGCCCTGTCTCATCACCGCCTACCTGTATTTGCTCCGCTTTCTAGCATGGCCTTTACGCTTTCAGTTCTAGGCATGTTTGTGGGATTAAGACGCACCCAAAGTCAATCTACATGGGCATCTATAGTGCAGACCCTGCGCGGTTTTGTGTATATGTTCCACTGGATTTTGGTCATCTCAACCATGGCAGTTCGCCTATCTGTGCGTCCAAAGCAGTTGAGATGGGTGAAAACCACTCACTTGGGGTTGGAGGACGACCTGCAAATGGATGTTTCAGGCTAACAAAGCTTTGCGCTAATACCAAATCGACAGACTCAACCCTGAGAAACACTTGATTTAACTGGAAAAGACCTGGAGGGTTACTCCAGGTCTTTTCAGTTTCATGAAAAAAATTCTAGAAAAAGGGATAGTTATCCCGATCATTCTCGTAAAATTGCAGCCGGGCATAGCCTGAAAAGTAGGACTGCACCCGCTCCCCGGCTGGATAGGCCGTAACTTCAAACAGATACACTCCGCCCACATGAGGATTACGATTGGGCCGGAGAGCTAGCGTTACGGTACGACCAGGGGCAACAGCAGGGTCAAATTCTATGGTAACCGTCTGGCTGTCTCGATCTTCTGTAACGGCTGCTAGCGGTAAGGTAGCTCCTCGGGCATAACGGGTGCCCTCAAAAGCTGTGGTTGCGCCCAGGTTGAAGCGCAGCAAAGGGGCTCGCCCTTCTGACAGACGAATGGTTACGCGCTGTAAGCCCACGCTGGCTTCAGCCGGGAGATCTAGGGTGAGGTAATAAGTGGCATTCTCATCTACCCCATTGCGAGTAGTGCTAGCAGCCGTCAAGCGTGGAGGGTTAACAAAGGCAACAGTGCCATCAGCAAGTTCGACTGCTGCGACAGGAAGCGTTATCCGAGACAGTGGTAACAGACTGACGGCCCCAAAACAGATCAAACCTGTTGCACTCAAGCACAGGGCCTGCCCTACTCGGTGTACTGTAAGAAGCATGATTTAGAACATATACCTATCAAGAATAGGTAATAAAAGGGAACACTATTTATTGTAAGCACTCTAATCCAAGCCGCTGTTGAACGAGTCAAGCGACCTGACCAGGGTGCAAGAAGTTCGGGTCTTCATGGCCCCAATCAAAGTTTTTAATTCTTCACTGTTTCGTTCCGTTTCAACTGTCTAGTTATGTCGCTAACTTGACATGATTTTTCACAGTGATCTTGGGGCGATTTCGCTAGGCTATCAGTAGGGCAAAATCATCCATTCTGGAATTATGACTTTCTCTTCAAATCTAAACGTCAAGCCCCCAAGCTGGCACAGCATTGTGCTTTTCTCAGCAGCTTTTTGGCTCAGCAGCAGTTTACTAATAGATTTCTTGATCATGCCAGGCATGTTCTTCTCAGGCATGATGAGCCAAAGTAATTTTGGAACTGCTGGCTATTCCTTATTCTGGTTGTTTAATCGGCTAGAAATTTTGTGTGGAGCCTTGATTCTGACCGGAATTTTGGTCCTCCGTCAACAGCGAGCCGAGTCGGGAGTTTTTGTTAGCGGAACCCGCAGTCGTTGGTCTTTAGAATTGGGAGCTTTTCTGCTCGGAATTGCCCTTCTCTATACTTACCTACTGACTCCAACCATGAGTGCCTTGGGTATGCCCCTTGACTTGTTTCAGCCAGAAGGAATTCCAGATGGAATGAATCAAATGCACGCCTTCTACTGGGCTTTGGAGACGCTGAAGCTAGCAGGAACTGCATGCTTGCTCAATCTCTGCTACAGCGACTTGCGAGCTAGTCATTAGCAGACTTTAAGGTTCTGCTGCTCACGTCGAATTACTTGAAACTTTAAAGGAGCATACAAATAAATGTATGTTCCTTTTTTAGGTAAGTTATTTACTGATGCGATTGTCAATCCAAGTCATCGGGCCAGAGTAATCGGACGGCTAGAATGCCAAATCCTACAGCAGCAACTGCTTTTACAAGCTGAGCGGGTAGCAAGTGGGCTGTTCCTTCTCCTAAGATGACTCCTAAAAAGCTAGCCAGCAGAAGTGCAGCTGCCGTGCCTAAGAAGACAGATCTTGGGGATTGTGAACTTCCTCCTAATGCGATCGCAGCCAGTTGGCTCTTATCACCCAGTTCCGAAATAAAAACGGCCATGAAGCTCAGGCCTAACAATTTCCAGTCCATCCCAGGTCTCCGACTTCTCCTACAGGTGGGTAATATCCCAAAGCAACCAAACAGTAATCGCCAGTAATAGCGTACCCGCTGCCGTATCTAAGGTACGAGGGGAAAGACGACGAGCCAACCACTGGCCCAGAAGCACGCCAATTAAACTGGTAGAAATTAGAGCACTGCCAGCACCTAAGAAAACTACCCAGGGAGAGTGAGACTCAGCGCTCATCAGCAGGGTCGTCATCTGGGTTTTATCCCCCAGTTCGGCCAGAAAAATAGTGACGAAGGTTGAGAAGAAAACGCGCCAAAACCCAGCCTTAGGTGTGGCTTCGTCTGTCGCCTCGGATGACCTTACAAAGTCCGTCTCTACCTCAGACACAGAATTGATCTGAAGCTCAGGAGTACTGGAGGATAGACTTGGATCGACTGCGGGCCAGGCATTGGGGAGTAAGGGAGAAGTAGTCACAGGCGACTTTACAAAATTTCATTTCATATTTCTTTCATTATCTGTCAGAGAATTGAAGAACACAAGTGTTTGAAGCAAATGCTCAACAAAAAGCGGGCTCTTCTTAGAAGAGCCCGCTTTTTGAAGGTAGATCTGACGTTAAGTCAACCAGGATTTATAGAGTAGATCTATTTTTCCAGGGTGATTTTGCCAATCATGCCAGCACCCCGGTGAGGAGCACAGAAGTAGGTATAGGTACCTGCTTCTAGATCATCGGAGAAGGTGGTGGAGTAGTTCTCGCCAGGTGCAAAGGTCAGCTGATCGTGGGACAGCTTCGTTGCTACAGCCTTTCCACCAGGAACATTTGCCTCATCAAAAATGACGTTGTGAGGAGCCATTTTGTTGTTGGTCCAGGTGACAGTGTCGCCAGGCTTAACGGTGAGGTTAGCGGGTTGGAAAACCAGCAAACCAGCGTCAGAACCCATTTTGACTTCGTAGTTCTCTGCAGACGCAGGAGCAGCAGACAAAATTAGGGTGCCGACAACGAGCAGGACAGACAGAACAGCGATACCCAGGTTACGGGTGATGCGAGTAACAAGTTTCATAATGAACCTCTAGGGCGAATTTCTCCAGTTCGCAGGTTTCTTGAGACAGTATTCTATCTCGGATTAAAACCGTTTTTCTACCAGGCGATTATTTCATGGCTTTGGCTAGTCTACTGTGAGAACAGAAAAGTTAACGAGTGATTTCACTGAGTTAAATACCCCTGCCCTTGCACAAGTAGGCCCACCTGCCTCAACAGCTCTCTTAGAAAGAGAGCATACCCTAAGTAAGCTAGGGAGCTGAGAAGCGAGTCTTACCTGCGCCCCACATATCTCCGATAACTTTGGGTTGCAGCATGATATAGCCTGAAACAGCCACTAAATCTTCCTCGGTCAAGCTACGCATTTTGGGGAAGATATCTGCGCTCTTGGTGCTGGGGTGAAGACGGGAAATGTCTTCCTGTCCATCGTAGGTGGTGGGGTTTTTCAGATAGTCCACCAAAGCATCAACGTTGTCACGAGCAGGCAGAGCACCTGCCAAAGCTGCGGGTTCCAGACCTACAGTCGGATTGGTTTTGGTAATGCCGCCTACGTGGCAGGTGCCACAAGCATAGTTGAATTGTTTACGGCCCCGCGCAATTTGCTCTAGGGACAGCACTAACGTGTCACCCTCTGGGTTGAGTTTCACAGTGCGGGTAGCTTCATCTAGCTCCGCTGCAATCGCATCACCCATCACCAGGTGGCTGACAAAGAAGAGTGCGATCGCAACAAGCCAAATGCATCTCTTCAGCATGGTTCTCCTCGAAAATAGATGGCTCGGTTATGGACGTTCAACACAGCCTGACTCAACAGAATTGAGTCATCTAGTATGAATATCATGCCACCGAAGGGGACCATTCCCAAAGTATTCAGAAATGCTCTTTCTGGCTGAAATGGCAACCTTCCACTCACTGAGTAAAAGCACTCAGACAGAACGGGCTACGCTGGCCACTGGAGCAGAGACATGACTGAGTACAGCAGCGGAGTTAGGAGTAGGCTGATGCAGCCGAATTAACTGGGCCAAGGTCGATTTGAGCTGAGTCCGGGGCACAATCACGTCCACAAAGCCATGATTGAGCAGGTACTCGGCAGTTTGGAAGTCATCCGGCAACTTTTCACGGAGGGTTTGTTCAACCACACGTCGTCCGGCAAAGGCAATGGTTGCTTTTGGCTCAGCAATGATGATGTCACCCAGCATGGCAAAGCTGGCGGTAACTCCGCCCGTTGTCGGATGGGTCAGCACCGGGACAAACAGTAGCCGCGCTTCTTGATGGCGGTGCAGGGCTCCTGAAATTTTAGCCATTTGCATGAGGCTCAGCATGCCCTCCTGCATTCTGGCCCCCCCAGAAGAACAGACGATAATGACGGCTCGGCCTTCATCGGTGCCGCGCTCGATCATCCGGGTTAGCTTTTCGCCTACAACTGAGCCCATGCTACCGCCCATAAAGCGGAAGTCCATTACTCCCAGCGCAATCGGTAGGGTCTCCATTTGCCCCAACCCTGTTTGCACAGCGTCGGCTAGTTGGGTTTTGTTTTGAGTCTCACGCAACCGATCCGCGTAGGCTTTGCGATCGCGAAATCGGAGAGGATCTTCTGGGCGGATATGGGTGTCGAGCGGTTGCCAGGTATCCGCATCAATCAACTGACGAATTCGCTCATCACTGTAGATCCGGTGGTGGTGACCGCAGTCCCCACACACCCATTGATTAGCCCGCAGGTCTTTGGTGTAGGTTAGGACACCGCAGGCTTCGCACTTCGTCCATAGGCCATCAGCGATTTCGCGCTCTTGGCGCTCTTCACCACTAGAACCAGATTTTCGTCGGTTGGCAAACCAGTCAAACAGGGACATGCTAAATGCGGGGACTCATTAGGAACAACCGGGACCACCTTGGGGCTGGCCTCAGTTCAAAAACATGCTTTTAATCCTATCTGGTTTGGTTACTTGGGGATACCGCCAGGAAAGGGAGGGGAACCGTACCTAAGGTTCAGAACTGAGCCAGGGCTTAACTTTCACCGCCCAAGCCACTGCTCTAAACCACGTCGAGTTGGGGTGCCCGCTAAAGTGAATGTCCAGAGGGCACGCTTGTGCTCCGGTCCGTAGCTAATGTGAAGGGGGCGAGCAGAGCCGTAGTAATAAAGAGAGTCGAAGGGAAGTTTAGTCGCCAGAATCCAATCGAGAATGTAGTTGCATTGCACCCCCTCGATGAAAAAATCGCAAGCCGCTCCCAGACGAGAGCAGTAATAGCGCCCGTTGCGATTCTTTTCATGCGCCATGTGCTGATCTCGGCTCGGATCAACTCGGCCATATTTTTCACCCGTCGCTGGATCGCGTTGGGCCAAAAACCGCTTTAGTTCGACGGAACAAAACCCGTAAGTGAGCCTAAAGGACTCCCAACCAAATTGATCAATTAAGGGATCCAGCACGTTTTGATTCAAATCCTTCAAGGCTTGCAGGCTCTCTGCCTGCTGAGGCCACGGATTAATCTGATCAGCGAATCGCTGGTAAGTTTGCGTACAGGTACAAAACGCTTTTAGGGTTAGATACTTGCCTAACCGTTCGCCAGCCTCCCCAACAGAGCGATCCCCGCTTGCATCCGTCATCATTCCTCCAGCCGCTACAGGGTTGGGAAAAATACCCGCACGTACGCTCCCACCAGAAAATCCCCCCAGAACACAGCAATGAGCGCTCCTAATGCTAGGAAGGGGCCAAAGGGGATGGGCTGGCGACGGCTGATTAAATGAAGTGCGATCGCACCTCCCCCCACAACGGCACCACTCAAACAGGCTAAGAAACCGCTCAAAAGAACGCCTTTCCACCCTAACCAGGCCCCCAAGAGGGCAGCCAGTTTGGCATCTCCCCCACCCATTGCGGTCTGGCCTAGAGCAGCCGATGCAAACAGCGTAATCAGATCAAAAAGCCAAATCCCAACTACCGCACCAACGACGCCGACCATCAAGCGATGGATTGCAGCCTGCCACGACCCCGTTTCGGCATACCCTATCCAGGCTTGAAAGAGCAGACCAACCACTAGCCCAGATTGTGTCAATTCGTTGGGTAGGGTTAAGGTGTCTAGATCAATAAAGGTAAGGGCAACCAGCCAACTCAGGAGCAGCCAGTACCCCAGCGTGAACCAAGACACCCCAAACAAGGCAAAGGTGGCCAAATACAGAAACCCTGTAAACGCTTCAACTAAAGGATATCTAGGCGCAATTGGGGCTTTACAGTAGCGGCACCGTCCCCGCAGCCAGAGCCAACCAAAAACAGGCACATTGTCGTAGGGTTTAAGACGGGTATGACAACGGGGGCAACGGGAGGGCGGATGTAGCAGGGATAGCCCCTCAGGAATGCGGTAGATCACCACATTGAGAAAGCTGCCTACAGCAGCCCCCAACATAAACACCAGCAGTGCAGGAATCAGTGTGTACAGCAAGGGAATTTTGCTAATCAGATCTCACTCGAAGCATACCCCTGTCTTCTAAGCATGCCATCAAGCAAAACTTGAAAGCGCCTGATCAAGATCAGCAATAAGATCCTCTGTATGTTCCAGCCCAATGGACAGTCTCAGCAAATTTGGTGGAGTTTGAGTACCGGGTGCTTCGATGGAGGCACGATGCTCAATCAGGCTATGAGGGCCACCAAAGCTAGTGGCACGGGTAAAGAGGTTAACTTTAGCAGCAACCGCCATGGCAGTTTCCTGAGTGCCTTTAACCAGAATGGAGAGTAGGCCTCCATAGCCGCTCATCTGCTTCGTTGCGATCGCATATCCTGAGTGGGACTCCAACCCTGGATACAGCACTTGCTCGACCGCTGGATGCTGATTGAGGAAGTGAGCCAGGGTTTGGGCATTGGCTGCCTGGGCACGAACGCGATAAGTCAGGGTTTGCAGCCCACGCAGCGTTAGCCAACAGTCAAAGGGGGAGGGCACAGCACCACCAATTTCTTGAATCAGACGGATTTGCTCAAACAGCGGAGACATCTCACGGGTTACAACCATGCCCCCAATTACGTCACTATGCCCTGCCAAATATTTTGTGGTGGCGTGAATAACCAAGTCTGCCCCATGCTTTAACGGATTTTGCAGAACTGGAGAAGCCAGGGTGTTATCACAGGCTAGATAGGCCCCTGCTTCGTGGGCAATGTCTGCCACTGACTGAATGTCTGTCACCGCTAACTGGGGATTGGAAGGCGTCTCAATCAGAATGAGTCGGGTGTTGGTTTGAACAGCTTGCCGAACGGCGGTCACGTCCGTCGTATCCACTAGGGAAAAAGCCAACCCCCGCTGCGCAAAAATCTTGCGCAACATCTCTTGAATACCGAAATAGACATTCTGAGGCGCAATGACATGGTCCCCTGTTTTTAAGGCTTGCAATACGGCTAACGTCGCTGCCGATCCTGAGGCAAACCCAGCCGCCTCTGTACCATGCTCTAGCATTGCGATCGCATCTTCTAGCGCCTGTCGATTGGGATTGCCGCTACGCGAGTAGACGTATCCCTGCGGGTACGTCCCATCTGCATTGCGCTCAAAGGTGGTCGACAAATACAGGGGGGGCACAATTGCACCCATTCCCTCTTGAAGGGCTTGGGGAAGATGGGCGTGCACGATTTGACTCTCTATATGCATGATTCAAGGGGATGTAAAGCGGCCTAATTCGAAAGCGGAGAAACAGCCAAGGGTTCCTCCCATCGTCGCCTAAACCAATCCAATCAGACTGCTCTCTTTAGTCAATGCCAATCTCTTAACTTTTCTTTAGAACTTGATTTCTTTTGAAGAAGAAACCATAAAGAGTCTTAAGAGAATTCAGTGGTTTAAGTCGGATTTTGTATTCTCTATTACATATAAAGAGTTTTTTTACCGCCACCACCCAACTTTTACAGAACGCCAAAAGTGATTGGTATAGAGGTCATTTGACTTGCTCTATGCCTTAATTTTTTCGTCTTTCCTGAAATCAAACCGTCACAGTTGAGAGGTAGTTTTGGAGTTGCCTCAAATGACTCGGCAGAAAGTCTAGACCCTCTTTATTGGTGCTCTAGTAATTTGATCGAGCCAGCAGTCAACGCCAAACTGCCATCATTAGGGGTCATTATGAATTCGCTACAGCCCTTGAACATAGGGATATATAACACAGACAATGCTGCTTCTAGCCTTACCAGTCGTGAGGGAAAAACACAGCGAGTTAAAGCTGTCTACTTCAAGTTTTCCTACCACTTTGGAACTGGTCAACTCCTTTTAGGCAGAGTGGCAGGAGACGTCATCGTCAGTCTGCCTAATCTCGTGTTTAACCTGCATAGTTTAAACGCAGTTTTGCAAGATCAATCGCTACAGACTGTATTGCACTTTGACGCGATTTTTGGCCAGTTTAAGCTAGACCAACCAGAAATTTTACTGTCAGGCTCCGACTCCGCATCAGATTCATTTTTCTGTTTTAACTACCGGGCCGGTGAGGCCATTGTCTTTGACGGAAAACAAAAAAGTTGGATTGCTTCGGGTTGGGTGCCTGAGGCATGGCACGTAGAAGCGTCGTCTTTTAGAAAAGGCTCAATGCTGCGCGCTAGTAAGCGGGCCACTCAGGTTTCAAAACACGGTCTTGCTGCCGCTACCCAGTTCCCTCGCTGAAGCAAGCTTCGTTACGGAAGTTGTAACCGGGAATCTAAGCCATCCTTTGGGCCGTCATACTAACAGCACCATCGCCCTTGTAAGGAGGCAGGCCCTTGCTGCGAGATGCTCGTGATTATCAGATTTTGTTTCTATCATTGTTCCTGGTTTTAGGCCTAGCTACCCGTGATTGGACGTTGCGCCCTGAGGTTGTGGGGTGCGCGATCGCAACCTGCCTAGTGACCCAATTCCTCCTAACCTGGCTATCCCCACAGTTTGCTTCTCGGGCTGTCTCTTCCAGCCAGCCCTTATCCACCCAGGCAGCAACAGATTACAGCCCTCCTCCAGCCTCTCTCCTCCCGCCTTCCGCCCCCTTCAATTGGCGCAGTCCACTGATTACCGCTTTAGGCTTAAGCCTGCTGCTGCGGGTAGATCATCTGCCGACCATGATGATGGCGGCGACTTTTGCAATTGGCAGCAAGTTTGTGTTGCGGATAGACGATAAGCACTGTTTTAACCCGGCTAACTTCGGTATCATCACCGTCTTGCTGTTGACGGGCGACGCCTGGGTATCCCCCGGTCAGTGGGGCGAGGATGCCTGGTATGGTCTGATTTTTCTGGGGGCTGGCGGCTTGGTGCTGAAGCGGGTAGGCCGCTGGGATACAACCGTTGCATTTCTAGGCTCTTACGCAGCTCTAGAGGCGTTGCGTAACCTCTGGCTGGGTTGGACATGGGATGTATGGGCACATCGGCTGATGAGCGGATCGCTTTTGCTATTTGCCCTATTTATGGTGACAGACCCCCGTGCGATTCCCAATGCCCGGCCAGCTCGACTAATTTGGGCGGGTGCGATCGCACTGCTGACCTTTATCCTGCGGAACTATTTCTTTGTGCCCACCGCTGTCTTTTGGGCGCTGTTTGCCCTGTCACCGCTGACCCTGCTGCTCGATCGGCTGTGGGAAGCTAAGCCCTTTGTATGGAAGTCTCTAGCACTGAGCAGTTCAGGTCCAGCAGAGTCTGGGTTAGAAGCTCAGGGATAACTCACAGTCCGACCAACAAAGTTCGCCCAAAAATTTCGCCTAACCGAATCAGGATGCTGTAAAAGGCGGTTCTCTTAATTACTGGCTGACACGCCTGCAAAAAGTCATTTGCCTAGAGTCATTAGGGGTTAGAGTATGCACACCTTCCGGAAAATCTGGGTTTCGCTGGCAGTGGTTTGCGGAGTTGCGATCGCACTTCTCTGCGTTGCCCCAGCAGCTTGGGCCTTCTGTGGTTTCTATGTAGCCAAAGCCGACACCAGCCTTTACAACCAAGCTTCTCAAGTGATCATCGCCCGCGATCGCGATCGCACTGTGTTGACCATGGCAAATGACTACCGAGGCGATGTCCAAGACTTTGCCCTGGTCGTGCCAGTCCCCACGGTGCTGACCGAAGATCAGGTGAATGTCGGTGATCCGGCTATTGTTGAACGGCTCGATAGCTTTAGCGCACCGCGCTTGGTGGAATACTTTGACCCCAACCCTTGTGAGCCAGCCGTTTATTACGAAGCCATGCCTGCACCTAGCGCCCAAATGTCTGGGAGAGTTACCGGTGGAGCAGCATCCGACCAAGCATTGGGGGTAACCATTGAGGAAAGCTTTTCAGTTGGCGAGTATGACATTCTTATTCTCAGCGCCCGCGAGTCAGACGGGTTAGAGACTTGGCTGCGGCAGAATGACTACGAGATTCCCAGAGGCGCTAGCGACCTTTTGCGACCTTACATTCGCCAGGGTATGAAATTCTTTGTGGCGAAGGTGAATTTGGAAGAGTTTGATCGCGGTGGATTCCAGTCCCTACGCCCTCTGCAAATGGCTTTTGAGTCCCCTCGGTTTATGCTGCCGATTCGACTGGGTATGGTCAATGCCTTGCAGGACCAAGACCTGATCGTGTACTTGCTCACGCCTAGAGGACAGGTCGAAGTGACCAACTACCGCACTGTCAAAATTCCCTCAGATGCGGAGATTCCTGTCTATGTCAAAAACGAGTTTAGCGACTTCTACAAGGCTATGTTTGAGACTAGCTACAAGCAGGAGAACAAGAACATAGCCTTTCTTGAATACGCCTGGGACATGAGCTGGTGTGACCCCTGTGCAGCAAACCCCCTAACCCCTGAAGAACTGCGCAAGGCCGGAGTGTTTTGGTCAAACACCCCCGACTTCGGTCGCTCTCTGCCCAATCCAGGCATCATGCCACCTCAGGGAAACAACGTCTTCATCACGCGGATGCATGTGCGCTATACCCGCGATAAGTTCCCAGAGGATTTGATGTTTCAAGAGACTTCGAACCGGGAAAATTTTCAGGGTCGGTATATCCTTCGCCACCCCTTCCTGGAGCGGGCGACTTGTTCTGCGGCAGAAGACTACCGGAAATCCTTGCCTGAGCGGTTTGAACGGGAAGCCGAAACTTTGGCTCGCTTAACGGGCTGGAACATCAGCGATATTCGCAAGAAGCTACCTGCGGTAGAAGCAACTTCGGTGCCCTGGTGGCGTCGCCTGTGGCCTTAAGGAGCAGGTAAGCAGAAAAGGCTCCTCACGTAGAAATCTTTGAACTTCAAAGGGAACTCAAACCCTTTGAAGTTCCTCTTGGAAAACCGTATCCCTGACTGCAAATGAATTTCAGACTGCTATAGTGTTCTGCATTGACTTGGCCGGATCCGGCCATCTGTTGTTCGAAAACCGTTGCAACTAGGGAGCTTTCACGGTTTGCATTCTCATTGGCTAATTCCGGGAACGTTGAGCGCGCTCAGTGCGTTAGTCATTACCCTACCCGTGCAGGCGGCCCAACTTCAGTCCTGGCGGTTTGATACTCGCACCAACCAGCTAACCTTTACTACCGATGTCGGGGTTCAACCAAGAGCCCAAATGCTTTTTAACCCGACCCGCATTGTGATAGACCTACCGGGAACAACGTTGGGACGGGCAAGCCAAAGCCAGCGCGTCGGTAGCATGGTGCGAGAGGTGCGGGCAGGTCAGTTTGATGCTCAAACCACTCGTCTGGTTATTGAGTTAAGCCCAGGCTATACCCTAGACCCCCAACAAGTAGCCGTACGGGGAATCAGCGCCAATCAATGGGTTGTACAGTTGCCCATTCCCAACTCACCCGGCTCTGCTGCAACGGGGAATCCTGCTACGGCTACGGCTCCTAACCAAGTTGTAGGCCAGGGCAGCACAACGGCTGCTGCTCAGCTTGAGGGCATCGTGGCAACGGGAGATGGCTTTCTACTACGCGTTAGCGGGAACGTCGCCCAACCCAAAGTCACCCTCGCTGGAAACCGAGCAGACAATCGCACTCTGACGATTGACCTGCCCAACACTGCGATCGCACGTACCCTCCAAGCCAATGCGCTACCGAACAATCGTTATAGCGTCACCCAATGGACGGTGACCCAGTTAGAATCGGCTCCCCCCTCAACCCGCATCACCCTGGCACTGGGTGAAGGCAGCCCAGAGTGGCGGGTTTTGAACAATCAGGGCGGCCTTATCCTGCTACCTCCCAGAGGCGTTCCGATCAGCTCGATTCCTGACAACCCACCCCCACCTGTAGCCACAGCCGCACCCAGCCCAGCCCCTACCCAGACTCGACCGATTCCAGTACCTCCCGCGCCAGCGACCCCTGCTCCTACGCCGCAACCTGTTTCACCCAATTTGCCCTCTGTTCGTGATGAGCGGGTGGTCGTGGTAATTGATCCAGGTCATGGCGGGGTTGACCCTGGTGCTGTAGGCATTAATGGCTTACAGGAAAAGCAGGTGATCTTTCCAATTTCCCTGCGGGTGCGCGAAATTCTTGAGAGTCAAGGCGTGACTGTAGTAATGACCCGATCTGATGATCGGACACTGGACTTGGAGCCTCGAGTAAACATTGCTGAACAGGCTAATGGTGATCTGTTTGTCAGCATCCATGCCAATGCCATTAGCCTGAGCCGTCCTGAGGTAAATGGCATTGAGTCTTACTATTCTTCGGCCTCAGGGAGGGCACTCGCAGCGACTATTCACGCCAGCATGATAGCAGCCACGGGCATGAATGACCGAGGCGTTAAGGAAGGCCGCTTCTATGTCATTCGTCGGACTTCCATGCCAGCTACCCTGCTAGAAATTGGCTTTGTTACAGGGGCACAAGACTATACCAAACTCCGGGATCCGGCTTGGCGAGAGCTGATGGCAAATGCGATCGCACGAGGCATCCTCCAGTACATCCAGCAGTATCGCCCCTAGCCAATCCAAAAAAGTTAGGGCTTAACCGGGATAAAGTCGTAGCCAAAGCCAGAGCGGGAACCCGCTTCGACTCTAACCAACTGCATTGCCTGATTACGATCTCCCGACGGCAAAAAGCGAATAGCCCCGGTTGCTCCCTGGGCCGTAAAACCTGACCCAGAAAGCGTTGACTGTAGCCCCTTCCGGCTAGGATCAGGCACTAGCCCTGCCACCATTGCCAAGGTCGCATCATAAGCCATCGCCGTGCGCCAGTTGACATCCCCGCCCCAGAGCTGACGAGCCTTAGAGACAAAAGGCGTATTGGGATTTGATAGCAGAATCCAGGGGACGGCCACCACCATGTCTGTGGCATTTTGTCCGCCCTGCTGGAGCAGCTTAGAGGTGTAGAGGTCGTCTCCGCCCGCAATCGGGAGACGATTCTGGTTCACAGCAATAATCTGCAAAGCCTGATTTAGGGTGGTCGTAGTCGTCGCTAGTACAATAACATTTGCGCCCTGCTGAGTTGCCTGTTGTAAGCTGGCTTGGGCGTTAAAACCAGGGTCAGCCACGTTAATTTCAGCCACGACTTGCCCCCCATCACTCAAAAGAGCTGTAGTGAACTCGTCCCTAAGCGACTTGCTATAGTCACTATTTGCATTGAAATAAAGCGCTGCATTCTCGCGCTTGGCCGAATTGATCAGGTAGCGGGACAAGGTAGTAGCGGTAAAGCGATCGCTAGGCACGGTCCTAAAAATCGCATTGCCAAATCCCGACAGGCGAGTGGAGGTACTGGTAGGCGACACCATCACTAGGCCTGACTGTTGATAGACCTGAGCCGCAGCCAGGGAAGTACCGCTGCTAAAATGGCCAATCACGCCGAGAACAGACCTATCGTTGGTCAACGCCTGAGCCACTTGAGTCGCTACTGCCGGATCATTGTCATCATTTGCGATCGCGATTCGGAGCGGCACTCCGGTAATGCCTCCCGTCGTATTGATCTGTTGCTGCGCCTGAGCCACCCCCCGCAAGATCTCTTGAGCAGTATCCGCCTCAGCTATCGTGGGCACCGCAACTGCCAGGGTCAGACTTTTCTGGGTGCCAATTCGAGCATTGTTCAAATAGATCAAAGATTCAGGGTCATTACGGTTTTGCCGGAGCGCAGCTTCTAGGGCTGTAACTGCCTCAGCATAATTGCCAGATGCGATCGCACGAATACCTGCTTCTTTGTCGGCTGAGGTGATCGACGTTACCAGCAGCCGCTCTCCTACACTTAACCGTTCATCGAGGGGGATTTTGCTAGAGGATTTAGAGCCCAGTATTGGTCCACCCTGTGGCAAGGATTGGCTCAAACTACGACCCAAGTCTGTGTACCTAGCAACCCACCACAAGCCCCCTGCAAGCAGCACCAGCGTTGTTGCGAAAGACAGAATTAGAGCCGGAATTTCGTTCTTTTTTGCCATAAGTTTCCCCTAGCCTGCCTCTAATCTAGCCCTTAGGGAACGCGGGCACACAAGACTGTTAAGAGGGTTCACGCTTTACAGCGGTTGAATTGGTAAATTTACGTGTCTGGCTTTCTACTAGAGTGAGCT
>DATNQF010000163.1:0-15793 GCA_036702855.1 Trichocoleus sp. | reverse complement strand
ACAACAGTGGCATCATCATCGATAACACGGGGGAACTCAAGCTCTACTACCGCAAGCTGCACCCCTGGGTGCCTGTTGAGCCGTGGGAGCCCGGCAACCTGGGCATTCCTGTCTGTGACGGGCCTAATGGCAGCAAAATTGCGCTGATCATCTGTCACGATGGCATGTTCCCAGAAATGGCGCGGGAATGCGCCTATAAGGGAGCCGAAATCATGATTCGCACCGCAGGCTATACGGCTCCTATTCGCCACTCCTGGCAGGTCACAAATCAAGCCAATGCCTTCTCTAACCTGATGGTGACAGCTTCGGTCTGTATGTGCGGCTCTGATGGCACCTTTGACTCGATGGGCGAAGGCATGATTGTCAACTTCGATGGCACGCCGTTGGTCATGGGTAGCCACCGTCCCGATGAGATTATTACCGCTGAAGTGCGGCCCGATCTCGTGCGCGAGGCCCGCATTCACTGGGCGGTCGAGAACAATATTTACCAGTTTGGCCACCGGGGGTATGTGGCAGTCAAAGGGGGAGCGCAGGATTGCCCTTACACCTACATGCAAGACATGGTCGATGGCTCCTACCGTCTGCCATGGGAAGATGAAGTGATCCATAAAGATGGCACGTCCTGTGGTTTCCCCGTGCCTACCCGCGAGTATAAGGGTGAAGAACTGCCGCCCGAGCTGACCCGCGCTTAGACGATTTTGGTTCAAAGCAGAACATGGGGTGCGATCGCACCCCTGTTTCTTAAGCGGACTTCTTCTAAGTGAGCCTAGCCATTAAGCGGCAACGCCTTTGAAACTTGCGACTTTCTGGGTCATGTTCTGCAAACGGCTGCTGAGAATAATCAGCAGGTTTCGAGCCACTTCGGGATCTTGACGCAAGACCGCATCAAACGCATCCGCTTGAATGACAAGGGCGCGGCAGAATTCAGAGGCCACGATAACAGAAGCAGAGCGATGCTGCCGAGTAAGAACCCCCATTTCACCAATTGTTTCTCCGGCATGAACAATGCCCACGACTTGCTTCGTGTTGCCCTGCGGTACTGTTACATGAGCAGTCCCATCAATCAGCAGCAGAATGGAGTCTGATGGGTCATCGGCCTCACACAGGCTAGCCTGGTGGGGGTACACCTTCACCAAGGCATTCCGCCCTAACTCAACTAGAACATCTGGCTTGAGCGACTGAAAAAACTGGCTTTCAAACAACAACAACGCCTTATCTAGGGTGCTCATTGTCTCTGCCAAACTAGGAGTTCGGAACGGCTGTTTCTCCCAATACACCCGAACAGAGGGTGTATTGTTCTTGCCAAAGCGAATGCACTGTCCCTGCTCAAGGGATTTGCACTCTCCCTGCACCAGTTGATTATCGACAAACAAGCCATGATTCCCGACTAAATCCAAAACGGAAAATGTATCCTGTTCCAGATAAATCACCGCATGGTGCAGGGCCAAAGTGGGATCAGGAATGACAATGTCATTAGCTTTGCTGCGGCCAATTCGAATGACTGGCTTTTGAAAAAGCCGATTTTCTACCTTGTCAGCTATCACAATTTGGGCAATTAAGGTCTGTACCATTTGTGTTACGTCGGGCTGACCGGAACTTAACACGTTCTGTAGAGTTTCTTGAACGAGCCAATGACTCGATGTACTGGTATCTAGAAGTTGCTTAGCCCGTTGATAAGCCACCTTTGCATCTAACACATTTAGTGCATAAACAGCTAACGAGCGAATAAGCGGATCTAAGTCATGCAGTAGATCACTTAACACCTCAACTAAAGAGTGAAGCGTACTAGAAGCAGGTTGAGGCATGGAGAGGTTGGTGAGTTCCAGTGGCTCCGAACTTAGGGGTTTTTCCGCTGCTTGAACTAACGCTTTAGTCTTGTTAACAGAAGAACCAGTCAACTTCGGACGATTAGGCACTGTAGCATTTGGCTCCATACCCTTTGAAGCCATACTATTCAGCGCAGCATGTCTTAACGAATAGTCTTCCGGTTTAAGGTCATCGCTTGAACTGATAGAAACTGAATTTTGTTTGCCATCTAGGGCAGATTCGGGTTGATTGTCCTCCAGCAAGGCCCAAACATCAACAAGCGATTGAGGTTCATGCAAAGCATTTTTAACAAGCGAGCTATCTTGAATGATTTCACTAGACCCTTCTAAGGGTTGCGGCTGCGGTTGTCGCTTTGGCTGAAGTTCCTTTGATGACCCTTTAGCTTTGGAAATCCTTTGGGTCTCTGCTTGTGAGGTTAGCTCCGGCTCAAGGGCCAATTCAGGCTGCTTACCGTCCAAAGCAGTCCAGACCTCAGGTGCAAGGCGTTGCTTCCAGGCCAGGGAACAATCGGACGTTTGTAGCATTGCCCGTAAGACAGTGCCCGCTAAGGCACAAGTTGTTCTGGCCAGGTCAACCGCTTCTGGGGCATCTTGCAACATTTCCAGCAGACCCAACATTTGTTTAGTTAGGATCTCTTGCTTGTGCTGTACTGCAATGAGCCGAAGCAACTTGAAAATAGATGCGTAAGTATTTGAGTTCAGATTGCTTAAAGTCTGATCACGCAATGACAGTGCCCGCATCTGCTCCTTTAGAACGTCTGCCTTACGTAGGATGGTTTGCTTTTCTCCCGCCAGAATTTGGCTGAGGACTTCGTCCTCCTCCTCTGTCGTCATGCCATATTCCAGCTTGAGAAACTGAATCTGCTTTTTCTGGCGCTGCATTGCCTCTTGCAAGGAAATACCGCTATCTACTAAGTCAAACAGCATTGACCCAAGCGCTTGCCGATAACTTGCAATTCGAAGTTGGTTTTCACGGGTGTGTCGCCGTTTTGGATCGAGCAGATCAGGATCAATACTGCTCAGTTCAGTGAGTACCGTAAAGTGATCCTCATCTTTAATATTTAGCTCCTGCCGAATGGGTCTTAGGAACTCTAGGCTAGAGGCAGAATCCGCTGTGCCCTGCTCCAACGTTTCCCGTAAGACCCCTTTATACACCTGTAGACTTTGCTCTTGGCTCACCCCCGGAATCACCTTAGCTAACACATAAACCTCTTCGGCCTTGAGGTCATTCATCGAACGGCCTTCCAAAAACCTTGAGAAGTCAATCGACAGTTTACTAAGCTGACGCCGTAAAGCATTGGCAAGACTCTCTCGGTTGTAGATGTCAGAACTGCGACTGAGAGTTCTTGAGAGCCATAACGTGCTGACTAAAACAATAAATCCGTTAAACAAAAGGTGAATTGGCAGGGGAAATAGACTTAATACAGAACGGCTGCTAAAGAAAAAGAAAAGATTAAAGCAAAGGAAGGTACATAGGGAAAATACTATGTGTGTAACCTGCTCTTTGGTTGCTACCTGGTTGTGTTTAGCCAAATAGCTTCTGTACCTTTTTTCTAGGTACAGCAATCCATAGAAGGATAGAAGAACAAACCCTGCTAGTGTCAGTGGCACAGCCACAAGTTTAGGAATTGGGATAGCTTCTCCAAACACATAGAAGCCTGGAGCAAAAATTTTACCTAGCTGATTTTTTTCTCGCAGCCAAATCCCTGAAAAGAGATAGTCAAAGTTCCCAGCGTATAGCCAGTAATAAGTAAAGAAACCAATCACCAGACCAACATACCCGTATTGCACAAACTTACGGCCTGGTTGGGTAAAGGTTCCCCAATAACTTCGCTCAGCATCAATGTCTATGCAGGGAGATTGACAGCCCACACAGGCGCTTTTCTCCTTACCATCCGAGTCAACGGTACGACACATTGACTGGGTAATGGCCTGTTGTGTACCTTGGTGGGCTTCACTGCCTAGCAGCCCCCGCAGTCCGGTAAAAACCAGTTGCACTGGGGCCATAGGACAGAAGTATTGGCACCAGCTTTTTCCAGCATAGAGGTAGCCTATTGCGATCGCACATCCGATAGTGAGCAACAGGAACAGACCCAGCAGCACGCGGCTTGAATTGAGAAACAACAGTCTAGCTACCAACCCTAGGCTCAATAAGACAAACTGGACATAGAGGTGATTCTTAGCTAGCCAAGAATCTTTGCGGATCTTGACCAGCTCGTACCGGGTAGCCCCAGAACTGCTGGATTGCACCTGCCGCTTGCGCTGAATGCCCAAGGCGCGGGGAATTTGTGAGAGAAACGACAGAGGACAGATCCGCCGCCAGGTTTCGTGTCCAAAGACCAGAAGCACCAAAATAGAGCCTGGAACCACAAAGGTCCAGAAAAGATACGATGCGATCGCGTAGGGCTGCTGCTCTAAACACGCGCCTTGAACTGAAACACATTGACTAGGATCAAGCCGAAAAGGACTCAATGGGTTTGCTGGATCAGCGAGATAAGGTGAGATAGGATCCCAAAACAAAGACACAATCATCACCAACCAAGCAACGGTCAATGCCCATCGAACGAGGTGCATTTGCCGTTCAGACATCTTATAAAGCTCATTCATTCGTAGCACAGTGCTACCTCCTAAAAACTCTATTAGCTGAGTTCTTCAAAGTCCTTTAAATCTGGTGCCAAGCAAGCGGCTTTGACATGTCAGTGTCAACCTTCCGGCCTATTAGAAGGTAGGTTTTCATCTTGCCTTTGCCCTTAATTTGAATCGCACCACGCGATTGAAAGGTATATAGATGCTTCAACTGCTGGTAGGTAGCCTCTGTTACTTGGATCTCACCTGCTAAACCGTGAGATTCCATTCGACTAGCGACGTTCACAGTGTCGCCCCAGAGGTCATAAATGAATTTTTTGGCTCCGATCACGCCTGCAATTACAGGACCACTATTGATGCCAATCCGAATGTCAAACTTGTGTTGATGGGCCACACTGAATTTGAGAATTTCAGCTCTCATATCGAGCGCCATTTCTGCGATCGCTTCGGTATGATCTGCTCGCGGAACTGGGATACCTCCTGCCACCATATAGGCATCCCCAATCGTTTTAATCTTCTCTAACCCATGTTTCTCGGTTAAGCGATCAAATCGACAAAATATCTCATTTAAAAAAGAAATTAAATGAGGAGGATTGATCTCTTGAGAGAGTTGAGTAAAGTTGACCAGATCTGCGAACAAAACCGTTGCTTCGGCAAAGCCATCGGCAATGCTGCTTTGTCCCTCCTTAAGACGATCAGCAATAGGTTGCGGCAAAATGTTCAGCAACAATCGCTCAGCCTTATTTTGCTCTTCAGCCAATTGCTGATTCGCCTGGCTAAGCTGGCTAGTCCGCTGAACAACCCTCAATTCCAATTCTTTTGAGGTTTGTCGCAGCCGAGTCATAACCAACGTAATGCCCATCAGAGCCAACAACATTAGGCCTGACAGCATGACAAAGATACCCCGCAACCCCTTTTGTGTTTGCAACAAGAAGCTATCTAGGGGACGCGTAATTTCTACAATTCCTCGAACTTCCCCTACATGCCAGTTTCGCTTAGGGCTGTCAGGATGAGAGTTGTGACAAGTGACACAACTCTGTTCCATAATGTCAGCCTCGGCATAGCGCAATGACCGACGACCTTGGAAGGTTTCAACCTGCACAAAGGTTTCAGTGGGAAACTGCTTCAGGTACTTCAAGGCAGCCCGCTCAAAGGCATCTCGGGGGCCTCCTTCTTCCTTTCGCCACGGAAAGGGATAGTCACTGTAAAGCCGTACAGACATGCCAGGATTTTGCTGACTGATTGTTTTACTCAGCTCTATCAAGAAAGTCGCAGGCAAGGGAACAGCCGCTGTTTGGTCAGCATAATCATGGGTGATTTTAATGCCATCCACTTCCTTCAAGTGACTGACAACATTTTGGCTATAAAGCGTTCGAGCTTGCTTGATGGCTTGTGCATATAGCTGAGCTGATTGCATCGCTTGAGAGCGAATCAGGTCGGAGGAAAGCATGGACATATTCCACAGAGATCCCAAAAGACCTGAAAGTAGGAGGAGCCCCAGCAACGAAATTGTTCTTTTAATGAGTAGTTGGGTAAAGAAACGTCCAACTTTTTGAGGTAAGTGGAGCGTTGTATGCATGTTAAAGCCGAATTCGGGTTGGCTCATTGAGTCAATATCCATTCCCAGCACAACGGCATATCAGTTTTCCACACGACTGATGTTGTATCCGGACGATATTTTAAGTTTTGATTAGGCTGATAAATTAAGATCACAAAATGTAAGTATATATTGTAAAAAATAGAACTCAAATGTCCCCCAAAGTGCTCAGGATTCAAACCCTACAGCAGCTCTAAATCCTGCTCAACTAGTAGGAGAAACCCTACGGGTATTCATTGATCTAGCTAAATGTGCTGATGTGGACAAAAATAAATATGACGTCTTATAAATCTCGAAAAAATTGTGTCCAAAAGGAAGCTCAAAACGCTCCAAACAGGAAAACCTCCGACCGAGTCGGAGGTTTGATTTGCTGTATTTACTGATGGAATCAGCCTTGCTAACGAGCGAACTGAACTATACTTTTTGCTCAATAAACTGGGCAAAAAATATAGTGGACCGGCAAGCCTAAAAGAAGGCGTTAAGTCTGTGTCATTGCGAGCCTGCGCATCGCCCAAGGGCATTCAAGAAAAGCGCTCTGCCCGCAATGACAATGCACAGTTTTAAGCTTGTCAAGCCACCCGTTTTCTATCCCATTACACTTTGCAAGTTGCAGTCTCCATCAGGCTCAAGGCAACGGCCTCAGCCACTTTAATTCCGTCAACTCCCGCAGAGAGAATTCCCCCTGCATATCCAGCCCCTTCGCCTGCTGGATAAAGTCCTTTGGTATTGAGACTTTGGTAGTCTTCACCTCGTTTAATGCAAATAGGAGACGAGGTGCGGGTTTCAACGCCTGTGAGCACAGCATCATGCATTGCAAAGCCTTTGATTTGTTTATCAAAGGCAGGAATGGCTTCCCGGATAGCTGCGATCGCATAGTCTGGCAGACTGGGGCTGAGATCGCATAAATGAACCCCTGGTCGGTAGGACGGTTTGACTGTACCTAGCTGCGTAGAGGGCCGTCCCGCTAAGAAGTCACCCACCAGTTGCCCTGGAGCCTCATAGGTGCCCCCACCCAAGGCAAAGGCCCGTTCCTCTAAGGCACGCTGCAACTGAATGCCCGCCAAAGGCCCTTCTGGATAATCCTCAGGCGTGATCCCCACCACAATGCCACTGTTGGCATTTTTGCCGCTGCGCTCGTATTGACTCATGCCATTGGTGACAACTCGACCCAGCTCGGAGGTAGCTGCAACAACTTGCCCCCCTGGACACATACAAAAGCTGTAAACCGAGCGCCCATTGGAACAGTGATGCACCAGTTGATAATCAGCAGCCCCCAAAATCGGGTGCCCCGCTTGAGATCCTAAGCGGCACTCGTCGATCAACGCTTGCGGATGCTCAACTCGAAAGCCAATGGAGAAAGGCTTAGGCTCAATGTAGACCCCCTGCTGATGCAGCATCTCAAACGTATCGCGGGCACTGTGACCAACTGCCAAGACAACGTGGTCGCTGCGAATATACTCCCCATTCGCCAGAACAACGCCGCGCACCTGTCTATTCTCAATATCAATGGTTTCCACTCGGCTTTGAAAGCGAATTTCACCGCCAAGGGATTCAATCTTGTGACGCATATTTTCGACAATCTTGACCAGTCGGTAAGTGCCGATATGAGGTTTGTTGATGTAGAGAATTTCGGGAGCTGCGCCCGCATCGACCAGTTCGGCCAGCACCTTACGCCCCTGACGATTGGCATCTTTGATGCGGCTGTAGAGCTTGCCATCGGAAAAAGTGCCTGCTCCCCCTTCGCCAAACTGGGCGTTAGACTCTGGGTTAAACTTGCGCTTGCTCCAAAAGCCAAACGTATCGACTGACCGCTCGTGGACAGCCTTGCCTCTTTCTAGAATGATGGGTCGAAATCCCATCTGCGCCAGCAACAACCCTGCAAACATGCCACAGGGACCATTCCCGATAACAATGGGGCGCGTTTCTAGGCCAGCAGGAGCTTGAGCCACATAGCGGTAGGTAGTATCAGGCGTGGGCACTACATGGGGATCTTTCTGGAATCGCTGAAGAAGTTGAGCCTCTTTAGGCGTTTCGATGTCCAGAATGTACACCAAGGAAACTGCGCCCCGCTTACGGGCGTCGTAGCTGCGCTTGAAAATGATGTAGCGGGTCAAGTCGCTCGGTGAAAGGCGGAGTTTTTTGAGGATGGCAGTTTGGAGATCCTCTTCGGTGTGATCCAGAGGGAGTTTAACTTCAGTGAGGCGTAGCATGGATTCCTAGCCGGATGGGCAACATCTGCGGCAAAACGTACCGCTGTCAATTGTGTCACACGGCCAATGCTGTTGCCCGTTACAAAACTCTTTTCAAACGCCAGCGGTAGCAGGATGAACAGCAGCGCAGAGGCAGGAATCCCTAAAGGCGTAAAGGAAAACTATCAATTCATAAGAGAAGTAAAGTTAATTAACAACTGCCTTTGGAGAGAAGAATAAAATCTATCTAGAGCAGGAGAATAAGAACCTAAGGAATAAAGAACTGAAATAATGCACCTCGGACAGCGTCTAAGGTGCTTTTTTATTAGGTAACCCACCTTCTGGAGAACCCGTTAGGCGGCTAGCAGGCAATTACAGGAGAGGACTGTCTATCTGGGGTTGGTGTTCCCGAACAACAAAACAAAATTGTGAGCTGCAATAAACTTCTTAACCATTAAAGGTTTCATACTGACGCAACGTCTTGTGAGAGCTGTGCCTGCCCTCCCTTAACAACGGCGATGGCAGCCTGCACCAATCGAGTCGGATCAAGGGGCTTGACAACGTGTTGTTGAAATCCGCTTGCTAAAGCCCGTTGCTGGTCTTCTGCTCTGGCATAAGCTGTTAGGGCAATGGCTGGAATCTGACCTCCCCGTTCGGGTGGAAGCATCCGGACCTGCTGAATTAACGTATAGCCATCCACCTCTGGCATACCAATATCACTGATCAAAAGATCGGGGTGGAATGACTCTACGGAGGCCAATACTTCAGCCGCACAAGACACGACCAAAGCCTCTGCTCCATATTGAGTGAGCAGGGCTGTTAACAATTCACGCGAATCAGGATCATCGTCAACGGCAAGAATGCGCATTCCCCCCAGATCAGGATATTGCTCTGGCAAGACCTCGAAGGGATATAGAGCTAGATTCGCATTGAGCAAGGGGATTTGGACGATGAAAGTTGCCCCTAAGCCTTCACCAGGGCTGTCAGCCGATATGGTGCCCCCGTGAGCTTCTACTAACTGACGGACAATCGCCAATCCCAACCCCAACCCGCCATACTTGCGGGTCGTCGAAACATCTTCTTGGCGAAATGACTCAAAAATATGCGGTAGAAAGTCTCGCGCAATGCCCTTGCCGGTGTCACTCACTATCACTTGGGCTTGGTTACCAAACCGCTCTAGCCCAATATCAATCCGGCCACCGTTGGGGGTGAACTTGATAGCGTTGGAAAGTAGGTTCCAAACAATTTGCTGAAGCCGAGCAGCATCACCTGAAACATACCCAACGTTTGACAATTTAGGATGAATCTGAATGGATTTTGCCATTGCTGCTGTCTTGACAATATCAATGGCAAAGTCAATGGCAGTAACTAAGTTAACCGGAGCAACCTGCAAACTGAGCTTGCCTCGCAAGATTTTAGCGACATCGAGCAGATCGTCGATCAACTGAGTCTGCAACTTGGCATTTCGGGAAATGATTGCTAGCGCTTCAGCCGTTTTTTCCTCATTCAATTTTCGGGTTTGCAGGAGAGCCGTCCAGCCCAAAATTGGGTTGAGCGGCGATCGCAACTCATGCGAAAGGACGGCTAGAAACTCATCTTTGATCCGATTAGCTCGTTCAGCGGCTGCTCTGGCCTTTTGCTCGGCTTCGTACAGGTGAGTATTCTCAATGGCAATCGAAGCCAGTTGCGCTAATTGCATGAGGAAGGCTTCATCTTCTTCGTTAAAGTCACCCTCGTACTTGTCAGAAAGTTGAATTACACCTAAGTTCTGGCCTTCGCGGCTCATCAGGGGAACTGCTAGCAACCCGCGCAGCGGCGGGTGTTTATCCGTCTCTTGGCTAAATGCTTGCCAATAGGGATGTGCCTCCATCTGAACCTGGGTCATGCGGATTAGGCAATTCTGGTTGCAGGCAGCGGTATAAAAGCCAAAGCTATCCGGTTCCGAACCGGAGGTTCGCCATTGGGCGTATTTGTCGGATAGATATACTGAGTTGACCGCTTGAGACTCATTTTGGTCAACGCCCAGACTGACCGCTACCTGGTGACAGCCAATAATGCGATAGGCCTGATCGGTGATGATATTGAGTACAGCATCAACTGTGACCGCAGAGTTGATGGATAAGGCAGCTTGGGTTAATCTGCGTAGCTTATCGGCATACCGTTGCTTTCGGGCCAGCAGGCGTTCTCGTTCGCATTCTACGTACTTGCGATCGCTAATGTCCTGCATATTTCCCAACATGCGCACCGCATCACCTGCTTCGTTATAGAACACTTGTGCTCTAGAGGCTAACCAGCGAACGCCGTCAGGGTGCAAAACCCGGTATTCAACATCAAAGTAGGCCTGCCGTTGTTCGATCGTGTGGTTGATCAATTCCAGAGCATACGGTCTATCGTCAGGGTGGAGGCAGTTTAACCACTGTTCATAGCTAACGGTCTGTAGGGTTGGGTCAAGCCCAAACAGAACACAGTACTCTTCAGAGACTTGGGCAACGTTGTGAGTAATATCCCAGTCCCATAGGCCCGAACGCGTAGCTTTGTAGGCCAGCTTCAACCGGGCTTCACTCGTGCGAAAACGCTCCTCACTGTTGCGCAGCTTCTCTTCCGATTGCTTGCGATCGCTCACATCCTGGTGGATACCTGCCATCCGCAGCGGCTGACCCTGCTCATCCCACACAACCACCTTTCCATAGCTAGCAATCCACTTCCACGCCCCAGACTTGGTTAACATGCGACATTCAAATCTGTAGGGCACTGAGTCGTTTTGAAGATGGGTCTGTAACAACTCCAGGACTAAAGCTCTATCGTCAGGATGAATCAGTTGCTCCCAAGTGCTGAAAGACTGCGGCAACTCACCTGCTTCGTAGCCTAAAATTTCCAGCCATCGTGAATTCCAATACTGCTCATTGGTCTTGAGGTCCCATGTCCACAGCCCCCCATCAAACCCTTCCAACGCCATTTGGAAGCGTTCTTCACTCTCACGCAATGCCTGTATGGCCCGCGTCTGCTCTAGCGTTGACCAAAGCCGAGCAACTGCGTCTTGTAGCAGATCAACTTCGTCTTCGCGCCACACGCGCGGTGTTGTAGAAGACAGGGTTAGCACGGCGGCCCAGCGCCCCTGGTAATTGCAGGGAATACTCACAAATGCCCTGCATTGAATTTGGGCATAGTTGCTTGCAACAGCAACCGTACGAGCATCTGTTTGAACATCGTGGACAACCATAGGTTGACCGACAATAAAGGCAGCTTGAACCGCTGGTGGCGTAAAACTTGATATCGGAAGATGTTTTCCGATAAGACTGGACGCATTTTGGCACCAGTCCCACTCTGCGATGAACAGATCCTGTTGCGGATCAATCTTGCCTAATGTGCAGCGGTTACCTTCTAGGTATTGCCCCAAGCTACTAACTGTTTCTTCTATCACGGCTTGGATGTCTGAAAACTGGCGCAGGCGCAAATCTAGTTGATTGAGAAACTGCTCATTGAGTTGATGACGTTTGCGATCGGTAATATCCTCTGCAATGCCTGTAAAGCGCTCAATTTCTCCAACGTCATTTCTCAAGGGAAAGCAGCGATCATGCACCCAGCGAGTTTGCCCGTCAGGCAGGATAATTCGGTACTCTTGGTCAAATTTGCCTGCTGCCGCTTGATCTTGAAACGCCTGTTCAACCCCTGCCTTATCTTCTGGGTGGATCAGATCCATCCAAGTTTGGCGATTATCATACACGTCCTGCGGGTTCAGCTTCCAAAGCCGTTCGTAGGCAGGACTGATGTAGAGTACACGCCGCGACGGGAAATCCTTAATCCAAAAAACCGCGTCAATATTCTCGGTCAACTGACGTAGGCGGCCCTCACTGTCTTTAAGGGCAGTTTCGGCCTGTCGCCGCTCCGCTAGTTCGCGTTGCGCCTGCTGATAGAGCTCAGCTTGCTGTAGGGCAATGCCGAGCTGAATCGCTAGATGCTGAACTAACTCAATCTCAGACGCTTTCCATTGCCGAGGCTCTGAACATTGGCTGATGACCAATAGCCCCCAAAGCACATTTCCTTGCACAATGGGAACTACCAGATTGGCTCTGATCGCAAATCTAGCTAATAAATCTACGTGGCACTGGCTTAGCCCAGCCGTGTAAATGTCGGCAACTGCCTGAATGCGCCCCTGGCGGTAGTCCTCGCCGTGGGTTTCCATGAAGTACTGATCTTCAACCCGAGCCTCTAAAATCGATGTCCACCCACACGCCGCTGATTCGACGGCAACGACTCCAGTAAAGTCTGGTTGGAAGCGATAGATAAAGGCACGATCGGTACGCAGGAGTCGGCGCACCTCGTCTACAGTCGTCTGCAAGATCGTGTCTAGGTCAAACGAGCGATGAATTTGCTCGGTAATTTGGGCAACTAATCGCTCTCGCTCAATTCGCTGGTGCAGTTCAGTGCGTAACTGTACTTTTTCAATGACCTCGTTCACCGCTAGATGCAAGCCTTCAGGCGTAATCTGGCCTTTTACCAGATACTCTTGGGCACCTGCTTTCATAGACTGGACTGCGATCGATTCGTTGCCCTGCCCGGTCACCATAATGACTGGCAAATAGGGCTGCTGCACTTCGGTTTGCAGGGTCGCGAGAAACTCTAGACCATCTAAATCGGGCAACCGATAATCTAGCAACACCGCATCGGGCTGGTGGCGCTGCCACAGCTCCAACCCTTCCTCTCCCATGTGGGCGGTTAAGAAGGTGTAGTGGTATTCCGTGTCCCGTAGTAGATATCGCCGATACAACTCGCAGTCTTCCGGGCTGTCATCCACAACTAGGACGGTGCGCTGGGTTTGAATCATGGCTAGCCTTGTTCCAGAGCATCAAACGGGTGCACCGAATCTCAGTCTTGTAACTTCAGAACTTTTGAATACTTTGCCCAGTGTTCCAAGCTCCACTGGCTTGATAGTATACCAATTCACCTTAGGAATGGCAGCCGCTCATCCTTCCGGCAGATGCAAGAGTGGATTTGTTATGCAGTCCTGTTTCTCGCGGATTGCTTTACGCTGACGCAGTAATTTGAAGAACTCTTTTACTTCTGCTGCTTTAATCGTGTTTTTGAGGGTAAGCGTCTTTTTTATGCATTTATTTTATGAAAAATCACCAACTATATTAGTTGGCTTCACAACATTAAGTTGGCCCCATCATTGTCTCCACAAAGGTTTGCTATAGCCGCAATAGTAATGCAGTGTATACCCCTGCGCCTAGTGCAAACGCCCAGAAGCGGCTTTCTCGTTCTTCTGGCAGTTCTTCCTTCAACACATTGAGAACAATTCCCCCAGCGAGAAAGGCAAACAGCACTGAGACCGCTGATTGAGGAAGTTCTGTAGCACTGCCGATGACCCATCCTACCATCGTGGCGGCTGCGAGGATCCAACGGCCTACATAGGCGTACATCTTCTTGTGGTGTTCGCGCAAGCCATAGTCATTGACTACGAAGTGCAGCGCCATTGCGATCGCAAAAAACAGCAGGTTAGCTAATCCTGGAACTTCCCGATGCACTAGCAGGTAGCCAATCAGGGCGTTGTAAAAGGCAAATGACCCTATGTGCAGCCAAAAAATACCCGCACTCGTCATATCTCCAGTGCCAGCCTCCTGATTGCTTCGCCGCGATACTTTTGCAGCCCGCTCTAATCCATAAAACACGACAATTCCTAACAGGGCAACCAGATAGATGTGGTGCTCAATAAACTTCAGTTCTATAGACAGGCTCTGCCGAAGAGTATGCTGCGCCTCGCTCAAATCAGGTAAGAGATGCACAAATACATAGGCAACCGACACCCCGCTGCTAAAGGAGAGCCAGCGACTACGGGGAACAGCATCAATAAATCGCAAGCGATTTGCAAAGACATGAATCAGGGCCAATCCTACCGCCAGAAATCCTGCTACACCCGCAAAACTAGCTGAGTGAACCGATGCTTCAGAACTTTCAGCAAGCATAGGATTAGGTCTCAAATTCATCTACCTTTAGCGTGCTCAAAATGAGGTTAGCATGGCTCTCTCAAGCAGGTGATCTTGAGGTTGACTCAACTTTAGAGCGATGCGATTACTATGCCGGATCAGCAGGATATAGAGCGTCTGTAGCCAGTAGCCCATCAACCCAGGTAGAAGCCATGCGCCAACTGTTAATTCAAGTTCCTAGGGGATGCGGCAATACAGTGGTAGAGAAGGCTAAAGCTTGCGAGGGCACCAATTTGGCTCGGTGGCAGGCAACGGGTGACGAGTCTCTAGACATGGTGCTGGTTCATGTCTCTAATCAAAAAGTTGAGCCATTGCTCGATGCGCTTCAGGAATTGCCCGATCTGAAAATTACGCTGTTTCCAACGGGCGTGATGGCGCTGCATCCCCCTGCCGATGCTGCGGCGCAGCAGGTAAAGCAGGTAGAGAACCGTAGCCCTATCGAAGTTTTTTTGGGAGGCCTCCAAAGTGTGGGGTCTTGGAAAGGCTTTTTAAGTTACGCTGCGATCGCAGGTGTCGTAGTCTGGATTGGGCTTTACACCACAACCACCTATCTCCTGGTGGCTGCCATGCTGATTGCCCCCTTTGCCGGACCCGCCATGAATACAGCCATTGCAACCGCAAGAGGCGACAGGCATTTGATTGGCCGCAGTGTGCTGCGGTATTTTTCAGCGTTGCTGGTTACGATTAGCGTGGCTGCGTTGCTTAGTCTGGTTTTCCGGCAACAGATTCCTACCCCTTTGATGATTGATCGCAGCCAGATTTCAGCGGTGGCTGTGCTGCTACCCCTCGCGGCGGGAGCGGCGGGAGCAATTAACCTAGTTCAGTCGGAGCGCAGTAGCTTGGTCTCTGGAGCAGCAACAGGGATGTTGGTGGCGGCTTCTCTGGCCCCTCCTGCTGGCATTATCGGGATGGCCGCTGCCATTGGCCGCTGGGATATGGCTGTCAATGGATTGTTTTTGCTGCTGCTGCAACTGTGTGGCATCAACTTAGCAGCAGCAGTTTTGTTCCGGTTCTTTGGACTATCCACCCAAGGCGCACGCTATCAGCGAGGGAAGCAAGGCGTGTTTCCGCTGGCGCTGGGAACAAGTGCGATCGCACTCACTATTCTCCTCTCCTGGCAATTTGCAAACTCACCTAACTTAGAGCGAGCGAGCCGTGCCCAACGAGCAAATGCCGAAGTGCAAAAAGTGATTCAACAATCCAAGCAAGTCAAGCTTGTTGAGTCAAATGTGCGCTTCACCAGAGCTGACAGTTCTGGCCAAAATACATTGCTTTCTGAAGTATATGTGCAGCGCCAGCCCAATACCGAAACCTCGGATGAAGCGATTAAATCAGAGTTAACTCAAACAATTCAGTCACACCTCTTAAATCAAGGATTTAACGTCACACCCCTAGTGAGCATCAATGTTCTGGAAGCCCCCGACACAACAAAATGACTGGCTAGAGTGAGTGAGAAAGCTTCATTCGCGCGTTACTTCCTCTACCTGGCTGACGGTAAAAATGAGGGTAAAGGGCCGTCCCAGTTCTTGTTCCAAAAAGGCTTCTAATAGTTGCACTTGTTTTGGGGTAACTGGCTCTTGCGATCGCACATCCAACCGCACTTTGGGAGGA
>DATNQF010000159.1:0-8564 GCA_036702855.1 Trichocoleus sp. | reverse complement strand
AAAAAGCGGTTAGTACCCCTCGTCCGCCAGCCGCACCCCCCCCAGCTCGACCTAAAGGAACCGTCGGGCAAACCGTTGAAAAAGCCGTTGTGCTTAAAAATTGGCTGGTTGATTTAGCCGGGTCGTTTTCGCGCCCGAAGCCCAGCAAGCCCGTCATTGAAATTCCTCCACGTGAGCCCTCGATTCCACTACAAAGGAAGAAACCAGTCCGCAATCCTGCGCCTGTTGTGGTGAGAGATGAGCTTGATCTAGAAGACGATGCTTTTTGGGGAGAGGAAGCAGATGAGGCGATCTCCGAAAATAGCTCAGTTCTAGAATCGGTAGAGAAAGCTGCGCCCAATTCTGTAGACCTGGAACCAGAACACTCAGTCGAGACAACTGCTATCAATGAAACCCTACCGGGTTTTGCAGAGTCGGAAGCAGAACACTCAGCTGAAACCACTGCCGAAGAAGCTCCACCTAGCCTGCTAGAGCCGGACGCAGAACCAGAGCCTCTAGTCGAAGCAATTGGCATTGAAGAAACTTCGTCAGGTTGGACAGAGTCGGAGTATGCGTCTCAACCCGAAATACTCCCTGAGAAAAACCTGCCCAACCTGACAGAACCAGAATCCCCAGTTGAGGCAGTCAACATTGAAGAGGTGACGCCTAGTTGGACAGAGGCACAGTCAGAACCCCCAGCCGAGACATCTGCAATTGAGGAAGAACCCAAACCTTTTGAGGAGCAAGCATAGTGGTTTGGCAAGGCTAAAACTGTGCATTGGGTCTAGCGTCCTGGAGACTCAACCGTGAGCTGTGAGGCAATAAAGGGATGGCGCGGGGATAGAAAAAAGCCCACCATGCTAGCAAATAGAATCGGCGTAAAAGTGCTAAACCCTGTGAGCTTGGCTAGCAATATCGTGGTGCTGATGGGGGTGCGGGTCACGGCAGCGTTGAGCGAGGCCATTACACAAGTCATGGCTAGCGTTTCACTGCTGCCGGGACTCGCAATCACCAAAGCCTTACCCAAACAGGCTCCTGCAAAAAATAGGGGGATGATGATGCCGCCGCGCCAGCCGCCTGTCACGGTAATACTGATGGCAAGCAGTTTAGCTAGGGCCAGGGCCAGCAGTACATTCAGAGAAAAGTTACCGTCCACGATTGACTCTATCTGATGCTCCCCAAAAAAGCGCGTGAGGGGAAAACCAAAGGACAATATGCCCAGTCCCAATCCGGCTACCGTAGTTCTTAGGTAAATAGGGCCAGGTAAAGACTCTAGAAATCGGCCACAGGTGCGAAACAAGCTGATGAAAAGCCAGCCAACAGCGGCTCCCACTATGCCGTAGCCAATCGCCGCAGCAAAGTCAAAAAGGCTCTCTACCGTGTATTGAGGAAAGTGCCAAGCAGGCCCGATGCCCAATTGGGTAATGGCAACAAAAACGGTGTAGCTGGCGCAGCTAGCCACGATGGCGGGGATAATGGCCTCGGCATAGGCAGCAACATGCTGGTGGTGCAGAATTTCTAGGGCAAAGAAGGTACCGCCTAAAGGGGCACCAAAGAGAACGGTGAATCCAGCGGCCATGCCTGCGATGCTGAAGGTGCGAAGGGCCTCTCCTTGTAGCCGTAGGCGGTCGCCAAACCAGGTGCCGATTGAACCCGTCACTTGCACCATAGGTGCTTCGGGTCCAGCACTGCCGCCACTGGCAATGCTGAGCAGCGAGGAAAGAAGCATTGAGGGGGTTTCTCGCATCGACAGCCGTCCGCCCTTGAGGTGGATGTTGTCGATAATGAGGCCAATCTCGCCAGGATTGCCCAGCCAGTGAATCACTAGACCGATGAGCAGTCCGGCTAAGGGCATGACTACCAGCAAGGCCAGACCCTGGACTTGTTCCAGCCGATGCGTTAAGAAGGCCAGCACAATCCAGTAGAGGGCTCCCATCAGGCCGCAGATGATACCCAAGGATCCCCACAGTAGAACCGATCGGTTGAGCGTCAGGGGATTTCGTTTCATAGGGGTTTTAGCGTTCGGCTAGCCTAGTCAAAACTGTTAGAAGCTGAATTGGCTCAATCGGTTTGGGCACGTGGACATTGAACCCCGAGTCTAGAGCCTGAATGCGATCGCTTTCTCGGGCATAGGCAGTGAGGGCCGCTGCCGGGATTTGGCCCCCTTGTTCTACAGGCAGGGTCCGAATTTTACGGATTAGGCTGTAGCCGTCCTCGCCCGGCATCCCAATGTCACTGAGCAGCAGGTTGGGCTTGAGCACGGGTAGAAGCTGCTGCGCTTCTTGGGCCGACGATGCGATCGCAACTTCCGCTCCATACTGCTCCAGCAGGAATTTCACAAACTCCCGAGCATCCGTTTCATCGTCCACCACCAAAATCTTTAGCCCTTGAAGATCGAAGGCAGCTTCTAGAGCACTTTGACGAAGCATCGCAGGCTGGCGAGTGTCGTTGGTTGCCGCTTCATGCAGTGGAAAGCGTACCGTAAACGTGGTGCCTTGGTCTTTTCCAGGGCTGGTCACTGCGACAGATCCCCCGTGGAGTTCGGTCAGATTGCGGACAATCGCCAACCCTAACCCTAAGCCACCCTGGCTGCGAACGGTGGTCGCATCGGCCTGCCGGAAGCGGTCAAAGACATACGGGAGAAAATCGGGATCGATGCCTTGGCCTGTGTCTATGACCTGAACTTGAATTTCAGGCCCAACCGACTCCAAACAAATTTCAACTTGCCCCCCTGCTGGAGTGAACTTTACTGCATTCGCTAGCAAGTTCCAGATAATTTGCTGAAGCCGATCAGGATCCCCCAAAACAAAACCTGCTTCCAGCTCTAGCCGAGCAACCACCTCGATTGATTTGGTGCTAGCGGTAGGGCGAATTGTATCGAGGGCAGCCTCAACAATGGGCATGAGAGAGGTTGGGCACAAGTTGAGGCGAATATTGCCACGAATAATGCGCGAGATATCGAGCAAATCTTCAATGAGCTGGGTCTGGGCTTGAGCATTGCGCTCAATTGATTCCAGCGCTTTTACAGTGATATCAGGGGGAAGTTGACGGGTGCGCATCAGCCGGGCCCATCCCAAAATGCCATTAAGTGGCGATCGCAACTCGTGAGAGACAATGGCCAAAAACTCATCTTTAGTACGGCTAGCCCGCTCTAATGCTATTCGAGCGGATCGCTCCCGCTCCAAGGCCAAGGCCCGCTCCTCTATCGCCATCTTTTGGTCGTGGATATCCGTACTGGAGCCAAACCACTTGATAATTCGTCCTTGGCTATCGTGAAAGGGAAGCGCTCGGCTAAGGTGCCATCGGTATTCTCCATCACTAGCCCGTCGTAACCGCTGCTCTACCTGAAACTCACCTCCTGTCTGCACTGCCGCCTGCCATAGTTTGAGCACTAAGGCCTGATCCTCCGGATGGACGAAGTCGAAGGTTTGCTCTGCCTGAAACTGAGCCAAACTTTTTCCGATATAGTCGCACCAGCGTGAATTGACGTATTCAGGATAGGTATCGGGTCTAATCACCCAAAACAGCTGTGGCAGCGTGTTTGCCAGAGTGCGGAACATCAGTTCACTTTGCTGTAGAGCCGCCTCGGCCTCCTTACGATCGGTCACGTCCATATTGACGCCCACCATTCGCTGGGGCTTATCTTGGGCATCGTAGAAAACCTTAGCCCGAGCATGCAGCCAGCGAACTTTGTTATCGGGCCAGAGGACACGCCAGTAGGTGAAAAGCTCACCTGTTTTCATCGCCGCCTGGACATCCCTTTCGGATGCGGCTCGATCCTCTGGATGCAACCGCTGTAGCCAAGCTTCATAGGTACCCTCAAACTGACCTGGCTGCAGGCCATAAATAGCCTCTAACTCAGGCGACCAAATATTGACATTGGTTTCAATATTCCATTCGAAGCTGCCAATCTTAGCAGCAGATTGAGCAAGATCAAGCCGCTCCTGCTTTTGTCGCAGCGCTTTAGCAACCCGTTTCTGCTCAGTGACATCTAAGAACGCCCCAATCACACCTTGCACCGTTCCTAATTCGTCTCGCAAAGGAACAGCTTTACCGTAGATAACTGTGACGGTTCCGTCTTCAAACACAAATTCAAACTCACCCTCACAGGCTTGCCCCATCCTGCCTGCTCGTTGCATCGGCAGTTCCGCAATGTCAACGTCTTCTCCCTGAATTTGAATTTTGAAGGGAAAGGGATAAGGTTCGTTAGCTGGGGTCGCCGTCATGGTCGATCCAGGAGAACGACGCATGAGTCGGTAGGCGGTCATATTGGCCGTTACTGTATGACACTCAGGATCGTGTGCAATCCAAACCGCAGCCGGGACAGCCTCCATAATGCTCGTTAGCTCATGCTGAATCTGCTTTTGCTGGTGAATATCGGTGATGGTGCCAATCCAGCCTGTCACCTGTTGTTCGGCATCTCGCAGGGGAATACCACGACTGATAAACCAGTGGTATATCCCATCGTGCCGCCGAATACGGTATTCAGTCTCAAAGGGCCTTCCTAGGGAAAGCGACTCGCTCCACATTTCAAGGGTGCGATCGCGATCGGCCGGGTGTACCGCATCTATGCCAAGCAGACCCATCGATTGAGCCTCGCTCAAGCCGCTGTAGTCATACCAGCGCTGATTGAAGTAAGTGACAGCTCCAGTCGCATCTGCTGTCCAAACCATCTGCGGCAGACCCTCCAGCAGATCGCGGCAGTGCTGTTCGCTAGCTTGAAGTTGTTGATTAGCATCAGCCAGTAGGCTATTGAGGTACAACAGCTTTTCACTCAACTGAGCCCGCGATTGGTAAGACTTTAACTGGGTCTGATCGCGTAGCAGGGACAGTGATCCCGCCCAAGTCAAGACAATGCCGAGTGGCCCTAACCAAACATGATGCGTCAAGAGCCCTGCTAATGGAGCCATACTCCTGAACCCGTCTAGGGATGGCACCTGTTGCAGGTGGATAAAGATATCAGCGATCAGCAACAGCAGACCCACTAGCAGCAGAGATAGTCGGGGGCGGAGCATAGGGGCACATCAGAAAGATGGAAGCGTAGCCTCGCTTTGAATCGGGCTGTCACAGATTCCCCAAAGCGTCAGGCTGCTGTTTCCCGCAATAGTCTCTGGCTAATAGATAGCTTCTGAAGCTAAATCTTAATACTGAAAAATATAGAATTTTTGAAAAAAATCTAGCGGTAAAGCAGGAATTCCAGCCAGTACCGTTATATAGCGCTCTTTCTCAACCGCCTGCGTCTATCTAAGGAAAGAGGTACCCAAACAGGTCATCTCCCCCAGGAAAGGTACAGAAAAGATGATGGAACCAATTTAGAACTGACGTGACCACTCCTTAGGCCAGCGTTCGACCACCACTTTGGTTTGGGTAAAGAACTCAATCGCGTGATGCCCTTGGCCGTGCAGATCGCCGAAGAAGCTATCTTTCCAGCCGCTAAAGGGAAAAAAGGCCATTGGTGCGGCCACACCAATGTTGATGCCGATATTTCCGGCTTCGGCCTCATAGCGGAACTTGCGGGCTGCTGCGCCGCTGTTAGTAAACAGGCAGGCCATGTTGCCCCAACTACTGCGGTTGACCAGTGCGATCGCATCATCAATCGTATTGACATGGATCAGCCCCAGCACCGGGCCGAAGATTTCGGTTCGGGCAATTTCGCCTTCGGGCGGCACATCTTGCAGAATTGTGGGTCGCACAAAGTTCCCCTTTTCTAAGCCGGGAACATCGGGATTACGCCCATCTACCAGCACCGTAGCTCCCTCATCAGCCCCTTTTTGAATCAAAGACTCAATGCGAATGCGGCTTTCGGCAGTAATGACAGGCCCCATTTGAACTGAGTCCTCCAGCCCGTTGCCAACAACACGGGTGGCAGCAGTCTGTGCGATCGCATCGGTAAAGGCCTCTTTCGCCTCACCCACTGTGACTGCCAATGAAGCTGCCAAACACCGCTGTCCTGCACAGCCAAAGGCACTGTCCGCCGCAATCCGTGTGGTCATTTCCATGTCGGCATCCGGCAGAACAATGATGGGATTTTTGGCCCCACCCTGACACTGCACCCGCTTACCATGGGCAGCGGCCTGACTGTAGACGTAACGAGCCACGGGCGATGAGCCGACAAAGCTAATCGCTCGGATGACCGGATGCTGCAAGATGGCATCAACCGCTTCTTTAGCCCCATTGACTAAATTCACCACCCCAGCCGGAAAGCCCACCTGATCAATCAGCTCAAAAATCTTTTGCATCGTCAGGGGTACCTTTTCCGACGGCTTGACGATGTAGGTATTACCGCAGGCCAGGGCATAGGGCATGAACCAGAAGGGAATCATAGCTGGAAAGTTGAAAGGTGCGATCGCAGCAGCGACCCCTAGCGGCTGACGAATCATAAACTCGTCAATGCCCCGTGCAATGTCTTCTGATACCGTGCCCTGCATCAGGATAGGAATGCCGCAAGCCACCTCTACATTCTCAATAGCCCGCTGCAACTCACCTCGCGACTCAGCCAAGGTTTTGCCGCACTCCTGCGTTACCAGCAGGGCTAATTCCTCTTGATGAACCTCCATTAGACCCTTGAGCTTAAAGAGGTACTGTACCCGCTCAGTGGGCGGCACCCGTCGCCACTCTCGAAAAGCACTGGCCGCCGCCTGAGCTGCCTGTTCGACTTCATTGGCGGGCGACAGTGGTACGGCTGCCAACACATCGGCTGTAGCCGGGTTTTCAACAGAGAGCTGTTCGTTAGCACTGGAGAGGCACCACTGACCGTTGATGTAGTTTTTGAGAAGGCTGGGTTGACTCATAACGATAGCCGATTGAGAAATGCTGAAAGGCTCATCCCTAGTGAACCACAGACTTTCCAATCACGCCGAGTTCCAAGCAGATCGTTAAGGTAAATGGTTGGCGCACTCCAATGGCAGGAAGCCAGCTTGAGAAGTTTTTTGAGAGGCGCATCTCCATAACGGTGGAGTTTGTCGGCTTTTGATATCACTACACTCAAAGAAAAAGGCGCTTCAGGCTACGATTCTTCCCGTCCCTTGACACGGTAAAGACTATGGCAACTCGGAAAGACACCATTTTTGAACAGTTTTTGGCTCCTATCTTCAAGGTGCTGCTGGATCGAGATGCCTTGCAACGCTACCAGCAGAGCATTGATTGGGAAGCTGCTACCCGTGAATTGCAAAATCCTCAGGTGGTTTACCCGGACTATTACAAAACGGCTCATTTCCACGGCATTGAGGGTGGCTACTTAACATCGGGCGCAGCAGTTACCTACGACCCCATTACCCAATACGTGCTCCCCCCCGGTGAAACCTGGGTGCGAGAAACTGCTATTAAAGCAATTCAGGGCCAACCTCGCCGCATTCTTGATCTTGGTTGTGGCACGGGTTCCACCACGCTGATGCTAAAGCAGGCTTTCCCCCAAGCCGAGGTGATTGGCTTAGATCTGGCTCCTCATATGCTGGTAGTTGCCAAAGAAAAAGCCCAGCAGGCCGGGTTAGACATCTCCTTTGTTCACGGCAATGCGATGGAGACGGGCTTTCCCGATGCCTCCTTTGATGTGGTTACAGCTTCTCTGCTGTTCCACGAGACACCACCAGATGTCGCCGAAACCATTTTGAAAGAAGCTTTCCGGCTGCTAAGTGCAGGGGGGCAGGCGATCATTTTGGACGGCAACCAACGCACCTTGCGATGGACGGAATGGCTCAACAATATTTTTGAGGAGCCCTATATTCGCGACTATGCCGCTGGCAGCGTAGATGCTTGGTTGGGAGCAGCCGGATTTGAGGCGGTCAAAACCGAGGATTTTTGGTGGATTCATCAGGTTAGCTCTGGGATGAAACCCCTTGCAGCTAGCATGGGCGCTTGGGGGAAGAAGGGTGCGATCGCAACTGTCGGCTCTGACTCTACTCCTGCTGTACCGAACGTCATTGAGCCAGGTACATCCTCTCCACTGCCAGCCTAAGGCTTGCGCCGACAATAGCTGACAACAAAAGCAAAAACTTTTGATCGCTTGCTCACGGCATCACTATACTGGTGACACTCAGAGGGGTTCTGCATCTAGAGTCCTGATGTTTTGAGGAGTGGGAAGGGGATCAAATGACACATAAGGGAACACAACTTTTGAGAATGGGCCTGTCCACCTGGGCAACCGTTGGGCTAAACGCAATAGGGTGGTTGTTTGGCTTGCTGCTTCTGGGCTACTCCCTTCCTAGCCACGCTAGCCGAGTTGATCAAGCTGATCAGTCTGCTGCGCCCTCAATGACTGACCTGGCACAGACGCAAATTCCTTTGATAAAGGAGGAAACCCGTCTTGCCCAGGCCGCCATCTTGAACCGTGATCGTCCGACGGACACAGTCGATGAGAACTTGACCCAGCCAAATCCGGCGGCGGACTACCGAGTTCCTGCCCTACAGCCTGACTACACTGGCAGCTTGTGGGTAGGCTCTTGGCAGGGTTTGGCACGCATTAGTCCTCAAACAGGGCAGGTGCTGGCACGCATTAACTTGCCTAGCCGGACCATTGGCGCGCTGGCTCAAGATCGCGTAGGCCGGGTTTGGGTTGGTACCTATGAAGGTCTAATCAGAGTCGATCC
>DATNQF010000156.1:0-24520 GCA_036702855.1 Trichocoleus sp. | reverse complement strand
GACGGAGTTTGGGTCACCTTGGCAGGAAGTGCGATCGCATCTCCACAACTCTGTTTCCAGCGTATTGAAGGTCAGGCCCGGGCTTTTTACCTGAGTTTGCGGGCCGTGGTTACCCCAGATAATAACGCTCCTTTGCTAGGGAAACCTTAACCACTGCCAAAATCCCTCCGACTGCTAGATCATACATGGGCAATGGTTACGCCTGTACCACCATCGGCTTGAGCGGCAGGCTCGAACCGTTCGACTTGGGGATGGCGCTGAAGATATTCCTGAACGCCTCGCTTAAGCTTGCCCGTACCGTGTCCGTGAATGATCCAGATGGGACCATTGGCACTTGCGATCGCTTCTTCCAGGACAGACTCGGCTTCTGCAACCCGCATACCGCGAATGTCAAAAGTATTGCGCGAAGTCCGTATAGCTGGAGCCGGAGGAGCTGCCTGCGCTGTGGGCACAGTGTCTTGCCGCTTAGGCTTAACCGGAAGTTCAGCCTTCTCACCTTGCAGAGACTCTACATCAGCCAGACTGACCGTGGTTTTGAGCAAACCGAAGCGCACGGTCAGTTTACCATCCTCATCCGGATCAGTCAGCACTTCAGCAGTTTGGCCCAAGCTAGGAATGCGAATGCGATCACCAACCTTAGGTTTAAATCCGGGTTTTGGTTTCGGCGGGGTTTGCCGAATTGGTAGGTGCTTCTCGGCTAGGGCGTTAACTGCCTCTGTTGCCTTTTGGGCATCTTGGGCAGTGATATCACCCTGCTGCAAACGGCGGATGACCTTTGCAATCTCTCCCTTAGCCTCAGTGATTGCCTGTTGAATCGCTTTTTCCTGCTGCTGCTGCAGTTCCCGCTCCCGCTCCCGTAGCATTTGAGCCTTGCGGGAAACCTCGTTGTGCAGCTTTTCTGCTTGAGACACCAACTTAGCGGCTTCACTGGCCTTATCTTCCTGGGCCTTGCGCTGGGCCTCTAACCCGGCAATCACCTGATTCACATCTTCCTGATTGCCAACGCTCACAACCTGTTTTGCCTCTTCCACAATGGCTGGGCTCAGTCCCAATCGCCGTGCAATGGTTAACGCATTTGACCGTCCTGGAATTCCCCACAGCAATCGATAGGTAGGCGATAGCGTGACGTCATTAAACTCCACTGAGGCGTTCTCAAAGCGCTCGTCTTGGTACTTCAGTGCCTTAAGCTCGCCGTAGTGAGTGGTGGCAACTGTAAGTCGAGCCTGATCTGCTAGAGCTTTTAGCAAGGCTGTAGCTAGAGCGCTCCCTTCAGAAGGATCGGTTCCAGCCCCCACTTCGTCCAGAAGAACAAGGGCATTGGTAGGAGACGGGGAAGTGGGAAGAGAAGGAAGGGCGGGGGAACTTTCAGAACTTTCAAGGGAGATCTCGGAGTCAGAATCTAACATGTTAGGTTCTGGCTCCTGAGTGTTCTTCTCCAATAAGGGTTGGAGTGCCGCTAGAATTCGCCCAATTCGCCGGATGTGGCCAGAAAAGGTCGAGAGGCTTTGCTCAAGAGACTGCTCATCCCCAATGTCAGCCAAAACCTGGTCAAACCAGGGAAGTTCGACGGGCTCACGGGCAGGAATGAACAGGCCCACTTTAGCCATCAAGGCAGCTAACCCTAGGGTTTTGAGCGTGACTGTCTTGCCGCCTGTGTTAGGGCCGGTAATCGCGACAACCCGCAGATGCGGTTTGATGATGACATCAATAGGCACCACTGGAGGGCCTTGCTCGTGGCGTTGCTGCCAGACCAGTAATGGGTGACGCAGTTGACGCAGCGTAGCCTGCTCATCATTAGTGATAAAGCGGGGCGCGTTCCCCTCTAGCCAGCGAGAGTAGCGGGCACGGGCAGTGGCTAAATCAAGGGTAGTGACAATTACCAACAACCGTTCTAGATCCGGCTGTACTGCTGAAACCTGAGTTGTCAGTTCTCGCAGCACAATTTCTTCTTCAACCCGCTCTTGCCGATGCAGTTGGCGTAGACGATTGCCCAGTTCGACCACATTATGCGGTTCCACGTATAGAGTCATTCCACTCGTGGAAACGTCGTGAACAATGCCAGGAATGGCATCTTTTTGGGGAGCTTTGACAGGAATGACAAAGCGATCTCCCCGCTGGGTTATAAGTTGCTCCTGCACCGCTCCAGCGTGACGCTGCAAGATGCGCTGGAGCTTCTGATAAATTTCATCTCGGTTGGACTTGAGCTGGGCTCGAATGCCTGCCAACTTGAGGCTAGCCCGGTCAGCAACATCTCCCCGGTCGTCAATACAGCGATGGATCTCCTGCTCCAGCTCAGGGTAAGTCCGGAGGTCTTCAAACAGCGCTTGCAGGACAGGCAGGTCTTCTTTCGCATCCACGACACGACGAAGCTGACGAGCGCCATTTAAGGTAGTTGCGATCGCAAGCAGTTCCTCCCCACTGAGCAATCCCTGGCGCTCAGCTCGTTCCAAGGCATCGCCGATATCTTGTATTCCAGAAAAGCTGACGTTGGCTGATTCGTCTAGCCGATAGGCTTCGCGAGTTTGGTCCAGCAGTGCTTCACTCTCAGCCTGCGTCGGGGGAATTCTGAGTTGTCGGGCTGCGATCGCACCCAATTTGGTCGAGGCAAAGGTTGACAGATGCTGGCAAAGACGAGCCCACTCTAAAAGCTCAAGGGTTTCCTGTTGAATCAAGGTTTTCTAAACGGGGTGCTAGAAGATCTCACTATTTCCAGTATAGAAAGCTCTTGGCTACCCTTTGACAGTAGCTAGGGGGGGATTCCCGATGGGGGCTGCGGGTTAACTTTCCTGCCACTTCACCACGCAGGGCCCTCGTCCTGCAATTCATCTAGTTCTACCCTCAACTGGATGGCAACGGAGCCATTCCAACAAAATCGCCCGTATAAACGCGTAGAGGCGCAGCTTAGCTAAGCTGCGCCTCTAGGATAAAAAGGACATGTAGGATTCACTCTTAGGATAAGAAATCAACCGATTTCTTTGTAAACTTCCTGACTTACCTGAAGATAAATAGGGATAGCTAACCTGGCAGCAGAAGTGGACGTTTAATTGCCAGTTGCAGAGCCCTCATTCGCTAGTTTAGGAAGCGTAGATTTCGGATTGAATGTAGCGAGTGAAACGAGACAGATCGAACTTGAATAGACTTAACTTGAACAGAAATTCACCTCTCTCTTAGGGTTACAGTTGACCGTTACAGTTGACTGTTCTCTCTGTCAAAGAAGCTTGACTTGCTTCATGAATCCAATATAGGTCTTTTTGAGGGAAGATCTAGCCCCTGAAAATAAAGTTTACCTATGAGGATTAAATGCTCTCAGAGTGGTTTTGACTAGTTTAGATATTCTGGGAGTTTGTTGCTAAAGACTAAGCAGTCAATCAATTTAGCAACATTACAGTGACCGGGAGCACTTCGTCCCTTTCAGAAAGGTGATAAATCCATGTTTATGCACAGCTTGGGCTTTAGCACTTCTATTTCAAGCGTTCAATTACTTATTGACTTGAGCGAATGTAGCGAGACAAGTGGTAGGCCGCTAGCTTGACCTCTTCTGCACTGATGCATACGGGCTCATGCTCCAGAAAACTTGGTAGAGCTTTGGGATTCAATACCCAAAGCTTGGAGTTGAGAGCCGTCTTTTTCGTTTCGACAAACCACCCAGGAAAAACAACAACGGGTCTAACTGGAAATCCTTTGCCTGTACTCTCTTGCAGAACACCCTGTACCCATTCAGCTTGAGCTTGAGCCTGCTCAACTGGGTTGCGGTCAGGTGTATAGCCATTTACTTGAATTGCTTCCCCGTCAAAGGTGATAACTGCCTTGCCTGAGATGGGCTTACTATAAGTTTTTGTTTCAATAGTAAAGATGCCTCGTTCGCTGATAATGACATGATCCACGTTGAAACTATCGCCGACGATGTCATGAAAGATACGGTATCCGTTTTCCCTTAAATCTGTTAGGTACTGTCCAACCGCTTTTTCTCCATCCCTCGCCAACCTCAAGCGTTGGAGACGCTGTTTCAATCTATAAAGTTTAAGGATTGAAAATCCTACCATAGGTAACGTCACTATCGTGACCCCAAGAGGATTGGGTGGAGAGGCTGAGAAGTAACGCCACCACTCATTGATAATTAAAATTAGACAAAAACAAATAGTGGCTACCCAGGTGTAACCGTCTTCCTCCATTAAACGCTGCAATTCCTCATCTAAAGACTGTCCAGGGTTGCGGAGCGGTTTGTCTTTGAGAGGGGATTTACTTTTGCGCTTTAGCCCTATTTTCATTGCAGCGATCGCAAGCTCAAACAGCTAGCTTGTCCTTAGTCTAAGATTCCCGTAAAGACTTGCGATCGCAAGGATCTCACACCGTCTATTCATTTCGCGTCAAGTTCGTCTCAAGACGTTGAGCTTGCCTTACTAAGTGGGAACTTTAGAACCATCAGGAATCTCCAAACGGAAGGTTGAAGAGACTCCGTAAGTGAAGCAGCAGGACAACCCTGGCGGAATCATGGCACTACTCTCGATGGCTTATAGCGCACTCGGTCCCTTCAGTTTAATTGGGGCCGCTTTTTGGGTTTGGATGCTCTACGATTGTCTAAAGAACAGCCGCCAGGGTTGCTACACCTGGGTTTGGATTCTTCTGTTTCTGAATGTGTTGGGGGCAGCCCTATACTTCTTCATTTGCTGGTTGCCCAGCCACCCGAATACTATTCCAGCACTTCACTTCACTAATCGCTGGCGCTTGAAGGATGCCCTTTGGCAGGCCGAGGCCGAGGCCAAAAACATTGGTAAATCCCACCAGTATGTAAAGCTTGGCGATATCCACTATCAAATGGGCAACTTGGAAAAAGCTGCGATCGCATACGATCAAGCCCTTGAAAAAGAACCCAAAAATAGCAAAGCCCTTTGGGGAGCTGCTTGCGTTGCAATGGATCGCAAAAATTTAGAGGGTGCTCGACAACACTTGCAAATACTGGTGCAATCGCAGCCCGAGTTTGGCTATGGCGATGCTTCTATGGCCTACGGACAGGTTTTGCACCAATTAGGTGATCTAGATGCAGCGAAGACCCATCTGCAAACTCATCTCAAGTTATGGAGCCATCCCCAGGCATCCCTCCTGCTAGCCCAGATTCAGCAGCAGCAGGGGCAAGTGGCTGAAGCCCGCGAAACGTTGGAGACAATGGTGATTAAAATCAAAAGCTCTACGCCCTTCCAGTACCGTAAAAATCGGCGCTTTGTCAGTCAGGCCGAAAAAACACTCAATCGGTTGAGCAAAGCAGCCGCTTGACGTATCGCTCATTAAGAAACCGGGGTTCCCAAGGAAACCCCGGTTTCTCCATTTCTATAATGTTTTTCTACAGTCTTTACAGAACCTGCTCTGTAGCTTGGTCAAATAGGTGGAAGCGGTTGCGATCGAACAGCACCTCCACTGTTTCGCCGGGGGCGTAGCGAGAGCGTGGATCGACGCGTGCCACAAATTCCTGACCGTCGGGTAAAGATAGGAAGACAATAACCTCGTGGCCCATTTTCTCAACCATGCCGACTTGAGCCTTGACCGAGAAGGGGTTAATGCCAGGGGGGGCAAATTCTGGGTTGTAGATATTTTCGGGGCGTAGGCCAAAAATGACGGAAGTGCCTTTGTAGGGCAAATAGCGAGATTCCTGCTCAGGATAGAGCGGCACCTTCAGCGCTTTGGTGGCAACGTAGAGGCCGCTACTGTCCTGCTGTAGGGTTGCGTTGAAAAAGTTCATTGCTGGGCTTCCCATAAACCCAGCGACAAACACATTAATCGGGCGTTCATAGAGGTTGTCGGGGGTATCCACCTGCTGCAAAATGCCCTTGTTCATCACGGCGATGCGGTTGCCCATCGTCATAGCTTCCACCTGGTCGTGGGTAACGTAGACAAAGGTCGTCCCCAATCGCTGATGAAGACGGCTAAGCTCAGCACGAGCCTGCACCCGGAGCTTGGCGTCCAGGTTAGACAAAGGTTCATCCATCAGAAATGCTGCTGGATTGCGCACAATTGCTCGACCTACGGCGACCCGCTGCCGCTGACCACCAGAGAGCTGCTTGGGCTTGCGCTCTAGCAGTTCCTCAATGCCAAGCTGCTGGGCGGCGGAGTGAACCCGCTGACGAATCTCAGTTTTGGCCATGCCCTGTAGCTCCAGGCTAAAGGCCATGTTCTCGAAAATCGACATGTGGGGATAGAGCGCATAAGACTGAAATACCATCGCGATGTCGCGCTCTTTGGGTGACAGGTCGTTGACCCGTCTACCGTCGATGTAGAGGTTGCCGCTAGAAATGGATTCTAGGCCAGCCAGCATACGCAACGAGGTGCTTTTGCCGCAGCCGGATGGGCCAACCAGCACCAAAAACTCATCTGCCCCAATATTCAAATTGAGGTCTTTGACTGCGACATACCCGTTTTCGTACCGCTTATTAACCTGTTCAAAAACAATGTTTGCCATGACTTTTACCCTAGCCCTATCCTTTCACTGACCCTGCCAACAATCCCCGGACAAAGTACCGCTGCAATGCAAAGAAGACGAGCAGCGGCACAATCATCGACACAAATGCCCCTGCCGTGAGCAAGTGCCAGTCTTGTCCTCGATCACCCACCAAGTTGCGCAACACCAGCGTGACAGGAGCCACGTTTTGGTTGCCGCCCAGGTACACTAGCGCTACCAGCAAGTCGTTCCACACCCACAAGAATTGGAAAACAGCAAAAGATGCGATCGCAGGCACCGATAGAGGCAACACCACCCGCGTGAAAATCTTCAGGTGGGAAGCACCATCTACCGCAGCGGCCTCGATTAGATCATTGGGCAACGAGCCAATGTAGTTGCGCAGCAAATAGATTCCCAGCGGCAAACCGTAGGCAGCATGGGCCAGCCATACCCCCAGAAACGTGCCTGCTAGCCCTAGTAAGTTATAAGTGCGCAGCACCGGAATCAGGGTCATCTGCAAAGGCACGACCAGCAGCGCCACCATCGTTACAAAGAGCAACTGTCGTCCCGGAAAGCGCATCCATGCCAAAGCATAGGCAGCCAGAGTAGCGATGAAGAGAGGAATTACGGTAGCAGGAATGGAGATCACGAGGCTGTTGAGAAAAGCCTGCCCCATCCCTTGGCTAGCCAACACATCCCAGTAGTTGCCCAGGTGAAACTGACCAAAGTTAAACGGATCCCGAAAGACTGTCCACCAACCCGTGCTAGTCAAGTCCTCCTTATATCGGAAGGAGCTGATGAACAGCCCAAAGGTAGGTAATGTCCACAACGCGGCAATGGTGATGACGGCAATGTGAACTGGAGCAGTGGTCAGCCAATGCTCCAATCGATTCATAAAGGAGCTTGAGCGGTGGCGGCGTCTGGGTAACGTAGTCATCAGGCACCCTCCTGTTGACGGAACCGCTGAATATTGGTGATCATCACCGGAATCACGGCCAGCAGCAGAATCACAGCGATCGCACTGCCTCGGCCAAAGTGTCGATAGTTAAACATTTCTTTGATCATGCGACTGGCAATTACATCGGTACCGAAGTTGCCGCCCGTCATCACAAATACGATGTCAAAAACCTTCAGCACTGCCACGATGGTGGTCGTGGCAACGACAACAATGGTGGAACTGATCATCGGAATGGTGATGCGACGGAAGATTTGCAACTCATTGGCCCCATCCATGCGGGCAGCTTCTAGAACGTCCTTGGGAATCCCCTTTACTGCTGCGGACAACAGCACCATCGCAAAGCCAGTTTGCAGCCAGATCATGATGATGATTAAGGCTAGGTTGTTAACTGCCTTATTGACTAGCCACCCTACTGGCTCAAAGCCCAAACCAACCAACATGGCATTGAGCAAGCCGATCTGCTCTAAGTCGGGCGGCGTGTAGGCGTAGATGAAGCGCCAGATGACGCTGGCTCCCACAAAAGAAATCGCCATCGGCAGGAAAATCAGCGCCTTGGCCAACGGCTCATACTTGACCCGATCGACCAGCACCGCAATGATCAAACCCAACCCAACACTGATAGCTGTGACCAGCACAATCCACAAAATGTTGTTGCGAAACGATATCAGCATGCCTTTGTCGGTCAAGGCAAAAACGTAATTAGCAAGGCCGACAAAGTGTTGGGATCGCCGATCAAAAAAGCTGAGATAAAAGGTACGAAGGCTGGGAATTACCAGGTAAATGACCAGCAGCAACAGCGACGGAGCCATGTAGACCCACGGCAAAATACGGGGTCTGACCTTACGGGGTAGGCGATCGACCAGCCAATTGGCGGCAAAGAACAAAGCGATGATGCCGCCCGAACCAATTAGAACAGCTGCGATCGCACTTAAAATTCTAGAAATATTTCCGGTTTCTGCCATAAATAGACGTTAATTAAGTCGTTATCTATGATTTTCGAAGGTGCTTAAGTCGCTTGTGGAAACCCTAATCTTCTGCACTGGGCAAACCCCATAGGGAGGGGCATGACTTCGCTAGTACGCCCCTACAAAAAACCTTTTGCGTTTCTATGCCGAACCTCAACAGGACTGGTAACTATTGATTTTCCTCCTCAGGCCAACTTGCCTCGATATCTGATAAAACTGTGCGAACATCATCTCCGGCCACATAGCTGACCGCACCACTCCAGAAAGTTCCGGTACCCACACTGGCAGGCATTAGGTCAGATGCGTCGAAGCGTACAACGTCGGCATTCGTCAAAATGGCTGCCTGTTGTCGAGTCAGCTCATCGGGATACACACTTAGAGGCACCTGCTTGTGAGCAGTCAAAAAGCCACCCAACCCTGCCCAGATCTCATGAGGCTGCGAGGTAGTCAGGTATTCCATTAGAGCCTTAGTCTCTGGTGTTTCTCGGAACACTCCAAAAATGTCACCCCCTACTAGAATGGGCGTGCCGAATTTTTCGTTAATTGGGGGTAACGGAAAAACAGCAACTTGCTGACCCGGCTCCATCCCTTCAGGAACAAAGCCGCTAATGAAGTTGGCCTGACGGTGCAGATAGCAACGAGGTGGGTCAGTGAACAGGCCTAAGATAGCGTCTCCATAAGGTGTACTGAGAGAAGCTACTCCACCCCCTGAGACATACTTGGGATTAGCAGCGATGTTGCCAAACGTTTCAAACGCAGTTTGCACCGACTTGTCATTGAAGGGGATTTTGTGGGCGACCCACTGGTCGTAAACTTCAGGGCCAGCCGTTCGCAGCATGATGTCTTCAATCCAGTCGGTAGCCACCCAGCCTGTGGCATCACCACTTTGAATGCCCACACACCAAGGCGCTGCGCCGTCGGTGACAATGCGATCGCTCAGCGCTAGCATTTCATCCCAGGTCTTAGGAACGCTGTAGCCTTTTTCAGCAAATTCCTGGGGGTTGTACCACACCAAGCTCTTGACTGCTGCCCGCAGCCACATGCCGTAGACATCCCCATTGAACGTCGCTAGCTCAATCCAATCTTGGGGATAGGCCGCTTGAAGTTCTTCCTGCTCTACCAAGTTCGTAATTGGCACCATTTGCCCGTTGGCGATGAACTCGGTCATCAGACCGGGCTGGGGAAACAGAGCAACATCAGGTGCATTGCCTGAATCGACTCGAATTGGCAAAAGCGTCGTAAAGGCGTCAGTGCCTTCATACACCACATCAATGCCGGTCTTTTCCTCGAAGGGAGCAAGGGCCTTTTCCAGGTTTTCCTGCTGGTCTCCAGTGATAACGCCGAGTACGGTGACAGTGCCGCTGCCGCCACCGCTGCCGCCACCATTGCCACTGCCCTCAGCGTTTTGCTGAGGTGAGCTACAGGAAGCGATGAAAGACAGGCCCAAACCAAGGGTAAGCAGGGTGCTTAGCCGCCGCTGTGGAGTTGCGGTCAGAGCTTTCATTGGATTTTGCAATGAAGGGAACATTTGAGGAGAATGTGCCGATATTGGCATCAGCCGTTACAAACGGCCTTATTTCATGACAATAGGGAGTTAACCTCTTGAAAAGGCTCCATCAGAAGGTATAGGGCAACGATTCTTAATATCACTTGCTGTTTGATGCGGTAGAACGTCTTTAGGAAAGGCACCTGGTTCCACAGACCTCATCCGAACACCATCATCAAGAGGTTGCTTCATGCAAACGCGAACACTAGGGACCCAAGGACTGGAAGTGTCGGCGCTGGGATTGGGCTGCATGGGCATGTCTGAGTTTTACAGTGGGCGGAATGAGACAGAAGCGATCGCAACCCTCCACCGCGCCCTAGAGTTGGGCGTGACCCTGCTAGATACTGCCGATATGTACGGTCCTCATACCAACGAGCAGTTGGTAGGCCGAGCCATCCAAGATCGTCGGGAAAAGGTTGTTTTAGCAACCAAATTTGGCGTTGTTCGGACTGAAGGGGGTGGCTTTGGTGGCGTCAATGGCAAACCGAAATACGTGCAGCAGGCGTGTGAGGCATCTCTCAAGCGATTAGGAATAGACGTCATCGACCTCTACTACCTGCATCGGGTGGATCCAGAAGTGCCCATCGAAGACACGGTTGGGGCAATGGCAGCCCTAGTGCAGCAGGGTAAGGTTCGTTATCTCGGGCTTTCAGAAGCAGCCCCCGACACGCTCCGTCGTGCCCAAGCCGTTCACCCGATCACAGCCCTCCAGACCGAATACTCTCTTTGGAGCCGTGAGCCAGAAGACGAAATTTTGCCGACGGTACGCGAGCTAGGCATTGGCTTTGTGCCCTACAGCCCGCTTGGGAGAGGCTTTCTTTCAGGGGCAATCACTAGTCCTGACGATATTCCAGAAGATGACTACCGCCGCAACTCTCCCCGCTTTCAAGGCGACAACTTCTATAAAAACTTAGAGGTAGTGAATCAAGTCAAAGCCATTGCTCAGGAAAAAGGCGCAACTCCCTCTCAACTGGCATTGGCTTGGCTATTGGCCCAAGGAGATGACATCGTACCCATTCCTGGCACTAAAAACCGCCGCTATCTAGAGGAAAATGTTGCAGCAGCAGAGATAGTCCTTAGCCCTTCCGATCTAGAACGAATTAATTCTGTTGCTCCTAAAGGCGTCGCTGCCGGAAATCGCTATGCCGATATGAGCAGCGTCAATCGCTAGCACGCCAATTGTTAGGAAAAAGGTTGAAAAGATCTGGAGAAGTTCTTTTTTCTTCAAGCGAGGTCAGTCACACTGGGAGAATGAATGAGCTAACAGGTTGCGATCGCTGCCGACTTTGCGCCCATAGTCCCTATCTGGTCTGCGCCGTTCATCCTAATGGGCCAGACTTTAAGCCCTGTCCTGATTTTGAAGAGTGCCCTCCCGATCAGCAGCGACCTCTAATGGGTGGCTACTTCTACGACAACTGGCTACCTTTGTTGACGAACTCATCTTTACACGAAGATGAGTGGACGGGGTTTTGGATTTCAGAAGACGCTGGTTCCAGAGAGTAAGGGCTGGCAAGGTTGGCAGTCGTTTATCGATGTTGATTAGCTGGGAGAGCGTTAGTCTGGATTTGCTGCTAGTTTGCACACTGCCAGGAGACCAGACGGATGACGGCTCTTTTTGACCCCTTTCCCCTGCGCGGCGTAATCTTCCCGAATCGCATTGGGGTTTCTCCAATGTGTCAATACTCCAGCCAAGAGGGCTTTGCCAATGATTGGCACTTGGTTCACTTAGTTAGCCGAGCCGTGGGTGGAGCAGGCCTGGTGTTTACCGAGGCAGCGGCAGTGGAAGCTGAAGGCAGAATTACGCCTGGTGATTTGGGCATTTGGTTGGATGAGCACGTTGAGAAGTTAGCCAAAATTGTGGCCCTGATTCGGCATCACGGTGCGATCGCAGGGATCCAACTTGCCCATGCTGGGAGAAAGGCCAGTTGCTCAGTGCCTTGGGAAGGAGGAAAAGCCCTCAGTGAAGCTCAAGGAGGATGGCGATCCCTCTTTGCCCCTAGCTCACTGCCCTTCGACGAAGACAGTCCCACCCCAGAAGCACTGGATGCAGAAGGTCTTAAGCGAGTTAAGCAGGCGTTTGTTAATGCCGCTGAGCGGTCTGTTGCAGCCGGGTTTCAGGTGGTAGAAGTGCATGCTGCGCACGGCTATCTCCTGCATGAGTTTCTTTCTCCGCTGAGCAACCAGCGCACCGATCAGTACGGCGGCAGCTTTGAGAATCGCATTCGCCTAGTAGTCGAGGTTGTTCAAGCTGTGCGCCAAGTGATTCCTGAAAGCTGTCCCTTGTGGGTTCGGATCTCTGCAACTGATTGGGTAGAAGGCGGCTGGGATATTGAACAGAGTGTGATGCTGAGCCAAAAGCTCAAATCACTAGGCGTTGATATGGTAGATTGCTCCTCCGGTGGCCTAGTGCCAGGAGTTCACATTTCAACTGGGCCGGGTTATCAAACGCTGCTGTGCGATCGCATTCGCCGCGAAGCAGACATCGCAACCGCTGCTGTGGGCATGATTTCAGCGCCAGAACAGGCCGACCACATTGTGCGAACGGGGCAAGCAGATATGGTGCTGCTAGCCCGCGAAATACTGCGCGATCCCTACTGGCCTCACCGTGCTGCTCACACGTTGCGCGTTAAGGGTCATACTTTACCCGTCCAGTATCAGCGAGCTTGGTAAGCGCTCCCTATGGCTTCAACGGCTCTACCTCCCAATTCCCCTAGCAAACCCCATCGATTAGCCTTGCTAGCACTCCTGCTCCTGGCTTTAATCTGGGGCTACAACTGGGTGGTCATGAAAATTGCGGTGCGAGATTCACCCCCCTTTGACTTTGCGGCCCTGCGAGATTTGCTGGGTTCGCTCAGTCTGTTCTTGCTAATGGTAGTGCTGCGCAAACCGCTGCGTCCCCAAGCGCTTTGGGGGACTGCATTATTTGGCCTGTTGCAGAGTGGTGCTTCGATTGGGTTCCTGACTTGGGCGCTTGTGCAAGGAGGAGCCGGAAAGACAGCCATTTTGACTTACACGATGGCGTTTTGGACACTGCTATTTGCTTGGATCTTCTTGGGAGAGCGCCTACGGGGAAGACAGTGGTTTGGCGTTGGGCTGGCGCTCGTCGGACTGCTGTTTATTTTGATGCCATTTAACCTCACTAGCGGCCTCTTCAGTAAGGGACTGGCCGTTTTGGCCGGAGTCTTCTGGGCAATGGCATCGATCGTGGCTAAGAAAGTCAACCAGGCCCACTCTCAATCTTTAGATTTACTCTCCTTTACAGCCTGGCAAATGCTGTTCGGCAGCATTCCCTTGACGATTGTGAGCTTACTTCTGCCCGATCCGCCGATTCATTGGTCGGGTTCCTTTATCGCAGCTCTTTTGTATAACGTCATTCCCAGTAGTGCGATCGCATGGCTACTGTGGCTCTATGCCTTAAAGCATCTTCCAGCAGGTTTGGCTGGCATAGGAAGCCTGATCACCCCCATAGTTGGAACTCTAGCCGCCTCTCTCCAGTTAGGGGAGGTTCCAAGGTTGACAGAAATTCTAGGAATGGTGATGATCCTGCTGGCCCTAGCCCTGACCACCCTTCAGATCAAGCTTAAGCCACTCAAGATCTCCTGATTGCAGCACAAAAACCCCCAATCAAAGCCTCCTAAATCAAAGCCCTCCAAACCAAAGTCCTATGAATCGTCGCACCTTCAACCACCTTGGGTTTCGTTCTCTAGCAGCAAGTCTATTAGCAAGTGGTGCTATAGCCCAAGTCCACTCAGCCGAGGCTGCTTCCCTGAAATCAACTAATACCCGCCTTGCATCGTCCCAAGCTGCCCCACCAGAAATTACGGTCTACCGCGATCCCACTTGTGGATGCTGCCACCAGTGGGTGAACTACCTGAAAGGTCAAGGTTTCCACGTTACTGATATTGTGCGGAGCGACATGACAGCAATTAAGCAGCAGTACGGCATCCCGGCTGATCTCACCTCCTGTCACACGGCTATTGTGGAAGGCTACGTGGTAGAAGGACATGTTCCGGCAACCGATATCCAGCGATTAGTGACAGAACGACCCAATATCAAAGGCATCGCCGTCCCCGGTATGCCTGTCGGCTCTCCTGGTATGGAATTGGGCGATCGCCAAGATACTTTTACTGTGGTGGCCTTTGGACCTGATAAGAAGACAACGATCTTCAACCGCTATGAGGCTGAGCAGGAATAGATTGGCCAAGGGTGACTTCAACGATGCTACCGATGTTGGTGAAGCATTTTTTACCACAGCGTTGTTTGAGAAGGTAGCCTGAACCTGAAATAATTATTTAGCCCTAGTTACGGGTTAGCACGGAGAGAAGCTGGGAATACTCAACCTAATAGCAAGGGCAAAGCAAATTCTACTTCTTTGGCCCAATTTTTTTTAGCTTTTCAGACTTCGTAAGGACGGTTACATGTTGACAGCTCAGCCATTTCCCATTGTTTATCATGGCTGGTCCACTCAAGTTATTCAGCAGGATAATGAGTTTTACTTCGAGTGCTACCCACCTGAACTTCAGGATTTCTGCAACGACGGAATGTTTTACCCCAGCTGTGAAACAGCTCTTCAGGCGGCCTGCGAATTTATTGATCGAGAGATTGCAATTCAGGCAATTTTTGTTGTGGTAGGTGAATGGCTAGCGTTAGGTCAGGTGAATGAAGCGGAATATTGGAACCTGACCAATTTTCTTTAGAAGCGTGGATGCCGTTGAAGATTTTTGGGGCTGATCCAGTAAGGCTAAAACAGCTTTTTGAATGCAGGGGATAGCAAAGGAACTAAAGGGGAGACCTTGAGCCGAATCATAAGTTTCGATGGCGACGGTTAGTCCGCGAAACCCGGCTGCCTCAATCTCGGCATAAGCGGTGTTCCGTTGCTGGCAAATCCGATGAACGAGCTTGCGCACTAAACCTACATTAAGCCGCACCAATTGATCGTAAAGATCAGCAGACGGATTCTGGTGATAGGCTACCAACAGATCCTCGATTTTGGTGTGGCAAGCTGTTTGGGGTTTCATGCTCGACCTAATAGATTAGTCATCGAATCCGTAACATGCCCATTGTGGGACATCGCTGAGATTGAACGAACCCGTTGTTCTACTGGACTGGTCCGTAAATTTTGGAGGGCTCTCAGCATAAACACGGACAGAGCTTGGGCACGCTGGCAGCTACGCCATTAAAATGTCAAGGCTGAGTGCTACAGGCTGATGCGCTACCTACAGGTATGGCCACTCGACTTTACACTGCCCCGATTGACCCTTCGAAGTCGCTTGGTTGTGTTGGTTCTGCTGGCCGTCATTCCAGCGCTGGGACTGGTTTTGCAGACGGCATCAACACAACGCCGAACCGCCGGGCAGGAAGCACAAGAAAGTTTGTTGCGGATTGCGAAGTCCACAGCTATTAATCAACGCCAAGCTGTTGAAGGAGCCCGGCAACTCCTACTTGTGTTGTCCCAACTGCCTGAAATTCGCAATCCCGACATCGGGAAATGTAACCAACTGTTGCACAACTTGCAGATTCAGTATCAAGCCTATGAGGGATTTGCTGTCTTCGATGCAGAGGGGAAAACACTGTGCAGTGCCCCAGTGGTTAGTAACTTGGTAAATGTGGCCGATCTGACCTACTTTCGGAGAGCCCGTGAGAGCCACACCTTTGCCATTGGTGAGTATCAAAGCGATCGCATTACCGGACAACCAACCATTAACCTTGCCTACCCCATTTTGGATGAGACCAATCAAGTGGATGGGGTTGTGATGGCAGCGCTGGATCTCTCCTGGCTAAATCGATTAGCGGCTGAGCCACGCTTGCCGCCTGGCATGGTGCTTATGGTGACAGACCGTAACGGCACTATTTTGTCGCATTACCCAGATCCTGAGCCTTGGAAAGGGAAAAGATTGCCCGAGGCCCCCTCTAGCGAAGTGGTTTTAGCTGAACAGGGCGGCATTGTGGAGGCACGCGGAGCGGATGGGGTTGAGCGGCTTTATGCCTTCACCACAATGGGAAGTAATGCGACTGGTCAAGATATTCACGTTAAAGTGAGCATCCCCAAGTCCCTTGCTTTTGCTTCAGCCAACCGAATCTTAGTGAAAAACTTAGTTGGATTAGGAGCGGTAGCCGGATTAGCCCTGACTGCTGCATGGGTGGGAAGTGATGTTTTTTTGATTCGCAAGGTGCAATCGCTCGTCGCTACGACAAAACAGCTCCAAGCAGGTGATCTAGAAGCCCGTACAGAGCTAACTCACGAAGCAGGTGAGCTAGGGCAATTAGCTCGCTCCTTTGACGATATGGCTGCAGCCATTCAACAGCGGGAGCTTGCGATCGCAGCTCTCAATCAAGACTTGCAAACCCTCTTTCACGTTGTACCTATCGGCATTCTGCTAACTCAAGATCTCAGTTTTAAGGACATTAAAAGCAATCCAGCTTTTGCCCAAATTTTGGGCATTTCCAAAGAGGAGAATGCCTCCTACACCCCTTCAAATAATGCAACCCAGCCAGGGTACAAACTCGTGCGTAATGGGCAAGAGCTCAAGCCCGACGAATTCCCCCTGCGTGAGGCTGCCGTTCGGGGAATCACGCTGGAAGGGATAGAGGTTGATATCTTGCGGCAGGATGGCAGTCTTTCCAATCTATTTGGCTATGCGGCTCCACTGCTAGATGACCGAGGCAAACCGCGTGGTGCAGTAGCGGCCTTTCTTGATATCACCGAGCGCAAGCAGGCGGAAGCTGAGCGGGAGAACTTGCTGACCCGAATGGAAACTGGGTTAAGACAGTTAGAAGCTGTGCTCAACAGCATGGCTGAGGGGCTGATCATCACTGATGCTTCAGGCAAAATCATTGTATTTAATCCGGTAGCACTGGACTTGTACCAGTACGCCAGCTTGGATGAGGTAGTACACCCATCTCATTCTCTGCCAGAGATTTTTGAGATGCGCGATCTGCAAGGCACCCTCATCCCACCAGGGCAGTGGCCCATTTGCCGGGCACTCAGCGGAGAAACCTTCGCTAACTGTGAACTCTTGGTGTATCGACGCGACACAGGCAAAACCTGGATCGGCAGTTATACAGGAACGCCGGTCTATAACAGCGAGAGACAGATCATCTTGGCCGTGGTCACAATGCGAGATGTCACCGCCCAAAGGCAGGCTCAAATTGATCTAGCTCGCAGCTTACAGGCAGAGCAAACAGCCAGAGAACATGCTGAAACGGCAAATCGACTCAAAGATGAGTTCCTAGCAGTGCTGTCCCATGAGTTGCGATCGCCGCTCAATCCCATCCTAGGCTGGACTAAGTTATTGCGATCGCGCCCCTTTGACCCCCAAACGACAGACCGCGCCTTAGAAACCATCGAGCGCAATGCCCAGCTCCAGGCCCAATTGATCGAAGACTTGCTCGATGTGTCGCGCATTTTGCAAGGCAAGATTGCCTTAAACCTGACCGATGTTAATCTGGCATCCGTGATCGAAGCCGCACTGGAAACGGTGAGACTCACGGCAGACGCCAAGAGTGTCGCTCTCCAAACCCAAATCCATGATGGGGTTGGGCAAGTCAAAGGCGATGCAGCTCGACTCCAACAAATTGTTTGGAATTTGGTCTCAAATGCTGTGAAGTTTACCCCACAGGGTGGGGTGATTGACGTCAGACTGCAACGATCAGGAGCCTACGCACAAATCCAGGTAAAAGACACGGGCAAGGGAATTAAACCAGAGTTTCTGCCTCACCTGTTTGAGTATTTTCGCCAAGAAGACAGCACTACGACCCGAAAGTTTGGCGGATTGGGCCTAGGACTCGCCATTGTTCGGCATATTACAGAGATCCATGGGGGCACAGTTTGGGCAGAAAGTCCGGGAGAGGGGTTGGGTTCAACTTTCACTGTAGAACTACCCCTCCTCCCTTATTCACCTGCGGCCCCCGAACAGCCCAAGCCCAATTGGAAAGCCGTTAGCCTAGCCGGACTTCATATTCTGGTCGTGGATGATGAAATGGATATTCGCGATGTTGTCGCGTTTGTCTTAGAACAGGCTGGAGCCAGGGTCAGAATGGCCGCCTCAGCCACAGAGGCTCTATCCCTGCTTAAGCAAGATCTACCCGATGTCCTAGTCTGCGACATCGGCATGCCAGAGCAGGACGGCTACAGCTTAATTCGCCAGGTTAGAAACCTTGCCACTCCACAAGGAGAAAAAATTGCAGCCATTGCCTTGACTGCCTACGCAGGCGTTTTGAATGAACAAAAAGCCCTAGCAGCAGGGTTCCAGCGTCACATTGCTAAGCCCGTCGCCCCAGATGCGTTGATTCAGGCTGTCGCTGAGGTTGCAAGGATTTAGTGACACTTGAAGGCGTGGCAAAAGTGGGTAATAGAGAGTTTTTCACTACTCCCGCTTTTGCCATTGCCACGCCAGACATTCGAAACCCGCTAGCGGAACAAGCTGGTTACTGCACCGTTAGCACAATTGCCTGCTCCGGTTCAATTACAACTACGCGTTGAGCAGTGACGTTGCCGAGAACGGCACCCGCTGCCGCCCCGCCGATCACTTCCCCGACGTGGATGCGCCCCCCGCCCAAGATACCGCCGATGGCTGCGCCCCCAGCAGCCCCAATAGCTGCATCGGTCAAAACTGCTCCGACAGAGGTTTCTCTAGGGTCTTTGACATCGTGTAGGGTCTGCGATGCGGCCCGCACAGAATAAATGCGACCATTGGCCTCGACAGAGTGGGCTACATAGCGCAAGCCCCCGGACACAGGCTCAAACTGGCCTCGAACCAGTGCGCCAGCAGGAAGGCTAATACCACTAAAGGTGGTGGCCGTATCGACCCGTAGTGTGTACTCACGCACCGCGTCCCCATTGAGGTAGAGGGTTTTGTCCTCGTTGCTCACAGTTCGAAGGGTGGGGCTGGATTGAGTAAAAAGCGCGGGTTGAGTTGGACCAGCCTGTACAGGGGCAGCGGTTAGCACAGGCAGTAGCAACAAGGGCAACAAACTTAACGCAATTCGATTCATGACGACCTCCTGATTGCAGGGGCGAGGTAGAGAACTGGCGCTGAAGTGACCAGTGGGTTTTTACTAAGCTGCCCTGTAGAATTGCCCACCTATCCCCCCGCAACTTCTGCTCCTCAATGAACAGGGAACAAAAGCAACGGTATCCCGGCAATTTACAGGGCAACTCAGAACCCTACTCAGATCCTACACCGACGGCATGAGCTGCTGCCGATAACAGTCTGAGCCTATTGCATTAGAACAGCTTTACCCTCAGAAGGTTCCAGACAATCTCGATAAGGTAATGGCGATATTTACAGATTGGGTTGTTCAGATTCGGTCGCTTCAATCAAGGGCACAGTGTCTTTATTGAACAGGCCAAAGACTGGGCCAAGAATCGCGCCAAACACAAAGCCTCCGGCATGTGCCCAGTACGCAATTCCCCCGCCTTCCATGCCGATCATAGAAGGAGCATCCAGACTGGCAACGCCGTAAGCCGCTTGCTGCAAAAACCAGATACCCAGGTAGAAGATGGCTGGAATCCGCACGGGAAAGGGAAATGGCCCCAATGGAACGATGGTGAGAATCCGAACCTCAGGGAAGCGGAAAATGTAAGCCCCCATTACCCCTGCGATCGCACCACTAGCACCCAGCGATGGAACCTCAGAAAAGGGGGCGAAAAACCACTGAGCCAAGCCAGCTAGCACCCCACAGGCGAGGTAGAAGATTAAAAATTTCACATGACCTAGCCGATCTTCTACGTTGTTGCCGAAGATCCAAAGGTAGAGCATGTTTCCGGCGACGTGCAAAAAGCCACCGTGCAGGAACTGGGCCGTAACCAACGTAAACCATTCTTCAATACTGAAGACATTAATGCCCGTTGCAAAGCTGGTTGACAGTTCTTCCGGCACCACTGCCCAGGTTCTAAAAAAGCCCAGCAGGGAGTAGGAAGGCAGCGTTAATTCGTAGATAAAGATTAATAGGTTGAGCGCAATCAGCCCATAAGTAACGTAGGGCGTCGTGCGGGTTGGATTGTAGTCTCTTACAGGAACCAAAGGGGCTTCTCCAAACTCAGCAGCAGGTCACTTTCAGAGTTTGGCAGAGAAGCCCATCGTCATAAATCGTCCAAATTAGTGATTCGGAAGACGTAAATTCTGTCGAACAACGCTTCCGCCATTTCTGCTTATGAGTCGCCCCCAAACTGCGATCGCAATTCCTCAATCCGCTCATCATCGAGCTTCTGGAACAAAGGAGGAGGTACTTCAAAGGCATGACCCGCAGGTAAAGCCGAGAAGTCAATAGCGGCCCCAAAAGCGCAGGTACGGTCTGACTCAGGCAAGTTCAGCGCCTCAAAAATGGTCTGCACCGTAAAAGGAATAAAGGGCAACGAGACAATTGCATAGGTGCGAATCAGGTTGATGCAAGTGCGAATGACCATAGCAGCCTGCTCCGGATTCTCCTTGAACAAGCTCCAGGGTGCTTGCACATCAATATACTGGTTGCCCACCGTCCAGAAGGCACAAAGGGCTTCCGCTGCTTTGCGAAACTCCATGCGATACAAGCAGTCCTGAATCGTGCCGACTAGCCGCTTGCTCTCTTCCTCCAACTGCTGCTCAGCTGCTCCTGGCACACCTCCAGATGGAATTTGGCTGTTGAAGCGGGAGGCTGCAAACTTGAGAATGCGGTTGATAAAGTTGCCCAGCGTATCTGCCAGATCTTTATTCACTTTGGTCTGGAGTTGTTCCCAAGTAAAGGTGGAATCGGCTGATTCAGGAGATGTGGCAATCAAGGTGTAGCGCCAGTAGTCGGCAGGCAAAACGTCTAGAGCCTGATCAAGAAAGATGCCTCGCTTCGAGCTAGTAGAGAACTTACCACCGTAGTAGTTGAGCCAGTTAAAGCCCTTGATGTAGTCCGCCATTTTCCACGCATCCTGCGTGCCCAAAATCATGGCGGGCCACATGATGGTGTGGAAAGGTAAGTTGTCTTTGGCCATGAACTGCACATAGCGCACCTCATCAGACCCTTCTGTAGGCTGCCACCAGTCCAGCCAATTACTGCTGGTTTGGTTGGCCCAGGCTTTGGTCGCTGCTAAATAGCCAATCGGTGCATCAAACCAAACATAGAAAACCTTATTTTCAAAGCCAGGTTTCGGAACCGGAACTCCCCAACTGAGATCGCGGGTAATGCCTCGGCTTTGGAGGCCTTCATTCAGCCATTTCATCGCAATTGATTTGGTCAGCACGGGCCAATCAGGATGGCTGTTGACCCAGTCCTGAACGCGATCGCTCAGCGAACCCAGCTTAAGAAACAGGTGCTTGCTTTGGCGGATTTCCAGGTCGGTGCTGCCTGAAACGGCTGAGCGAGGTTCTAACAAGTCAGTAGGGTTGAGAACAGAGGTGCAGTTCTCGCACTGGTCACCCCGAGCCGACGTGTAGCCACATTTTGGGCAAGTGCCGACAACATAGCGATCAGGCAGAAATCGCTCATCTGCCCGCGAATACATCTGGCTGATTTCTCGTTCTTCAATAAAGCCGTTTTGTTCTAATCGCTGGTAGAAGTGCTGAGTCAGCTCATGGTTTTCAGCCGAAGAAGTGCGGCCAAAATAGTCAAACGAAAGCCCAAACCGCTTGTAAATATCTGCCTGCCGTTCATATTGCCGCTGGCAGTAGGCAGCAACGTCTAACCCCTCTTCCAGAGCAGCCAGTTCAGCCGGGGTGCCGTGCTCATCAGTTCCACAGATATAGAGAACCGTTTCACCCTGCTGCCGGAGAAAACGGGCGTAAACATCCGCAGGCAGCATGGAGCCAACCAGGTTCCCCAAGTGTTTGATGCCGTTGATATAGGGTAGGGCGCTGGTAATCAAATAACGCATTGAGATTTTGCTTGCCTGAGTGACTCGGTTTTTAAGGGGCTGCGATCGCACTATAGGCGAACAGCTAACTTCAGTGGACATGCGCGTTTGGCACAGGCTTGATTATCCCGCTTTTAGAGCAGATTTGCTTAGCCTGCGTTCGGTACTCCTTAAATTATTCTGGGCTCAACGCAATGTTAGAGGTCATCAGAGAAAAATAGGCTTACGATGCCCTGAAGGTGATTGTTGCTAAAGTCCCCCATGTCCTCAAAATCCTCGCCCCTCATTCTCACGCTCAAGCTTGACCAAGCCACCTTTGAAGTCGTTAATACCCTTCGCCAGCAGCATTTTCCCGCTGAGATTAACTTTCTACCCGCCCACGTCACCCTCTTTCACGCCCTGCCCGGAAACCAAATAGACCCGATTCAGCAAAACCTACACTATCTCTGCGAACAAGCGTCAGCTTTACCCTTTACTTTGCCAAAGCTGCGTTTTTTAGGGAACGGTGTCGCGATTGAGGTTGAAAGTCCAGAACTAGTCCAGTTGCGACGAGGGCTGGCTGAACATTGGCACTCCTGGCTTACTCCTCAGGATCGGCAGGGCTACAAACCCCACATTACGATTCAAAATAAGGTTAAGGCCGAGGTCGCACGGCCTCTGTACAACCAGCTTAATGAAACTTGGAAACCTTTGGAAGGGCAGGGCGAAGGCTTGCTGCTCTGGTTTTACCAGGGTGGCCCCTGGGAGCCAGCAGGTGAGTTTCTCTTCAGCTAACCTGCTGTGTGGGTCGAATCAGCAGATCATGGACCTGAACATGCTCTGGCTGACTCAAAATGTAGGCCACGGCATCGGCCACATCCGCAGGTTGAAGGACCGGATACTTGCTATAGACCTCTTGGGCTTTTTCTTTGCTCTGATTAAAGATCTCGGCAAACTCAGTTTCTACAAAACCAGGACTGATGGATGAAATGCGAATGTTCAGCCCCTGCGATCGCAATTCTTGGCGCAGCCCTTCTGTGAGCGATCGCACTGCAAACTTGGTCGCCGAATACATACCGCTGCCTCCCGGCACCCGGTGAGCCGACATTGAGCTGAGATGAACAATGTGGCCGCTTCCCCCTTTAGCCCGTATGTCCTTGGTAGCTTCCCGAGTGCAAATGGATAGAGCCAGCACGTTGACCTCTAGCATGGTGCGCCACGCTTCTGTCTCGCCCTCCAATAGCGATTGTCGGTAGCCCACACCCGCATTATTCACCAGTACGTCTACCCCACCCCAGGTATCACGAACCGTTTGAAAAAAGGCGAGAATGTCCGCCTCTTGCCGTAGGTCAACTTTCTGGATCAGAGCCTCTGCCCCTTGCGCTTGCAGTTCATCTTGAAGCGCTTGCAACCTGTCTTCGCGGCGGGCACACAGGGCCAAGCGGTAGCCTGATTGGGCCAAGCGATGTGCGATCGCACGGCCAATCCCGCTTGAGGCACCCGTGACCATCGCAACCTGTCCAGCGTAATTTGGCATCATTGAGGAACTTCTAAGAGTGGCAAACGGTTAAGATCCTATCCGGATTTAGAAAAACCATGAAGAAGTACTGGCTCCTGGCAATCTGCGCCATTGTTCTTGCAGGTTGCAACGGTAATCCCTCCACAACAGCCCCTACCCCGACCTCTACCGCATCCACCCCTGCCCCCACTGCAACCGAATTAGGCCCCGAAATTGAAACCTTGACCTTTGATGACATTGACTTAAGCGGTTGCGGCATGACGCTCTATGCCAGTGGCAGCAATCCCCTCCAAAACGGTTTTTATCTCTTCAGCGGATTTGTCGATCCTGAAATGCTGCCAAAGGCTGGCGGGTCTATGCGGATGAAGCTAGATGGCGAAGTCATCAAGTTCACCCGCACAGCGACCAGCGGTGAGGCTATTCCAGGCGGGCAGTTCACCTCCCAAACCTTTGTCAGCGAAGACAGCGGCATTACCGTTACCGTTGAAACCAGCTCAGCCGTCTCAAGCGGTGAGCCTGAAGCCAACGCTATTCCTGAGGCAACTATCACAGTCACTCGCAATGGGCAGGAAGCTGCTGTTGATGCGGTAGGCGATACTGGTTGCTAATCGGTGACCCAGAAACCGGGTTTCTCCGAGAAACCCGGTTTCTGCCACCCTTACCCCCGCTTAGGATGATGACGCATGGCCTTGTGGATCGATTTCCAGCGACGCTTGGTGTTCAGACTGGCTAGCCCGTCCTGTCGCTCCGCCAGATAGCGCTGCTCCCGCTGGAGCTTCTGATAGCTGGAGAGCCGCGAGAAATCGAGTTCACCAGATGCGATCGCAGCTTGCACAGCACACCCCGGCTCCTGCCCGTGCTGGCAGTCCCGAAAACGACACTGCTCCGCCAATGCATCAATGTCCGAAAACGTAGCCTCCAGTCCGTCTGAACCCGACCAAAGCTGAAGTTCTCGCATTCCTGGCGTGTCGATCAGCAGTGCACCCGACGGCAAGCGCAACAGATGACGGTAGGTCGTTGTATGCCGTCCCCGTTGGTCATCGGTGCGAACAGTCTGGGTCGCCTGTACGGTTGTCCCCAGTAGGAAATTGGTCAGAGTAGACTTACCTACACCGGAGGAGCCAATCAGAGCAACGGTTTGTCCTGGCTGCAGATAGGTAGCTAACGCCTCAACGCCATGCCCAGTTAAGGCACTAATCGGTATCACTGACACGCCAGGAGCAATGTCTGTGACTGTCGCCACAACCCACTCTAAATCACCACAACCGTCCGCTTTATTCAGCACAATAACTGGGTTCGCCC
>DATNQF010000150.1:0-2672 GCA_036702855.1 Trichocoleus sp. | reverse complement strand
CAGCTCGTGCTGATAGTAGAGATGCAGGTGGAGTCGGTGCAGCAAACCCACATTGGCTTGCAAGTGCATCCTGTTGGTGACCAGCCCTATCTCCCACCAGGGCTAGAACTGGCTGTTTTGGAACCGACGGACGCTGTTTTTATGCAGGTTCAAGCCAGACAAGCCGATAACTACATTCAACTGCAATTTAGTGGCGAGCCGGGCGAACGCTTCAAAATCAGGATCCAGATGGATGAAGCCCAATACATTGAAGAATTTGTCATCTGATTGGACATCTTGGTTGTGGAAAAGCTGGTAACGCTAAAGCTAAGTGCAGGCAGCCTGGAAACTGGGTTTTCGGTCATCCTGCAAATTGGTGAAGAGGGCGGTTGGCCTACAGTGGAAATGGACGGAGCACTCCCCCCAGCTCCGGAACTCCAACACACTTATCAGCGCTGGCAGGTCGCTTATCGTCGCTTGGGTTTACCTTACCGCTTAGAAGCCAAGAAAGGCGGCTTTGTAACCAACGTTTCTCGAATTGACGATTGCCGCGAAGTAGCCCAGATCTTAAGCCAGCAGTTTAATCAGTGGCTCAGTGCAGACTCATTTCGGCCTTTGCAGGATAAGCTGCTCGAAAAATTGCATCCCCAAGAAACGGTTCGTCTCGTCATTCAGACCCAGCAAACGGCAGTCCAGCGGTTGCCCTGGCAAACTTGGCAGATTTGCGATCGCTACCCCAAAGCCGAAGTTGCCCTCAGTGCCCCCACCTTTGAACGCATTTCCCTTCAGCCCCCAAATCGTTCCAGAGTGCGAGTGCTGGCCATTCTAGGCAACAGCCAGGGAATTGATGTGCAGACCGACCAAGCCTTACTTAACCATCTGCCCAACGCAGACGTGAAGCTGCTGATTGAACCAGACCGACAAACCTTAAATAACCTGCTGTGGGATCCTGAGGGATGGGACATTCTCTTTTTCGCCGGCCACAGCACCAGCAAATCGTCTCCTCAAGCAGGTTCTTCAGCCAATACCGTCGGCCAACTTTTTATCAATCCAACTGAAAGTTTAACGATCCCTGAGCTAAAGCATGCCTTGAAAAAATCCCTAGAGCGGGGTTTGAAAGTTGCGATCTTCAATTCCTGCGATGGCTTAGGACTTGCCCAGGCTCTAGCAGACTTGCACATTGCTCAAGTGCTGGTGATGCGAGAACCTGTGCCAGACAGGGTGGCTCACGAATTCTTGAAATCCTTTTTAGAGGCTTTTGCGCGAGGGGAGCCTTTTTATCTTGCGGTACGAGAAGCACGGGAAAAGCTACACGGCTTGGAAGACAAGTTTCCCTGTGCGACCTGGCTGCCAGCTATCTTTCAAAATCCAGCAGAGGCTCCACCCACCTGGACGTCCTTAGTCAAGCCTGTTGCCGATCCTGAACCTATTGCCAGCCCAAGGCGATCATCCCCATTTCCTTGGCATCGCGCCCTGACGGCGGTGCTTGCCGTAGCTGCTGCAACAATTGGAATGCGCCAGTTTGGGGCATTTCAGCCCGCAGAAGTCTGGGCCTTTGACCAATTTATGCAGTTGCGACCCCAGGAACTTTCTGACCCGCGATTAGTCGTTGTGGCTGTCACAGAAGAGGATATCCAAGCTCAAGATTCCAAACAAAGACGGGGGTCTTTGTCAGATGAAGCGCTGTCGGCACTCTTGCAGAAACTAGAGAAAATGCAGCCCCGCGTCATTGGTTTAGACATCTACCGAGATTTTCCAGTTCTGCCGGAGCAAACTAGGCTGGCCGAGCAACTTCGGGCAACCGATAGGCTGTTTGTGGTTTGCAAAACCAGTGATGCCCAAAGTCCTGGCTTAGCTCCCCCCCCTGAAGTAGCCAAACCCCAAATTGCATTTAGCGATTTTGTGGTTGACTCCGACAATATTGTGCGTCGTCATCTGTTGGCCCTAACCCCAAAGCCCAATTCTGCCTGTCAGGCGTCCTATGGGTTGAGCACGCTTCTGGCCTTGCGGTATTTGGCCGAGGAAGGGGTGTCGATCACAGCAACCCCAGAGGGAGAATTGCAAGTTGGGCAAAAAATCTTTAAGCCAATCGAGAAGGACTTCGGTGGCTACCAGCAAATCGATGCCAACGGCCATCAAATCCTGCTCAACTACCGCAGCTTAGAATTTCCTGACTTGATTGCAGAGCAAGTCACTTTAGGCGATGTTTTAACCGATCGAGTAGACCCAGAAGCAATTCGCGATCGCATTGTCCTGATTGGCACCACGGCCAGAAGCTTTGGTGATTATTGGGAGACCTCCTATCGCGGAGATGACACAGTCAATGGCGAGGTAGCCGGGGTTTTCATGCAGGCGCAGATGACCAGTCAACTTCTCAGTGCTATTCTTGACAATCGTCCGCTAATTAAAACCTGGCCAAATAGCCTTGAGCTTCTGTGGATTTTAATTTGGGTGAGCTTGGGCGGGTTGATTGCGGTCGGGGCAAAGGTTGCGTTTCCGTCTAAACCCCTAATAACTAAGTTGATTTTAGCGACCCTGATTGCTGAATCTGTCCTGTTCAGCGCTAGCTGGTTACTCCTGGTTCGGGTCGGTTACTGGGTGCCTTGGATTCCGCCAGCCCTGGCCATTCCGCTCGCCGCAGGAATTGCCAACGCAGGGACTAGAGCGACTTCCCACCGCACAGACTAACGTTT
>DATNQF010000149.1:0-23972 GCA_036702855.1 Trichocoleus sp. | reverse complement strand
TTTAAGGGTGAAATTAACCTTTTGATAGGGGAGTAAAAAATCTCTCTAAAGTAAGTGGGCGTTATGGTTCAGATGGGCTGCTGCGGATTGTAAAGTTTCCTGACCCATCAATCCGGATGAAGAAATGGAAAATTGCTTTAGCAACAGAGCTGAAAGGTGGCCGGAAACAATTCTCACGCTAACAAATAGCAGCCCAATCGCAACCAATTTTACAGAGGTCAACCGCCGAGGTTGAGCAGAAGGTTGAGATGTCCTCATAGCTCACATCTCCTTTCGCAGCTTAACTCATACTCATTACGACCTTTGACAGACTAATCATAGTCATAATGAGCATGAGTTGATAAGGGCTTCGGGGAGGCTAGCCTTGGGGCACTGTGGCAATTTACAGCGTGGTTAAACACTGACCAACGCTTCGGGGATAGCAGATTGAAGATAGCCCAGCCACTCAAGCAGGCTTTCGAGCTGCTTTTCAGGCTTTAAGGCACCAAGGCCGCGCACCGTCACTTTATTGGGTGTGTAGACAAAGCGCGATCGCAAGTGGGAGGGCAGCTTCTCCTGTAGTAAGTTCCAGGCAGGTTCTTCCATCGGTGTCTCTAGAATGACGTGCTGTTTACCTTCGGGTTTGATGCGGCTAAAGCCCGCCTGTTTCGCCAGAAGTTTCAGCTCCATCACCCGAATGAGTTGTCCGGTGGCATAGGGAATGGGGCCAAAGCGGTCATTGAGATCCGCCGCAATTTGCATCAGTTCAACTTTGCTGCTGGCTGAAGCCAGCGTGCGGTAAGCCCCCATTTTCTGCTCTAGGTCGGGGATGTAGTCATTAGGCACAAAGGCAGTGACATTAATGTCGATCTGGGCGTCTTCCACCTTGGGAATTTCCTGACCCCGGATTTCTGCGATCGCTTCTTCCAGCATGTCCATATACAAATCGAAGCCAATGGCATCCATCTGGCCGGACTGTTCCACACCCAGCAAATTGCCCACCCCCCGGATTTCCATGTCACGCATAGCGAGTTGGTAGCCCGAGCCCAACTGAGTAAACTCCTGAATTGCGCGCAGCCGCTGCCTTGCTTGAGGACTAAGGGCTTGCTGTTTGGGGTAAAACAGCCATGCATGGGCCTGGGTGCCTGCTCGCCCAACCCGACCCCGCAACTGGTAAAGCTGGGACAGGCCAAAGCGGTGAGCATCCTCAATCAAAATTGTGTTCACCCGAGGAATATCCAACCCCGACTCAATGATGGTCGTACACACCAGAATGTCGGCATCACCATTGCTGAAGGTGAGCATGGTCGATTCCAGCTCACCCTCCTGCATCTGGCCATGAGCAATGGAAATGCGGGCAGTGGGCACCATCTCCCGAATCCGAGCCGAGACTTCCTCAATCCCTTCGACCCGAGGCACTACATAAAAAATCTGGCCACCCCGATCCAGTTCTTGCCGGATAGCGGTGCGAATGCTTTCGGGGTCGAGCGGGGACAGGTGGGTTTTGATTGGGCGGCGGGAGGGAGGTGGCGTGGTGATCAGACTCATTTCCCGCACCCCCGACAGTGACATATAGAGTGTTCTGGGGATGGGGGTAGCACTCAGCGTAAGCACGTCTACCTGGGTTTTCAGAGACTTAATTTTTTCCTTCTGGTTCACCCCAAAGCGCTGCTCTTCGTCAATTACCAGCAGCCCCAGGTTCTTAAAGTTGACGCCCTTACCAAGGAGTTGATGGGTGCCGACAACCACATCTAGCTCTCCGGTTGCCAACCGCTGCAAAATGTCCTTTTTCTCCTGTTGACTGCGAAAGCGGTTTAGCAGTCCCACCTGAATTGGGTAGGGGGCAAAGCGTTCTTTCAAGGTGTGGTAGTGCTGCTGGGTCAAAATCGTAGTGGGAGCTAGCAAGGCCACTTGCTTATTGGCAGTGACGGCTTTGAAGATTGCCCGCAGAGCCACCTCGGTTTTACCAAAGCCCACATCGCCGCAAACTAAGCGATCCATAGGGCGCTCGCTTTCCATGTCCCGCTTCACGTCCTGAACCGCCTTAAGCTGATCGGGCGTAGGTTGGTAGGGGAACGACTCTTCCAGTTCTTCCTGCCAGGGCATATCGGGTGGGTAGGCATAGCCAACCATTTTGGCCCGCTGAGCGTAGAGCTTGAGCAGGTCAACCGCCACTTTCTTAATGGCGTTGCGGGCCTTGCCCTTGGTTTTCTCCCAAGCCTTACTCGACATTTTGTTGAGTTCGGGAGGGCTCTCTGTGGTGGCGCGATACCGCGAGAGGGTGCTGAGCTGGTCTGCCGCTACTCGCAGTAGACCATCGGCGTACTGAATGACCAGGTATTCCCGCGTCTCATTGCTGAGGGTGAGGCTTTCGAGCTTGATGAATTTGCCGATGCCGTGGTTGCGGTGAACCACAAAATCCCCCGGCTTCATCTTGTTGGGGTCTACCTGCTTGGAGGCCGCTCGTCTGCGTTTGCGCACGTAGCCAGGGGTCGCCAAGGTGTGCTGGCCAAAAAACTCTCGGTCCGTGATGACGGCAATTCGAAAGGTTGGCAGCACAAACCCTTCGAGTTCGGCTAAGCCGGAATATTTCACGGCGACGGGAACGTGTTGGCCCTGAAGCTTCTCAATGGCCGGATAGTCTTTGGGGTTAGGAACAAACTGGGCCGGACAGTCATGCTCCTGTAGCAGCGAGACAGAGCGGGAGGGCTGAGCTGAGACAAGCCAAATGGCAAAGTTGCGATCGCGCTCTTTTCGAATTGTCTCCGCCAGCTTGCCAAACTGGTGGGGAATTGCTGGGACGGGGCGGCTCGACAGGTTTAACCCCTTGCCCTCTTCAGCAAGTTCGCTTAAGTGCACTCGCTGGAATACTGCCGCCTCATCCAAAGACACCTCAAAAGTGCGGTGAATTTTAGGCAAGGGAATGGCAGATTCCTCCGTATTAACCTCAACCCAGTGATCGTTAACGTGTTCAACCCAGCGACCACTGTGGGCGCGGCACTGATCCGGCTCATCCAAAGCCAGCAAAATGTTTTCGGGTAGATAATCTAGCAACGAAGCAGGTTGATCAAAAGCTAAGCCCAGCCAGCGGCGAACCCCCTCTGGAACAATGCCATCTTCTAACCCCTCCTGAGCCTCGTCCGAGAGCAACTGGTCTAAACGTCCTTTCTGCTTCAGCGCCTCCACGATAAGCGGTGCATAGTCTGTCGGGGTCAGCACCAGCTGACTGATCGCATCTAAAGACCGCTGCGTGCCTGGGTCAAACTCCCGCAGTCGCTCCAGCTCATCTCCAAACAATTCCAGACGAACTGGCAGTTCAGAAGCCACAGGGAAGACATCAATAATGTCACCGCGCTGTGCCCATTGGCCTTCTGTTTCCACAGTGGGCACTTTTTCATAGCCCAACCGTGCTAGTTGAGTACCCAACTCCCGCAGGTTCAGATCTTGCCCTTGAACCAAGGTCAAGCAGTAGGGTCGGAGTTCAGAGGCAGGGGGCAAATGAGGCTGAAGTGCCCGTTCTGTCGCCACAATCGCCAGAGATTTCGAACCAGCTCTCTCACCCGAGCCTAACTTCAGCAGGTCTGCCAATACCTGCAACTGTCCCCAAGTCATTTCCGATTCTTGATCAAAGGGGTCGTAGGGCGACGCCTCTGAGGTGGGATAGAAGTGAACCGTCGACCACCCCATCGCCTCAAGCTGAACAGCCCAGCGTCCGGCCTCTTCTAGTGTTGCCGTTACTACCAGCAGGGGAGCAGATTGCGCACGGGCCAAGGTGCTGGCAACCAATCCCTTCGGTACCCGGGCCGCGCCGTTTAGAGTCAGTTCACCTTGCTGTTTTAATTTATTGAGCAGTTCGGCAGTAAGAGAAGAGCGCTCCAGCGCACGGATGACAGACGAAAAAGCCATAGGGGTCAAGTCAAAAGTTGAGCAGGAACAGGTTGAGTAGAAATAGGTTGGCCAGGAATAGGTTGGCCAAAAATAGCTTGACCAAACACGTTGACTCGGCAACGCAAGCACCCCCAAAACTGAGTGAGTTGGGGGCAGCAGTGACCTCAAAAAGACCCGATCACCCTGAGCAGCCAACCCAGAGCGTCATCTCTTAATTGTAATGATTCAGAAAAAAGGAGGAAGCCGTAACTTCCTCCTCAACAACAGATAGATTCAGCTTGTTGCCTAGACCTGACTCGGACGGTTTAGACCGAAGGCTCAATGCGTCCGTAGAAGACACCTTGGAGCTTGATGTCTACAGGCTTAGCGGTGCCCATGTCGGTGTCAGAAGGCTGAACTGCCTCAAAGGTGCCGCCGATTTCGCCAGTGTAGGTATCAATTCTGGAGACTTGCAGGGAAATGTGGCCTTCGCCAACATCAAAGGCTTTGACGTTTTCCCGCTCTAGATCTTCATCTCCCCGACCAGGCAGCGCAACTGCCGTGTCATACCCCGTGGTTAAACCCCGACCTTTCGGGTCAAGGAAGTTGGAGGTGCGGTAGGAAGGAACGCGATAGTCTCCTTCAAAGTCCGTGGAGGTGGTCACTGCGTTCAAACCCGATTGGGAATGAGCAACTAGGCCTTTGACGGTAAATAGGAAAGGCTCCTGCTGACCACCGGGCAGTTGCACGGTAATAGCCTGGAAGTCAATTCCGTCTTTCTCGAGGAAGGTGAAGCTGCCATCGGATTCGGGCACCAAGTCACCGCGCACTTGATCCAAGCTAGAGGTCTTTCGGGTGACCACTTTACCGGGAACAAAAGTGGCTTCCTGGCGCTTAGAAGTGCCTTCTTGCTTCACAAAATAAGCTGTTGGTTCCAGGCACATGTCCACAATTTGATAGGACTTGCCAGGTTCGATTTCAATGCTGCCCCGACGGGTTTCCGTAAGTTGGGGACACTTGTTAGCCAGACCCGTATTGCGGATCTGATCATAGGTCAGAGCCACATCACTTGTGGCAGTAGGAGCTTCGCTGCAGGCAGTTATTACACTCAGGCAGATTGCCAGGAACGCAACGATTAGGGCGCGATACCTCATGGTCAACCTCAAATCAATATGATTAAAGTCGCTGTCAGTGCAGGTTTGAATGACATCGGCTCTGGACCATCAGCAAGACATCAACAGTACTACGGAAATGTCAGGGTCACGAATGACCTTGACGGAAGCCCATCAACTGTTCAAGATGCTCCCATGGCGATCAGCCAAGGTAGCTTTTCACCAAAAATAGGATCATCTCACTCGTATGCCAAATGCTTGATAGAGCCTCAAGATAGTATTCTATATGCCTCCGTGCCTATTTTTTGGCCGAAGTGCAAAGCATTCCAAAGCTGGGATAGGAGAAGACACCTAAAGAGCAGGGTTAGGTTTTCTGCTTTTGGATCTTTCTGCTTTTGAATCTTTTGAATTGGACATCGGGGTTGGTGAAGTTGCTCAGGGTGCTTACCAAACAAAACTTGCTGCCCCGTAGAGTTAAGGTTGAGTATTACAGCGACAGTCAACCTTTATGAAAGAGCAGCTATTTTTTGAGTTGAATGGAACGCTTCCAGAAGATCTAAAGGACATTGCCCGCTTAATCGAGAGGGCTGCCTTGGGTCGTCGGCAGGACAGTTTAGAGCTGCTAGCCCTGCTGAGATTGCTGGAGTACGTTCATCGGGAAGTCCGAGATAACTTGTTTCGCGATACGTTGCCAGAGAACCGTCAGCAGCTTTACGCTCTGCTGCGAGATATTGAGCTGAACGGGGGATGGCCCTATATTCAACGCATGAAGTTGCGATCGCTCCTAGAGCGACTGTCTCTAGAAGAGGAATCTCCAGTTTCTGAATAGGGTGCTAAGCTATGCCCAGTCTGAGCGAACTCAGGGTTGCCCAACCTTTGGGAACAAACTTAGAGATATCAGATTCAGGGGCATCAGATCGGACTGTGTTGAAGGAACAGCAAAGGACTGCATGGGGATAAAGACGCCTTGGCTCAGCCAAGCAGGGAGAAAAAGGGTTGTCAGTCGTTTCTTTGCTGCTGCTAGTGCCCTTGGCCTACTAGGGACTGGTTTCCACTCCGCTCCTGTTCAGGCTCAACAGCTCAATACCTACTGCCAGATTTCTCAAGAAGATGCCATCCGCAAGGAGAACTTGAGAAAGGCCGCATTTGAGGGAAATGCTACTGCACAGCAGGAGTACAACACCTTAATTCGCCAGCACGCAGATCGGCTACGCAACTGTCGTGGTCAAACCTGGCCAAACCAGCAAGCAGTGTGGGTGCGGCTTTACCCGTGTGATTTGCAGCCCGGCATTTTAGAGGCGGTGATGGATCGCATCACCAACCTAGGCTATAACCAGGTCTACGTCGAAGTTTTTTATGGTGGGCAAGTCTTACTGCCCCAGGGAGACAACCCAACGGTCTGGCCCTCGGTGGTGCAGTCTCCTGGTTACGAACGGCGAGATCTCCTGGCTGAGAGCATCGAGAAAGGGAAACAACGAGGTCTCCAAGTACACGCTTGGATGTTTAGCCTAAATTTTGGCTATTCCTACGCGTTACGGCCCGATCGCCAGCAAGTGCTAGCTCTCAATGGCAAAGGCGAAAGCACCCTGACCTTTGCCCGGTCAGGCCAGTCTAGCAACGCCGATGAAGTCTTTGTCGATCCTTACAACCCCCAAGCCCAAGCAGATTATCAGCAGATGCTTCAGGCCGTGCTGCGACGGCGTCCAGACGGCGTTTTGTTCGACTACATCCGCTATCCCCGAGGGGTCGGGGGTGAATCGGTCGCCGATAAAATTGAAAAGCTCTGGATCTATGGCGACAGCTCTCGCACGGCCCTGTTTCAGCGAGCGCTCAATGGTCAAGGGCTTGAACTGATGCAGCGCTATCTCAGTCGGGGCTACCTAACCAATGCTGACATCGACGAAATTCGGCAACTTTACCCCTCCGAAGCAGAACCGCTCTGGCAAAGCCGGACTCCCCAAGCTACCGATCCCCCCCTGCCCGCTGCAACGCTTCGCCCGCTTTTACAGGATGAGCTGTGGCGATTTAGCGTGGCACATGCCGTCCAAGGCGTTATTGATTATCTCAACCAAATCAGCCAGCCTGTTCAGCGGCAAGGCATTCCAGCCGGGGCGGTCTTTTTCCCCAACGGCAATCAAACCGTAGGAACCGGGGGTTTTGATTCTCGCCTGCAATATTGGGATCGCTTTCCTACGTCAATTGGTTGGCACCCTATGGTTTACGCGGTTTGTGGTCATACCGGCTGCATCTTAGATGAAGTGCGTCGTGTTTTGGATGCTGCTGGGGCAGGTGGTGAGGAGTTTGTCAAACCTGCGATCGCAGGTATCTGGGGCAAGCCTACCAGCAATCGACCTGCCTTAGAAGTCCAAATGGAAGCCCTGCGCCGGGTTGCTCCCAATCTTAAGTCCGTCAGCCACTTTGCTTACTCCTGGCAGGATCCGGAGTTTGACCGGGCCAGGAAGTTCTGTCAGTTGAAGTAGAAGAGAAAAAAGGGAGGCCTAAGCTCAAGCTCTGCTCTTGACACCGGTCTGCTCCACTGGTGCAATTGGGAGGGCTTGAACTTGGCCCAGCGCTTGCCCAGCAAGCCAGCCAGTTGTCCAAGCGTTTTGGAAATTGAAGCCTCCGGTAATGCCGTCTATGTCTAGGATCTCTCCAGCAAAGTAGAGGCCAGGACAGATTCGGCTTTCCATGGTTTTGAAGTCCACTTCCTTGAGAGACACGCCGCCACAGGTGACAAACTCGTCTTTAAAGACGCCTTTGCCTGCGATCGCAAACACACCCTGGCTGAGTTCCTGTACCAAGGCTTGCAGTCCGGCTTTAGAAAGGTTAGCCCAGGTCAGGGAAGCTCCAAGCTGGGCTCGTTCTAGCACTAAGTACTGCCAAAGGCGACGCGGCAGATCCACAGGGCAAAAATTTTCAATCTGCTTTTTGCCCTGCTGGGCTTTCGCCTCCAAAAGTTTCTGACGAATCGCCTCAGGAGACAGGGTCGGCAACCAGGAAATCAAAAGCTCAGCCTGGTAACGCTTCTCATAGAGATAGCGTGCCCCCCAAGCCGACAATTTGAGCACAGCAGGGCCACTCAGCCCCCAGTGGGTAATTAGTAGCGGCCCCATTTGCACTAGGGGTTTTTCGCCAGGAACTTTGAGCGTGACCGTAACCGGATCGATTGCGACCCCCGCCAACTCATGCAGGGCTTTGTCCTTAATATTGAACGTGAACAGCGAGGGAACTGGAGGAATAATGGTATGTCCTAGGGATTGGGCCAAGGTGTAGCCAATGGACTGACTACCTGTCGCCAGGAGGATGCGGTCAAACCTCAACGCTTCTCCAGATCTCAAGGTCACTTCAAATCTAGATCCAGTTTTTTGAAGGGTTCTGACGGCTGCTCCAGTGCGAATCCTCACACCGACCCGTCGGGCCTCTCCCATAAGACAGTCGATAATGGTGCCAGAGTCGTCTGTAATAGGAAACATGCGGCCATCAGCCTCGGTTTTGAGCCGAACTCCACGGCGCAAAAACCAGTCCACTGTATCTTTTGCCTGAAAGCGGCTAAAGGCTCCCCGTAGCGCCTTACCACCGCGTGGGTAGCTCTGAACCAAAGCGGCAGGTTCAAAGCAGTGGTGAGTGACGTTGCAGCGTCCTCCCCCGGAGATGCTGACCTTGGTAAGAGGAGTAGGCCCTGCTTCTAGAAGTTGGACCTGAGCGTGTGGATGAGCTTCAGCACAGGCAATAGCCGCAAAAAACCCGGCTGCGCCTCCCCCAATTACCCCAACTTGAATCAAACTTGGCTCAGCCACAACTCCAAATTCCTTAATCCTGTTCCTCCAGCCTACCTTTCTCAGAAAGTTCTTGTTTGAAAGCCAAAATATTGCGTTTTATTGCCGTAAATTAATAGTTGTGAAGGTGATTAAGTTTGGAAAAATCCTCCAGCTCCACCGGCACAGTGATGATTGCCAAAAGGTCGCTTCACCTTCGGGTAGGGCGACCTGTTTATTAAGCAGTTTCTTGTCGTGAAGAGAGTACCCGTATGGCTAGCAAAGATCAGATCAAGCAGCACATTGCAATGACGACCAAGCTCAAGTTTGACAATGTGCCCGCTATGAAAGGTGACGGAAGCCGCAAAACTCGCATTATGGAGCACGTTAAGAAGAGCTTGGGTTAACAGCCTAGACTCCCTGTATTACAAATTCCAAACTTGCCAGCCCAGAGTTGCCGACTTTAGCAGGCCGCATTGCGAGGGTGCCATGGCAGATTGCAAGGGTTACAGGCCCAATGCGGCCCTGATTCTTCCCACCCTTGCAACCTGGGTTTTCTAGAGGTAGCCCATGGGGTTAATTGGGCTACCATTGCGGCGCACCTCAAAGTGCAAATGAGGCCCTGTAGAAAGGCCAGTGGAACCGACAGCTGCGATCGCATGTCCTTGCTGCACACTCTGACCTTCACGAACAAACAAGCGGCTACAGTGACCGTAAAGCGTTGTCAAGCCGCCGCCGTGATCGATAATGACGGTCTGGCCGTAGCCACCGTACCAGCCCGAAAAAATGACTCGGCCCGCATCTGCGGCCCGAATCGTGCTGCCGTAGCTAGCCCCAAAATCGACTCCTCCATGAAAGCGGCGGTAGCCCAAGATAGGGTGAACCCGTGAGCCAAAGCCACTCGTAATTCGAGCATTGGCTGGGTAGATAAATCGTCCAGTGCCTCGAATAATGCCAGCTTGAGCTGCCACCTTCTGCCGAATTAAAGCGCCAATTTGCTCTGATTCGCGTGCTAGCTGAGCTTCCGCAGCTTCTAGAGCCTGTCGCTCATTCTTTAAACGGCCAATCAAAACGGTTTCGGAAGCAGCTTCTTTCTCGTACTGCTGCTTCTGGGCTAGCAACTGCTGTTTCAGCAGGGCCACCTGATTTTTTTGCCCCTCGACAACACCTTTTTGCTGCTGAATGTCATCAGCCTTGGCCTTGAGGTCTTCCAGCACACCCCGGTCAGCAGCATAGACGCGCTTGAGTTGATAGCGGCGGTCTAGAAATTCATTAAAGTCAGAGCTTTGCAGCAGCACGGCCCAACCTTCGCTGCCCTTCTGCCGCTGCAAAAATTGTAGGCGCGCCACTGTTGCCTTCTGCATCACCTCATACTCAGCCTGGGCTTGCTTAAGCTGAGCTTGAAGCTCAACAAGACGCTTCTCGGCCTGGCTCAAGCGGTACTCGGTTTCTGTGATTTGATTGGCGGTCGCATTAATGCTTTGCTGAAGCCCCTGCAAACGGTTTTCAGAGGTTTCTTGCTGGTTTTCCAGGCGATTTTGCTGCTTGTCAAGCTCAGAACGTTTCTTGTTAACTTCCTGCTGCTTCTTTTGAAGCTCCTGCACAGATTGGGCCACTTCAAAAGCAGGTTGAGCGCGAGCAAACCCCGGCTGAACGGCCAGAAAAAGCACGATGAGGGCCAAGCCCAAGGCCAAAAGCCCTCGTTGCCACCGCTGTCTCCACCAGCCCTCAAGCCCTAAAAATCGAACCTTAAAGCCTACTCTAGCCATCATCCCCTCATTGAAAGGGCCACCACACCAAAAATAAAGATTGCCGCACCCGCCAGCTTATTTAACCATCCCAATCGCTTGGGGTTCAGTGAAGCTCGAAAAAGATTAACCCCAAAACTCAAAATCAGCCACCACAGAGCCGACCCCAGAAAAACGCCGATCACAATCAAGCTGGAACTGATAAGATTGCGCCCCGGTTCAACGATCCCTAGCCCTGCAAAGATAGCGATGAACGAAAGAATAGTCGCGGGATTGGTCAGCGTCAAGGCAAAGGTCGAAGCATAGGCTGCGGCAAGGCCTTTACCAGTTGATGAGGCAGGGTTTTCAGCGGGTTTTGATAAGAACGTGGTGGCTCCTAGGTAACAAAGAAATAGCCCACCGATGAGCCGCAGCCAGTAGGCATGTTCGACCATCGCTTGGGAGACAAGCGTAAGCCCAAAGGCTGCTACAAATCCATAAAGCCCGTCAGCGGTAGCCGCTCCCAGCCCCGACACTAACCCAACTAACTGTCCTTGAGCCAAAGTCCGGCGAATACACAGCAGACCAATGGGGCCCACTGGAGCCGCAATGGAAAGCCCTAACACGACGCCTTTCAGAAGAAACAGCAGATTCATAACACGTCCCTAGCGTTAGCGGGGTATGGGTTTAGCGGCAAGAGCTTTCCCAAAGGACGGGCACTCATGCCGGGTCTGAAGGAATCGGCAGCACAGAGGTTTCCTTCAAGGTGGAGAGCACAATTGAGGTGCGAGTCTTGACCACGCCAGGAATTTCCTTAATCACCTCGCTAATCAAGTGCTCCAAATCGCGAGTATTACGACATCGCACTTTGAGCAGGTAGTCATCTTCCCCGGCCATATGGTGACATTCCTGGACAACGGCCAGGTTTGCGATGTGCTCTAGAAAAACGGCTCGTTGCCCAGGCCGATCCAAGGACACAGCAATAAATGCTGTCAGGTCATAACCCAGCCTGACAGGGCTTAGCAAGGCCATGTACCCTTCAATCACCCCTGCTTCCTCCAGCTTGCGCACTCGCTCGGCAGCAGCAGGCGGCGAAATGCCTAATTGAGTAGCTAACTCGGACCAGGTGATACGGCCTTGTCGGCTCAAGCAGGCCAATACCTTAAAGTCTGTCTTGTCCAAGTTCATGCCCTTACAATTAATAGCTGCCTTATTTAGAAGGCTTAATTTTACAAGGCTTACTTCTTTTACAACCTATTAATTAAAAGAAATTTGCGCCTTCTTCTTGACATTTTACCCGATAAGAAATACCCCCAACTTCCTCTTCGAAGCAAGACAACAGAGTGAAACAGCCGATTTCCTTCTTAGTCGTCAATCTCCTGTCCGAGGGACTAACCGGGTGGAGGAGAAAACTGCTTACACTGAAAGGACATATCTTGTCTTGGGTTTAGTCGCGGCGGTGCCGCCTGCCTGAGGCATTGGCATGCCATCAGGTTTATGAAGGGATTGGGGTTCTATGGGGTTCACGTCGGAGCAAATATTTGCGTCCTTTTCCAAAATCATCGGCAGCACCGATTTGCCAGTTGATTGGATTGGGATTCGAGGACTGCGGGAGTCAGTGACCCGCCGAGCAGTTCGAGATGGGCACCCAGAAGATAATGCGAAATCGCTGGATCAAGGAGCCATGGTTGAGGTGCTGGCCCACGGCCAGTTTGGCTATGCTGCAACCAATCGCCTGACCGAGGAGGCATTGCGAGGTGCGATCGCATCTGCTTACCAACAAGCGGTTGCTGCCAGTGCCTTTTGTCTTCATCCATTTACTCTAGAGGCACGGCCCAAGGTGGTAGGTCAGTATCGCTCGCCTCAGGAAAAGCCGTTTGACAGCATTGCCCCAAGGGAAATTCACGAGTTGCTAGCTAAGATCTGCCAGGAACTCAAGATTTCTGACCAGATTGTGCAGACCAACGCTACAGCAGTCGCCAATCAAACCGAGTCTTGGTTTGTTAGCTCCAATGGCTCCGAGGTGTATCAGCAATTTGCGCTGCTAGAAACCCACTTTAGCGCCACAGCTCAGGATGGGCCTGTGGTGCAAAGCCGTAGCAACAACGGCCATCTAGCCCACAGCTACCAAGGAGGTTGGGAATTGTTTCCCCAACCCAGGTTGTGGCAGCAGGTGGCGCAGGTAGCGCAGCAAGCCCTGGAACTGATCACAGCAGAAGAGTGCCCAACAGAAAGCACAACCCTCGTGCTCGCTCCCGACCAAATGATGCTGCAAATCCATGAGAGCGTAGGCCATCCCCTTGAGCTAGACCGAATTTTAGGGGACGAGCGCAACTACGCTGGAGGCAGTTTCGTGAAGCCTTCGGACTTTGGTCAGCTCTCCTACGGATCCCCCTTAATGAACATCACCTTTGACCCAACGGTCGTGGGTGAGTTCGCCAGCTATGCCTACGACGATACAGGCACACCGGCCACCAAGCAGTACCTCATTCGCGAAGGGCAACTGGAGCGAGGCCTCGGCAGCCTAGAGAGCCAGGCTCGTTTGGGCGTGCCAGGGGTGGCCTGTGCCCGTGCCTCCTCCTGGAACCGCCCAGCCATTGATCGCATGGCAAACATCAACCTAGAACCGGGAAATACTTCCTTTGCTGAGTTGATTGGTTCAATTGAGCGGGGCGTCTTGATGGAGACAAATCGTTCCTGGTCGATTGACGATCAGCGCTTTAAGTTTCAGTTTGGCTGTGAGTATGGTCGCTTAATCGAGAATGGGCAATTAACGCGAGCCGTCCGCAATCCCAACTACCGGGCCACCACCCCTGATTTCTGGCATAGCTTGGCCCGAGTGGGTAATGTTGACACCTGGGAAGTCTACGGCACCCCTTACTGCGGCAAGGGAGAACCTAACCAGGTCATTCGGGTTGGCCATGCCGCGCCTATGTGTGTATTTGAGAACGTGGAAGTCTTTGGGGGAGCAGCATGAGTCAAACCGTGAACTGGGAGCGCACCTTTAACCAGATTGCTGATCTGCTGACACAGCGAACCCTAGCAGGAGAGCATGCCCTGCTGCACTTGGTGGGAGAGGAGAGCCAGTTTACCCGCTTTAATCGCGGTAAAGTGCGGCAGACTGGGCAAGTCACCGATGGTCGTCTGCGCCTAACGGTGATGAGCCAAGGGCGGACATGCGATCGCACCTTGCCCTTTACAGGGGAAAAAGAAACCGACTTACCCTTGGTCGAAGCTGCGCTGGTAGAGGCCCGCGAAGAGCTGCCACAACTCCCCCCAGACCCCTTTCTAGTCGTGCCTCAAGGCGCTGCCACCAGCCGGGAAGAGCACCCCGGTTATCTCCTCGAAGCAGATCAGGTGCCCGAAGCTGTCCTGGCACCCTTGGCAGGTACCGACAGTGCTGGGCTCTATGCTGGGGGCCACTGTCTGCGAGGCTATACCGATTCAGAAGGACAGCTGCACTGGTTTGAAACCAAAACCTTTGCTTTGGACTATTCCCTATTTACCTCGGAAGGGCAGGCTGTTAAAGGCATTTTTGCTGGAGACCAGTGGGATGCCTCAAACTATCAACGCCAAATTGGAACTTCCCGACAATTTCTCACGTTGATGGAACGTCCTCCCCGGTCTGTGCCCCGCGGGCAGTACCGCACTTATTTTGCCCCAGCCGCAGTCGCCGAGCTGATCGGCATGCTCTCATGGGGAGGCATCAGTGAAGCAGCCCTACGCCGCTCAGGAGGAGCCCTCCGAGCCCTACAACAGGGAGAACGACTCCTTTCCCCCAAGTTCAATTTGCGAGAAAACTTTGGTCGAGGACTGACGCCTCGGTTTAATCAATGGGGTGAGGTTGCTCCTACCGAACTGCCGCTCATCACAGAAGGACAACTCGTCAACACCCTGATCAGCTCTCGCACCGCTCAGGAATACGGCCTGAGAACCAACTATGCCGAGGCCGGAGAGTACCTGCGCGCCCCGGAAATCAACCCCGGTACACTAGCAGAAGCCGATATTCTCAAGGCAATCGGAACCGGGCTGTACGTCTCCAACCTGCATTATCTCAACTGGAGCGACCAGCCAAACGCTCGCGTGACAGGGATGACCCGCTACGCCTGCTTTTGGGTAGAGCAAGGCGAGATTGTCGCCCCGATTCAAAACTTGCGCTTTGATGAGAGCTTGTATCGCTGCTTGGGTGATTGCCTGATCGATCTCACAGATACAGTCGTCTGCATTCCTGAGGTGGGCACCTATGACTACCGGGCGTTGGGCGGCGTCTGGACACCGGGGATGTTGGTGGAGGACTTTACCTACACTCTGTAGGTTGCCTTGATAGTTGTTATGCGGGTTGAGCGGTACGTTTGCAAAGCCTCTTCGCTGGGAAAAGCCCAACAGGCCACTCTGATGCAAAATAGACATCAACAACTTGCGCATCACGTTACGTGCTGAGTTTCCTACATGCCAGCCAACCCTCCCAAAAATTCGGGAATGCCTAGTAAACCCGTGGAGCAACGTCTAACGCTGTCTCTCAGCTCCGTGCTGTGGTTGGTGTTGGGAGTGCCAATGCTTATTCTGCTGTGGCAGTTGCGCAGCCTGATTTTGCTGGTGATGATTTCGGTGGTACTGGCTTCGTCGATTGCCCCCGTGGTGGATTGGGCTGAGCGTTATCGAGTGCCCCGCTGGCTGACCGTGGTGCTGATCTATCTGTCGATCATTGCGGTCATTGTGGGGGCAGGGGTGCTGGTGGGGCCAACGGTGTTTGAGCAGATTCAGCTCCTCATTGGGCAGGTTCCAGTGTCGGTGAAAAACGTCTATGACGCGATCTTTGCCTGGGCCTCCACCTTAAACAGCACGCGCCCAGAACTTGCAAATGAGTTACTTAGCCAGATTCTAGACGTGCAGGGGCTGACCAGCTGGATCATTCGTTCCAGTCAGCAGCTTTTGATCCGCTCCTATGGGGTGACTGCGGGCATCTTAGGCGGATTTTTTAGCCTTATTTTGTCTCTGTTTCTATCGGGCTATATGCTGGCCGATAGCCGCACCCTAATTAACAACTTAGTCCGCTTGCTGCCGCAGCCTTGGGATGATCGGCTCACTGCGCAGGTGGGGCCTGTGAGTAACCGCATTGGTAGCTACATCCGAGGACGGTTCTTGGTATCGCTGCTGCTGACTGTGATTACAACTATCGGCCTAACGTTTTTGGGACTGTCAGACTTTGCCTTGGGTCTTGGCACCATTGCTGGGGTAACGAATTTGATTCCCTTTTTAGGCCCCATTCTGGGAGCGATTCCGGCATTGGTCGTAGCGGTTTCACAGGACGGCTGGACGTTTCTCTGGGTGCTGCTGTTTTATGTGGTGATCCAAAACCTAGAGACCTACGTTTTGGATCCCTTGTTGGTCGGATCTTCGGTGGGCGTCCATCCCCTGTATCAACTGCTGGCCGTTTTGGGAGGAACGCAGGTGTTGGGCATTATTGGGGCGCTGATTGTGCCGCCTTGGGTAGCAGGCGGGGCAGTCTTGCTTGAGAACCTGTACCTTCGGCCAAAGCTGATCCGCGAGAGACGCCGCTTTATGCCCAAACAGAACTTTGCTTCGGGTGCTCCTACAGACGACTCCCCCACAGAAACCATTATTACGAGTCCTTATTAGGGATAAACTGTTAAGAATCGTTAGGTATTAATTCCTGCTTCTCAAGGCTGAGGCATTTAACGCCCGCTTCTGGCAGCAGTTTTTTTGTGTGTGCCTGGGAGCTTCCGGTCTGACATCCCAGGTGACGTTGTTAGGTTGATTGAAGGAGAAAAACGGACTATGCAACACCGTGGTGTCACCGTCTGGTTGACGGGCTTGAGCGGGGCTGGCAAAAGCACAATTACCGAGGCGCTAGAGAAGGAACTGCGGGCTCGGGGCTGCAAGCTGGAGGTTTTAGATGGCGATATCGTTCGCACCAACCTCACGAAAGGGCTGGGCTTCAGTAAGGAAGACCGGGATGAGAACATTCGCCGCATTGGCTTTGTTTCGCATCTCCTCACTCGCAATGGCGTAATCGTTCTGGTTTCAGCCATTTCTCCCTACCGCGACATTCGCGACGAAGTGCGCGATCGCATTGGTGACTTCATGGAAGTCTATGTCAGCGCACCTCTAGAAGTCTGTGAAGCTCGCGATGTCAAAGGGCTTTACAAGAGAGCGCGGGCCGGGGAAATCAAGCAGTTCACAGGCATTGACGACCCTTATGAGCCTCCTCTCAACCCCGAAGTAAACTGCGAAACCCACAACGAAACGCTGGAAGAGAGCGTTAACAAGGTACTCGCCAAACTGGAAGAACTGGGCTATCTGCCGACCCTGGCAGCGGTCTAACAGACCTTAACCCTAAACCGGGCTTCCTCTTGGAACGCAAAGTGTATCTTTGCTACCGAGAAGGAACCCGGTTTTTAATTGGGCACTTATTTTAATTAGGCACTTAATAGATTGCTGGGTCGAGTTGGTAGTAGCGTTTGAGTTGCTCGTATAGGGCTGGATGGCTTTTCTTGAGTTGTTTCGACTTCTCAAAAAAGGTTTCGGTAGCAACGGCAAAAAACTCAGCTGGATTCTTCGTCCCATAGCTGTCAAGCACGGTCTTACGGCGTTGCCGCACCGCTTCACAGAGCTGCTCGTATTCCGTCGCCATCACTTGCGTCCACTGCGCATAGTCAGCCTGATGCTTCAGAATGGGAACGCCTTCGGCCTGGTCATCTTCCTGGTCTAGCTGATGGGCGAACTCGTGCAAAATCAGGTTGTGTCCATCATTCCAGTGCCGCAGATCGGATTGAATGTGCGCCCAAGACAGAATGACTTGATCGCGTATCCAAGATTCTCCTAGGCGGGCTTCCTGGCGCTCCTCAACAATGTAGGGACCGTTGACTGTGGGCTGACTGACGATGTAAGCACCGGGATACATCAAAATGGACTTGAGCTTGGGGAAATACGTGCCGCGCTCGTTGAGGAGGAGCAAGGATGCGATCGCACCTACGATCACCCGCATCTCCTCCGTCACCTGCAAACCCTGACAGCCAATAAACTGCTTTTCGGCTAGAAAGACCTGGAGGTGTCCTTGCAATCGCTGACGTTCTTCAGGCGAGAGGTGCTGGTAAAGCGGGACATTCTCTTCAATCAAGGCCCTCCACAGGGGCGGAAAAGGGCGACGCTGCAAGCGAACACGCCGCTGCCGCTGTATCTTAGGCTGGAGCACAATTCCAGCCAAGATCAGGCCAATCAACAGCAGTACGACGAGGGTTGGAACCATTGCAGCAAGGGCACCTCTCTCAAGTCCCCTGCTTCTAGTTTAGATGCCCAGCAAATCGTCTAGCTCGGCGTAGTCAGGCAGGGTTGTGTCGATGGCTTTACCCTGACGGATAACAATGCGATCGCTTTGCCCTCGTGATAGCAACTCATTAAATGTTCGCCCCTTAAAGCACACGAGATCAGCCGCCTTACCCTCCCCGAGGCTACCCATCTGCGGCAGACCCATCATCGTTGCCGGAATGGACGTGACAGACTGAGGCCAAGCTCCTATCGGTCGATCCAATTGGGCAATTCGTACGGATTGGGTGAAAACTTCTAGCATGTCGAGATCTCCGTATGCATAGAAGACATCTCGGCTGTTGTCACTGGAAAGGGCAACAGGAATGCCCTGTGCCTTCAACTCAGGAAGCAGCGTCACCCCGCGTGAACGAGGCATTCGTCCCACCTGCCGATCCTGCAAAAACAAGTTACACATCGGCAAGCTAACAATGCTCAACCCAGCCTCCTTGACCCATCGCATTGTCTCTTCGACTATGACGGCAGACTGCACGGACAGACTACAGCAATGACCACACACCGCTGTTCCCGTATAGTGGTTCCGGATCTTGGCTTGAGCTATCTGCCGCAGCGTCCGATCATCTGGGTTTAAGCTTTCGTCTACGTGAAAGTCGAGGTTGAGACCTCGCGCTTGGGCCAACTGAAAGACCCGATCAAGCTGCCGATTCAGGTTGGGGTTGGAGTAGGTGACGGCTCCCAAAATACCGTCATTCTCAGAGACCAAATCTGCCAGGGGTTCCGCAAACGCCGTGTCAAACACGTCAATCGGAACCAGACTTACGGCTTGTAGGTCAAGTCGCCCTGCCCAGGCTTGCCGTAGCTGGTTGAAAACGCCGAAGCTAATTTCGGCCTGCTCCTCAAAAGCGTCTAGGTGGGTTCGTAGGGCGCGAGTCCCGTGGGCATAGCTGCACCGCAAGGCAAAGTCCATCCGGCGGTACAAATCCTCCGCTTTCCAGTATTGAGTGCGATCCTGATCAATCGCTTCAAGGGCCTGGGCAAACGTCCCAGTAAGATTTGCAGTGCGATGCCAGGTGTGAGCTTTATCCAGATGAGTGTGAATATCGACAAAGCAAGGCCATACTAAGCCCTGGTGTAGATCAACCATTGGAACATCCTGCGAGGCAGTGCCAATGGGTGCAATGGCCGTAATGGTTCCCCCCTGAATCTCGATATCGGCAGCGACGATCTCTTCTAGCTGGGGGGCTGCGGCTAACCAGGGGATCGGCTCTCGCACAGCCACGGTTGCATCTAGCAAGGTCAGTGGAATTCGGGCATTGCTCAGCCAGTAGTGGCTCGTTTCGGGAATCGATACAAACTGGTTAAATGCCATTCTTTCAGCAAAGAAAATTCAATTTTCGCGGTGAATGGCACTTTCATGCCAGTGACGCAGCGCTTTATCCGACAGCAGGGTCAGCAGCACAAAGATCAGCACACCCAGGCCTGTCGTCATGATTAAGGCGGCAAACATGCGAGGGATTTGCAGATTGTAGCTTGCCATGAGAATTTGATAGGCAATGCCAGACTGAGCGCCGCCCGTTCCAGCGACAAACTCCGCTACCACAGCCCCAATCAAGGCCAACCCACCACTAATGCGGAGCCCACCCAAAAAATAGGGCATGGCACTAGGCAAACGCAGATGCCAAAGCGTCTGCCAGCGATTGGCTCCATAGAGCTGAAACAGGTTTTGCAAGGAATGGTCAGCACTGTTGAAGCCCAATGTCGTGTTGGCAATGATGGGAAAGAGGGCCACAATCCAAGCACACACGACTAGAGCCGCAAAGGTATTGCTGCGAAACCAAATGATGATGAGGGGTGCGATCGCAACAATCGGTGTCGTCTGCAAAATAACGGCATAGGGAAAGAAACTTCGCTCAATCCACTTGCTCTGAGTAAACACAATCGAGATCAGTAACCCCGATACCGTTGCCGCCACAAACGCTACCACCGTAATCTTGAGCGTGGTCAGCAGCGAAGGAAACAATTCTGGCCAAGACCGAACCAGGGTTTGCAGCACCAGCAGTGGTCCCGGCAACAAATAAGGCGGCACCTGAAACAGCCGTACCCCCAGTTCCCACAGCAGCAACATTGCCAACCCAACCAAGACCGGAGCAATGATGTCTAGCGAACCTAAACGACCCAACCAGGGAAATCGAGCTACAGAGTTAGGCTGAGCAACTTGAGTGAGTCTGGAAGTAGACGATTCAGGCACAGCAGGATTGGGAGCAGCCATAGCAAGACGCAGTGGAGATTCAGCGGTTGGGAAGGGACGTTAGGAGGCAGAAGCCTTAAGAAGCAGGGGCCAACCTCTCGGACAAAGACAATGCCCTAAGAATGTCTCGACAGTACTGGTTAAACAGCGAAGACGTGCGGAACTCCTCAGTACGAGGGTAGGGAGCCTCAATCGGGATATCAGCCACCACACGGCCAGGATAAGCCGCCATCACCACCACCCGGTTTGAAAGATACACTGCCTCATAAATATTGTGAGTGACAAACAGCACTGTCCAATGCATTTGCTCCCACAGGCGCAAAACATCGCTATTGAGCTTGCCACGAGTCATCTCATCTAGCGCCCCAAAAGGTTCATCCATCAGCAAGATATTAGGCTGCGTCACCAATGCTCTCGCAATCGACACCCGCATCTTCATACCGCCGGAGAGTTGCCGGGGGTAGCTGCGCTCTACCCCAGTCAAATTCACTCGGTTCAAGGCCTCCTGAATATCGGCCCGACAGCTTCTCAAGGACTTGCCCTTGAGTTTGAGTGGCAAATGCACGTTGTCAACGACCGAAGCCCAAGGCATCAGCGCTGCATCTTGAAAAACAAAGGCCAAATTGCGCTCCTCAGGCCGCCGCCCCCATTCAATGCGCCCGCTCGACGGCTTTCCTAAACCTGAAACCAATCGCAGCACGGTGCTCTTGCCACATCCCGAAGGCCCCACTAAACTCACAAACTGACCCGACTCCACAGCTAGATCAACTCCCTGCAAGGCCACAGTGCCATTGACATAGACTTTGCTGACCTGATTGAGCAGAAGGAGAGGAGGGAGCATTAGAAGGCAGGAAAAACGATAGGGCAATAGTGAGAAACTGGAGCTTCCGTTATGCCTGGTAATAGGCTGTGCCTTTATTCACGAAATCGAGAGTATAGGCTTGAGCAACATCTGTCTCTTTCTTAAACACTCCAGCATCGGCCATGGTCTTGAAGAACGACTGCCAGCGGTCAGCGGTCATGGCCCCAATTCCAGCTTTCTCGGCATCCCCAGAAAGGACAATGCCGTATTCCTGCATCTTTTCAACACCGTAAGCCATTTGCTCATCCGTCATCTCTGGGTTGTCTTTCTTGATGAGCGCGTTGGCTGGGGTAGGGTCTTTAAAGTAGCTATACCAACCTTTGATGGAAGCATCGACAAATCGTTGCACTAGGTCGGGGTCTTTTTCAATCAAATCGTTGCGGGTTTCAATGGTACAGCCGTAGGGACTGTACCCAGCATCAGCGAGCAGGAAAACGGTTGGCTCGAACCCCCCTTCTTTTTGAATTGTCAACGGTTCAGAGCTGAGGTAGCCCTGCTGGACCGAAGATTTGTCAGCTAAGAAGGGGCCAGGATTGAAGTTGTAGGGCCGCTTCATGTCATCCGTAAACCCGAACTTAGAGGCCAAAAAGGGCCAATAGGTGACATTTGCTGCCGCAGATACATAAATCGGTTTGCCCTTGAGGTCGGCTAGCGTTTTGATGCCGGGATCAGGATGCACAGCCAGGATTTGGGGGTCTTTTTGGAAAATGGCGGCAACTGTTTTCTTGGGAATGCCTTCTTCAACTGCCTTAATCGCATCGGCTGTAAAGCCCATGAAAAAATCAATCGCGCCTCCCATCAACAATTGGGTGCCGTTGACTTGAGGGCCACCCATTTTGATGGTGACATCCAGACCATAGTCCTTATAAATGCCAGTTGCAACGGCTTGATAGAAGCCACCATGCTCGGCTTGAGCGTACCAATTGGTGCCAAAAGTGATTTTTCGCAGATCTCCACCTGCTGCGCCTGAAGTTTGGGTGGCGGTTCCTGCTGGTGGGGTCTGTTGCTTGCCAGTGCAGGCGGCTACGATGCCTGTACCCAAAGCCATCGCTCCGTAGCGGATAAACTGACGACGGCTAACTTCTGCGAACTGCAATTTCATGCCTTGATGTAACTCCCTCGATGAAGCCCTGTGTTTAATGAAGCGTGGTGTTTCTTGAGTTAATTACCCACTCAATCACTTGGTGGCCCAAGCGAACGCCTTCTAACCGATCGATTTCGCGGATACCTGTGGGACTGGTGACGTTTACTTCTGTGAGATAGCCCCCAATCACATCAATACCGACAAAAAAGAGGCCATCGCGTCGGAGCGTCGGCGCAAGCTGCTCACAAATTTCGCGATCGCGCTGGGTAATGTCTACTTGGGCAACCCGTCCACCCACTGCCATATTGCCGCGAAACTCACTGCCACTAGGAATACGATTCACGGCCCCAATCGGTTCACCGTTGAGCAGGATAATGCGTTTGTCGCCCTCCTTCGCAGCGGGTAAATAAGTCTGCACCATTACAGGCATTTTTCCCTGTTGAGTACTAATTTCAACAATAGAGTTGAAGTTGCGATCGCTACCCTCCAAAAAGAGAATGCCCTCTCCTGCTTTGCCACCCAACGGTTTGAGCACCGCAGCCCCCCACCGCTCAACAACTTCTCGAATTACCTGCTTGTCTTGGCTGACGATCGTTTCGGGAATTGCTTCCGTAAATTGCAGAGCATACATCTTCTCATTCGCGGCCCGGAGTCCACTGGGAGCATTGACCACACGCGTCTTAGACGGATCAATGTAGTCCAAGATATAGGTGGCGTAGAGATAGGGCACCGTTACCGGAGGATCGGTACGCATGAAGACAGCATCCATCTCCTCTAGTGGCTGCTGTATGGCTTCACCCGTGTCAAACCATTGCGGATCGGCGACCCAACGGCCCTCTACTAGCTCCACAGGCTTAAGCTGCACTGGGCTAAGCAGCGCCATTGCTTTACCTTGAACGACACTGAGTAGGGAAGCCTGAGTAATCCAGACTTCATGTCCCATAAGCTGGGCTGCTTCCATCAAGGCAACACTGGTGTCGTGTCCTGGATCTAGGCGCTCAATTGGGTCGATGATAAAGGCAAATTTCACGGGAGATGTTTTGGATTAAGGGTTCCTGTTTTAATCTACGGCATTGTGGGCTGAGAGGAGGGAGGAGAGCGGCATTTCAGGCTCTACGTCGGGGGCGCTCGGTTACTTCCTAGGACTCCTTAACGGCTGCTATCAGAACCGTAAGCCGTAAGCACACCGAACGCTGTTTTAGCGGTAGCGTATAGCCGCATTAGCCATCCTCAAATTTCTATGCAAAGTTCTTCTCACCAACAATCTGATCCGGTCACTTTAGTGATTTCGGAGGTGATTGAATCGAATCGCATTGAAGAGTACGAAGCCTGGACAAAAGGCATCAATCAAGACGCTAGACGGTTTGAAGGTTTCTTGGGGGTAGAGGTGATCCGACCCCGTGATCACGTCTACCCTGAATACGTCGTGATTCTAAAGTTTGACACGTATGCTCACCTCAGAAATTGGTTAGCATCGCCTACTTATCGGGCCTGGATGGATAAGTCCTATGGCTTAATTGCCGCCAGAACTCAACAACAACTTCCCTCAGGTATAGAGATGTGGTTCACTCTACCTACAACTCGGTTATCGAAGATCTCTCAACCCGTCTATGAACAACCTGCCTACTACAAAAAAGTTGTTTTGGGGGTGCTAGCCGTCTACCCCCTAATTCTGTTAGCCAATGCGACAATTGGCCCTCTACTCAAAGGACTTCCTTCCCTGCTAGGCTTACTCATCTCAGTCACCTTTGTTTCCGCGCTGTTGACCTATCCTGTAATGCCATGGCTCAGCAACCTACTAGGATTCTGGCTCTACCCTTCTGCCAAAGCAAGAGGTTAGCTGAATCCACAATGAAAGTATGGGTAGAGAACGCCACGATAATGGCAACGCCTCAACCACAGAAGATGAGTACCAAGAGCCTATCTAACTTGAGAACTGGCTCAAGAAACCCCGATACGAATACGTTTGTGGCAACTCTGCGGCAACGAGTAGAGGTCTATAGCAGAGACAAGGGGCAAATGTGGCTATATCTCTACAAACGCAAGGAAGG
>DATNQF010000120.1:0-7908 GCA_036702855.1 Trichocoleus sp. | reverse complement strand
CAACTAGGGGATCAAGCTTCTCACCCCGGCCTGTTGCGATCGCAGTACCGCCCAAAATCGAAAACGGCACATCTGATCCCAGTTCTGCACCCAACATTTGCAACTCGTTTTGCGTCAGCCCCAACTCCCACAGAAGGTCTAGCCCTACCAGCACAGCTGCGGCATTAGAAGACCCCCCGGCTAGCCCTGCACCGACTGGAATCCTCTTTTCTAGGGTGATCTCAACACCACCCTGTCGGGCCATTGCAGAGGGATAGTGCTGAACAAGGAGTGCGGCAGCTCGGTAGGCCAAATTTGTTTCATCCGTGGGTACACCAGGAACGTTGCAACGCAGCCGGATCTGGTCGGTGCCAATACTACGCACCGTAATGCGATCGGCCAAATTGACGCTCTGCATCACCATGACCAGTTCGTGAAAACCATCGGGACGGTCGCCAATGATCTCCAAATACAAGTTAATTTTGGCCGCAGCAAGCAAGGAGTAGAGGCGCATGACGGGGGACAGGATGAAGGGTGTGGAGAAATGGGTCAAAGGAAAGCCCTTTACCCAGGCGTGAGGTTGCTTTTTTCCTTCAGGATTGTATTACTCAACGCGACCCACTGTTCGACTCCCAGGTCTTCTGCCCGAGATTGTCCTGGGATTCCTAGGGACTCCAGAATGACTTCTAGAGAATCCCGTTCTATCACTTCTTTGAGATTGTTGCGCAGCATTTTACGCTTGCTGGAGAAGCCCAGCGTGACCAGTCGATTGAGCCATTTTGGATCTTCAGCCGCAGGTAAAGTTGCACGGGGTGTCAAACGAACTACCGCAGACTCGACCTTTGGTGGCGGATAAAAAGCGCTGGCGGGTACTAAGCAAATTCGTTCGCACTGGGCTAAATACTGAACTCTAACGGATAAGGCTCCAAAGGTCCGAGTTCCGGGTTTAGCGTACAGTCGATCGGCCACTTCCCGCTGCACCAATAGCACAATTGAATCGTAGGGTCGGGGGTTGGGCTCGGCCAGAGTGCCTAACAGCCTTTCTAGAATTGGCCCCGTGATGTAGTAGGGGATGTTGGCTACGACCTTGTTAGGAAAGAGCAAAGGTTGAGCTGTTGCCTCGTTGCCTGAGTGTTTGCCTAGCTCAGTCTGCAAATCCAGCTCTAAAAAGTCACCCTGAATAAGCTCAAAGTTATTTGCTTGGGCAAATTGAGTACCCAGCTTACGGCACAGATCCCAATCGATCTCAACAGCTGTGACCCTTTCAGCCAGAGGCAGCAGCCGACGGGTGAGAATGCCTGTGCCGGGGCCAATTTCAAGAATGCGATCGCATTGAGCGACCTCAGCCGCATTTACGATTGCCTGCAGCACCTTTTCACTGCGCAACCAGTGTTGCCCAAATTGCTTTCGCGGTTTTTGGGAAAACGTCAACTCACTCACCCAATACAGACCTGTTGCCAGGATACCAAGCCGCTGTCTCTAGTGACCGAATGAGGTCTGTTGACGATATCTATCCCTCCGAAATCCGGGGGGTGTTTAATGCAACGCTTTACCCGCACTCTACAGAAGTGCCTAGGAAACAGGCCTGGTCTGCGGCATTCACTAGCGTTCCTCAGGACGCAAGTTTCTGCATTCTGAGGAACACTGTTATTCACCCAGCAAAGGGGCGTTGGCAATCGAGGTCAGGCCAACAGATTGGAGCAGGTCACTCCACTCAGGAGCAGGCATTCGCTCGAACTCATCGTTAGACGCACTGAGATCGGCGGAGGCTGTCAGCGCATCGTGCCAAATTCCAGCTTCGGCATAGAGTATGGGCAGAGCCTGAGGCTCGGCTGTCGCTAGCAATGCAGCTAATTCAGGAGTAGGGTCAACCCGTTGAAGGTTCGATTCAATCACCGGGTTTGCATCTGGATCATCAGGAGCACATTCCAACGAGAAGTACCAGTAGTAGGACTGGTTTACCGCCAAGGGCTGTTGAATGCCGTTATTGGGTAGGGAAATAGTAACGATCCCCCCGCGAGGGCTATTAATAGCAAATGCTTCTTCATAGAGCAACGCATGAGTTGCCTCGTCGAAGATCACAAACCGGGCTGTTTTAGCGAGGGTAGGAGGCACATAAACATACACATCTGGATAAGCCTCGGTCGTCAAGCCAACATTGGTTTCTGGTACAACGGCCATGAGGGGAACCGCACCAGACATACAATCCTCGGCACCGCCACGCTGAGCCGCAGACTCTCGGTTACCCGGCGCTTCAATATCGGGCACATTGAATTTCACTTGGCCTTGGGCGTGAGCTGTAGATAGGGTGCCAACGCTGACTAATAGACCGACTAATATCCCACTAGACCATCTACGCCACTGGACACGATGTTTGAAGGGCGATGTCATGAATTTTTCATCCGAGTGATCAGTTAGGACTGACATGGTTGCAGGATACCCACGCGATTAATTAAATCTCTGTGTTAGGGCAATGCACCAGGCTTTCGTAAGAAAGTTTGTAGTTGCTTCTCCAAGCCTTGAGAAAACTGTCTAATGGTTCATACAACAAGGTTGCTAGCTTTTCCGTGCAACTGGGATAACTCAACATAGTGCAAGATGAGGGCATCCCTTCATTGCCTCAAGTCAGAGTGCTTCTTGATCTACCCCTTATTCAAGTCCACGACTGGAGGCTTGCCTCTAAAGAATCACCAGTTTCCGAAGTGGACGTGGCATAAAAAGCTCTGTGGGATAGCAGATAACCTATGGCTGATCTTCGTTCTCGCTTAGTGAGGTTACGAACCCGTTTAGTAGAGACGGGGGAAGGGCTGTCATCCTGGGCGACCCCAATACAAGCTATTGCGCTAGCCAGTCTAGCCGCAACAGGGCTAGTCATCGGAGTTAGAGCCTTGGGCGGCCTGCAAAGTATGGAACTGGCTCTGTTTGACCGGATGGTGCGTCTGCGACCTGACGAGGGACCTGACCCACGCCTCCTGGTTGTGGGAATTACTGAGACAGATATTCAAAGCCGACGGGAATGGCCTATTAGCGATCGCACCGTCGCTCAACTGCTAAAAACCCTCAACCGCTACGAACCGCGTGCCATTGGCCTAGATGTGTTCCGAGATGTGCCCATTGAACCGGGACATAGTGCCCTAACTGCCCAAATGCAGACCAACCCACGTTTAATGGCAGTCTGTAAAATGAGCAGTCCTGACAATCCAGGGGTGCCCCCACCGGAAGGACTGGCCGAGGCCCAGGTTAGCTTCTCTGACGTGGTGGTAGATGCGGGTGGAACGCTTCGGCGCAGCCTGCTGCTAGCTGCACCGCCTGTCTTCAACGGCACCTTGCCCTCCAACCATATTTGTAATAAGCCAGGAACTCAACTCCTGTCCCTAGGGTTTCAACTGACGTTGACGTACCTTCAGGCCCAAGGCATTTCCCCAAGTCAAAATGCTCAGGGAGACATTCAACTCGGTTCAACCGTTTTGCATCGGTTCAACTCAGAAACAGGTGGCTATCGCAAGAGTGAGGCCAGTGGATATCAAATCCTATTGAATTACCGCTCTGAGGAGCAGCCTGCCCAGGTTGTAAGCTTAACCGATGTATTGAATGGCACGGTTGGCGAAGATCAAATTCGCGATCGCATCGTGCTGATTGGCTACACCACTCCTCAAGCGAAGGATGATTTTTATACGCCTTATAGTGGGGGGCGTCGAGATAGTCAGAAGATGCCGGGGGTTTTGGTCCACGCTCAGTCAGTCAGCCAACTTTTGAGCGCGGCTCTAGATGGGCGGCCCCTCTTGTGGACCTGGTCGGTTTCCCAGGAGATAATCTGGATTTTTGCTTGGGGAGTTGTGGGGGCAGCCTTTGCCTGGCGAGTACGTCGCCCTCTTTGGTTTGCATTGGGTAGTGTGCTGTTAGGCAGCATAGGCTACGGCATTAGTTACGGACTGTTTCTTCTGGGCGGCTGGATTCCCTTGCTGCCCCCCCTGGCAGCGTTTCTCTTTGCAGCAGGTGGAATGGTGCTCATGGATCGCTTCAACAACAGCACCTATGGTCGCGCAATGTATCGCCAGGTCAAAACGCTGCTCCGATTAGATATTGCGGTCGATGAGGAAAGGGTAGAGCGGCAAGTTTCTGAAATCACCCAAACTGATTATTTCAGTGATCTACAACAGCGGGCCAAGGAATTGCGACAGCGGCCCAAACTCAACTCCAGCCAACCAGAGAGAGTAGGTGAGGGACTCGAAGACGTTCCTGAACAACCCTTGGAGTTACCTGAGGCTTCTTCCGCTCCCTCTGCTGATGAGGAGTTTGGTGATTACCTAAGCGGCCTTCAGCAGAGAGCTAAGCGCCTAAAGCAGCCAGACGAAAATTCGCCAGGGAAAAACCCTTAATTCAGTAAGGTGGTTTGAGAAAACAAACTACCCGACTGAACCCTTCTGATCTCAAGAGGGAGACTCAAGCAGATACAAGCTGCTGAATTCGATCTGGGGTGAGTTGCTCCACCTCATTCAGTACAGCAATGCCTCCAGCAACCTGTAGTGCTTGACCATAGTCGGCGGCATAGGCCAGATCTCGCTGCCGGACGTGGGGCGGTAGAACGCCAACGGCCAGCCAGTTGCGATCGCACTGCTGTTGTTGAGCTGCGATCGCAGTTTGCATATCCGCCACAGTATCACCCACGTAGAGCACGGGTACTGCTTCTGAAATAGCATCACGACTGGAGAGCGTTTTGACCACAGAAAACAGCCCAGTAGGATCGGGTTTTCCAGGTGCATCTTCCATCGCAATCAGGACAGGATCCGTAAGCCCAATCCGCCGCTGCAAAATAAACGCTGCCGAGCCCCGGGTTGCGCCGCTGAAAAAGCCCCAAGCGATGCCAGCTTTGCTTAGGCTATTGAAGTAATCTTGAGTCGCCAAAATAGGCTCTTGGGCAATATATCCAGTCCAGTGGTCAGGGTTTTCAGGGTCTGGGCCTCGGTAACGGCTCTGGAAAAAGTAGACCAAGGCTTCGTAGTCCAATTTGATATCGGCCCGGGAAAAGCCTTGACCCTCAAAATAACGCAGAGTCAGTTCTTGAGAGGCCTCCCAGTCATTGTTCCAACGGCCCTCTCGTTTGAGCAAGTCAATCTCTTCCGGCGTAGGGCGGTAGCCTCCCTGAGTAAATTCTTCGACGGTGTCGGCCAGCGCTCGGCGGTAAGAACCACTGACATCGCGGATCACCCCATCAATATCAAAAACAACAATAGCGGGACAGTTCAGGTTTGAGTTCATGCAGAATTTCAAGGAGGCAAAAGCCAAATTTCAACACGGGGTAATGCCTTTATTTGCTTCCGATCAAGAACGGGCATTCACAAAGACTTTATCGAATCTACAAGGTACGGTACAATAGGGGACTGTAGTCATTTTGGCCCGAGGTCGCAGCGGAGGTTTTCTTTGTCAAGGTTTGTCTTAAAGGTTCTCTGGCTGGAGAACGATGTTGCACTGGCTGTTGACCAGGTTGTTGGAAAGGGAACCAGCCCCCTCACGTCCTACTTCTTTTGGCCCCGTAATGATGCGTGGGAGCAAATGAAGACCGAGATGGAAGGGAAACCCTGGATTGAAGAGGGTGAGCGTATTGACTTGCTCAATAAAGCTACCGAGATTATTAACTATTGGCAGGAAGAGGGCAAGGGTCGCCCGATGACCGAAGCTCAATCCAAGTTTCCTGAAGTTACCTTCACTGGTAGTTCGTAAGCCTTCTCTCAAATGAATAGGTTTCGTCTACAGGGCAAGGTGTTGTTATAGGTGATTTCGGATTAACGTCCAGATTACCTTATCAACGCCTTGCTCTGTTTTTTGAGTGAAGCTTGTTCAAAGCGAAAAAGGGCAACCCTTGAGGGGTTGCCCTTTTTCCAATTTTTCCAACAAGAGTTTTCAGAAAAGGTTGGCTGGGGAAAGCCTAGACTGCAACGCCCGAAGCTTGCAGCCGAGCCCGAGCCCGCTTGAGAGCCTGCTTGGCTTGGATAGCTCCCTGCCGATCATCGGCTGCAACCTGGTTGTTGCGCGCCTGTGCCTCATCATAAGCTTTACGAGCTGCCTCGCGGTCAATAGCATCGCCGCGTTCAGCACCATTCACCAGAATGGTAACTTCGTTGCTTTCAACTTCAGCGAAACCGCCCATCAGTGCGATCGCAACCCACTCCCGGTCAGCCCGAACGCGCATCACGCCAACATCCAGGGCAGTCAGCAGGGGCGCGTGACCACTCAAAATACCCAATTGCCCGGTTGTGCTGGGCAAAATGACTTCTTCAGCGGGAGAATCCCACACGGTTTTATCTGGCGCAATCACGCGCACGGTTAATGCCATAGCAGTTTTAAGAACCCCTGTGATAGATAATGCATCAGCCAAGTACCACCGTTAGCAGCCAAGTTTGGCTGGCTGCTAACGGTGAAGCAAGTCTTAGCTTTCAGCCTTCAGCTTCTCAGCGGCTGCGATTACGTCTTCGATACCGCCCTTGAGGTAGAAGCACTGCTCAGGTACATCATCCAACTGACCAGAGAGGATCATGTTGAAGCCCTTGATGCTGTCTTCCAAGCTGACGTACTTACCAGACATGCCGGTGAAGACTTCAGCCACGAAGAAAGGCTGAGACAGGAAGCGCTCAATCTTACGAGCCCGAGCAACTGTCTGACGGTCATCTTCAGACAGTTCATCTAGACCCAAAATGGCGATAATGTCTTGCAGCTCTTTGTAGCGCTGCAGGGTTGCCTGAACCGCGCGGGCTGTGCGGTAGTGCTCTTCACCCACAATGGCGGGCTGAAGCATGGTGGAGGTGGAATCCAGTGGGTCTACCGCAGGATAAATTCCCTTGGAAGCCAAGCCCCGAGACAATACGGTGGTCGCATCCAAGTGAGCAAAGGTCGTTGCCGGAGCGGGGTCGGTCAAGTCGTCCGCAGGTACGTATACCGCCTGAATGGAGGTAATAGACCCTTGCAGAGTCGAGGTAATGCGCTCTTGCAGAATACCCATCTCGTTACCAAGGGTAGGCTGATATCCTACAGCGGAGGGCATCCGGCCCAGCAGAGCGGATACTTCAGAACCAGCCTGCACAAAGCGGAAGATGTTGTCGATGAACAGCAGCACGTCTTGCTTGTTCACGTCGCGGAAGTACTCAGCCATGGTCAGAGCAGACAGACCAACCCGCATACGAGCACCAGGGGGTTCGTTCATCTGACCATAGACCAAAGCCACTTTAGATTGACTGAGGTCGTTGGCGTTGATTACACCAGACTCGATAAATTCGTTGTAGAGGTCGTTCCCTTCACGGGTACGCTCACCTACACCGCCAAACACAGATACACCACCGTGCTCTTTAGCGATGTTGTTAATCAGTTCTTGAATGAGTACGGTCTTGCCTACACCCGCACCGCCGAATAGGCCGACTTTACCGCCCCGACGATAGGGCGCTAGCAGGTCAATTACCTTAATCCCGGTTTCAAATACAGACGGCTTGGTTTCTAGCTCCGTCAGTTTGGGAGCATCCCGGTGAATTGGAGAGGTCGCTTCAGCGTTGACAGGACCCTTCTCATCAACAGGTTCGCCTAATACGTTAAAAATTCGACCCAGGGTGGCTGCGCCAACCGGCACGCTGATGGGAGAACCCGTATCAACAACTTCCATGCCTCGCACCAGACCATCCGTGCTGCTCATGGAGACTGCTCGCACTTGGGAGTCACCCAGAAGCTGCTGAACTTCACAGGTTACGGAAACTTCCTGACCAGCGGGGTTTGTCCCTCTAATAATGAGAGCATTGTAGATCCTGGGAAGCTGGCCGCTGGCAAACTTAACGTCCACAACCGGGCCAATGATCTGAGTGATGTAGCCGATATTCGTTTTCTCTGCAGTGGTGACCATGCTTGCGCCTATCTCGTGATCAGCTTGTTCGGCGGCTTTCTTAAGAG